>NZ_JBVIRY010000043.1:0-64662 GCF_055575795.1 Kitasatospora sp. NPDC034023
CTGTCCGCTGCCTAATCAGACGGGCTTGGACCCTCTACCGCTGGGATACCCGGCCTCGAAGCCCCCGCATCCGATGACCTACTGGCGGACGCCCTTACCCACACCCAAGTGCCGGACCAGGAAGCGCTCCGAGGCCGCCACCTCGAAGTCCGGCACCTCCAGGTGGCCGCCGGGGTTGGCGTGCAGCGTCTTCTCCCGCGAACCGAACGCGCCGAACAATGCCAGCGCCCCCTCGCGCGGAACCAGCTCGTCGTCCCACTGCAGGACGAACTCCAACGGCACGCCCACCCGCGCCGCCGCCTCCGCCTGCGCCGCGTGCCCCGCCAGCCCGAACACCGCCGCGACGATGCGCGGTTCGGCCGCCGCGAGCGGAATGCCGACCGCACTCCCCAACGACAGCCCCCAGAACCCGACCGGGCCGAGGCCCTCCCCCACCGTGCCGAGCGCATCCAGCACGGCCACCCACTCCGGCACCGCCCGCTCCGCGAGCGCCGCCGTGTACCGCGCCACCCACGCGCTGATCGGCCGCCGGGCCGCCAGCAACTCCCCGATCTCCGTCACGAACCGCTCGTCCTGCGCGGTGCGCGGCCGCTCCCCGTGCCCCGGCGCGTCCAGTGACACCGCGCCGAAGCCGTACCGCGCGACACACCTCCGGGCCCGCTCCGCCACCGCCAGCTTGTCGCCGCCACCCCCGTGCCCGAGCAGCACCAGCGGCCGCCCGTCGAGCGGCCGCCCGTCCGGCCACCAGAGCACACCGGGCACACCGGGCACACCGGGCACACCGGGCACACCGTCGAGGGTAAAGCCGCGCTGCGTGACGCCGTCCGAGCTGATCTCCGAGGTGAAGTGCACCCAGCCATGATGGCGCCCGACACACGTTCGAGTCGCGGGTTTCCCCGCCCTGGCCGATTGTCGCCCCCGCCCTCGGGCGGCGAGGACGGGCCGGGCCCTGGCTGCCGGACCGGTCCCGCTGTCAGACCGGTCCGGCAGAGTGCCGATCATGTTCAACGGACTGCACGACATCGACTGGGAGCGGCTGTCGCACGCCTACGGGAGCGCCGAGGAGGTGCCGGACCTGCTGGCGGCCCTGGCCTCGCCGGACGAGCAGGAGCGGGCCGCCGCACTCGACCACTACTACAGCGCCGTCCTCCACCAGGGCAGCATCTACTCTGCCACCACGGCCACCCTGCCGTTCCTTTTCGAGCTGGTGGACGACCCCGCCGTGCCCGGGCGGGCCGCGATCGTCGAGCTGCTGGTGAGCATCGGCCGCGAGGCGGCGGACCACGAGGCGTACGGGTTCGCCGGTGGGGACGTTTCCGACTCGCTGGCCCTCCTGCGCCGGCGCGCGGACGTGTTCGTGCGGTTCGCCTCGGACCACGACGCCGACCGCTTGCTGCGGCAGGCCGCCATCCCCGCGCTCGGGCTGCTCGTCGACGACGTCCCGCGCGCGGTGGCGGTGCTGCGCGAGCGGCTGAGCGCCGAACCCGGGGTGGTCGAACGGCTGCTGCTGGTCGAGGCGATGGCCACGCTGGCCCTGCGCCGCCCCGAGGCGGTGGGCGAGGCGACGGCGTGGCTCACCGCCCTGGCCGACGACGAGGCCCTGGACACCACCACCCGGCTCGCCGCCCTCGTCCACCGCACCCGCTGCGCGACGGAGCCGGGCGGGGGCGAGGTCACGGCCGCGATCGGGCTGCTGCGGCGGGAGGCGGAGCCGGCCGACGGCTGGTGGGTTTCGCCCCGGCCCGTCCAGGAGAAGCCGCCGATCGAGCCGGGCAGCGCTCCGGGGTACGTCATCGCCGCATTCGAGGAGTTGGAGCGCCACTCGGTGGTCCACTCGCCGACCACCCGGCTGCTGCGCACCTTCCACCAGGTGCTGGACGCCCGGGTGGTCGACCGCACCGCACTGCTCGCGGAGCAGCTGCGCAGCCCGGATCCCGGCGCCCGCCTCGACGCCCTGCGGATGACCGCCGAGCTCGTCACGTCCTGGCGGGGCGACCACGGTTCGCTCATCGGCATGGTCGCCGAGCGGCTGGCCGACCCGCATCCCGAGGTGGTTGCCGAGGCCGCGGCCGTCCTCGGCACCTGCCACGCCGTCGCCGGCCCCGCCCGCGAGGCCCTCGCCGCCCTCGTCGCGGCCCAGCGCGCGGAGTTCGGGCCCGAGGTGTGGTCCTCGCCCCAGCCGCACCGGCGCCGGGCCCACCAGGAGGCGGTACTGGCGCTGGCCCACCTCGGCGACGAACGGGCCCGGCCGGGACTGCTGACGGCGCTGGACAGCGGAGCCGACGCCTGGCGGGCGGTCGGTGTCGCGCGCCATCTCCCCTCCGCTGCAGGGACCTTGGCGCCACGCCTGGCCAAGATGCTGCGGGGCTTCGACCTGGATACGCAGTGGAGCGACACGGAGGTGGGATCGGTCCTCGCCGCCCTCGGGGCGCTCGGGGACACGGCGGCGCTGCCGGCCGTCACGGAGGTGCTCGACGCGGCGGTGCGGGAGAAACAGTGGCGTACCGCCTCCACCGCGCTGCAGAACCTGCGGCGCTTCGGCCCGGCGGCCGCAGGTGCGGGCACGGGTACGGGTGCCGACTCGGGCTCGGGCTCGGGCTCGGGCACGTTGGCGCGGATCCGGGCGCTGACGACGGCCGCCGAGGCGGATCCGAGCGTGGTGGCCGCCGCCCTCGCCGCGCTGTGGGCGGTCGGAGGCGATCCGGCGGAGGTCCTGCCGCTGCTGCTCCCCGCGCTCGATGCCACCGGCCCCTTCCGGGTGAACGAGGCCGCCGACGTCCTCGGCGGGATCGGTCCCGCCGCGGCGGCCGCCCTGCCCCGGCTGCGCGCGTTGCTGGCCGACGACTACGACTGGGTGCGCGTCCACTGCGCCGCCGCGCTGTGGGAGATCGGCGGCGAGCCCGAGGCCCCGGCCGTCCTCGGCGCGCTGCTCCCGGCCTGGGAGAGGAACTCCGCGACCGGCGGCCACGTCGCCGCCTGCCTGGAGCGGATGGGTGCCGCCGCCGCGCCGGCCGTCCCGCTGCTGCGGGCGCAGCTCGAACTGCCGCGCCGGGGCGGCCGGTTCGGGACGATCGAGGAGGACGAGAAGCTGCAACGCCAGTGCCGCGCACTCCTCGCCCGCCTCGACGCGGCCGGCGTGACGTCAGCCGGTGTGACGCCGACCGGTCTGCCGGTGTGACACCGGCCGGTGTGCCGGCGGCCGGCGTGCAGGCGGCCGGCGTGCAGGCGGCCGGCGTGCAGGCGGCCGGCGTGCAGGCATGACGTCGGCCGGGCGGCGCCACTCTCCGGGGCGCTGAAACGGGCGGGAAGCAGGGAGCGGAAAGTCGGCCGATCCGACGTCCCGCTCCTCCGCCGTGGCCCGGCAACCGGGCCGCTACCGCGCGTCCGCGGCCTCCCGCAGGAAGTCCAGCACCAGGGCGGTCGTCTCCTCCGGCCGCTCCAGGCTCGGCAGGTGGCCGGACCAGGACAGTTCGAGGTATCGGGCGTTCGGGAGCAAGCCGGGGAGGGCGGCGGCGATCTCGCGGAAGTCCGGCACGTCGTGGGCGCCGCCGACGGCCAGGGTGGGGGCCTTGATCAGGGAGAGGTCGACGTCCTCCCGGTCCGGGCCGGTCGTCGCCTCCGCCTGCACGTCGAAGGCGTGCCGCTGCATCCGCCGGACGTTCGCGCGGACCGTCTCGTCCGCCTCCGGCCCCAGCCAGGTCTCGACGTTCAGCTCGACGGCCCCGTCGATGTCCCCGGCCTCGATCAGCTCGTCCTCGCGGCCCCCGAAGGCACGCAGCGTCTCGCTGGGCTGGTGCCCGGGCATGCCCGGGGCCAGCAGCACCAGCGCCGTCACCGCGTCCGGGCGCAGCGCGGCCGCCGTCAGGGCGATCCGGCCGCCGTGCGAGGAGCCGACCAGCGCCGCGGACTCGATGCCCAGGTGGTCCAGCAGGGCCAGGACATCCCCGGCGTCGCTGTAGGGGCCGTCCGCGAGCGGCGAGTCACCGAAGCCCCGGAAGTCGCACCGCACCGCCCGGTACCCGGCGTCGACCAGCCGCTGCCACTGCGCGTCCCACATCCGCCGGTCGCATACCGAGGAGTGCAGCAGCACCACGGCGGGCCCGCTGCCTGATACGTCATGAGAAAGGATCATCGGCTGGATGGTAGCGACCCGGCCCACGGATTCCCAAGCGGATTTACGCGCGGCCTTCAGGCCTCCTGCCAGGCTTTTTGCCCCGCCTTGTGCCCGGCCACCCGCCAGGCCTTCCGCCAGGCCTTCGGTCAGGCCGCTGCCCGCGCCGGCCCCCAGCCCCTCCGCACCTCGCGTCGATCCCCGGCGGCCCTTCCGGCCGTGGCTCTGCAGGAGGGCCCGCACGGGAGTAAGCGCTTCCGTCCGCACCTGGGCTCTGGGTGGGTGAGGAGGTGCTCATGGGAGAAGCGAAGAGCGGGCCGAACGACGAGTTCCAGGCGTTCATCGTCGCGGTCTGGCCGCGCCTGGTACGGACGGCGTACCTGCTGGCCGGCGAGCAGTACGCGGCGGAGGACCTGGTGCAGTCCGCGGCGGAGAAGGCCTGCGCGGCCTGGTCGAAGGTACGGCGGGCGGACGATCCGTACGCCTACGTGCGGCGGATCCTGGTCAACCAGCACGCCCGCCGGTGGCGGCGCCGGCTGCCGGAGCTGCTGGTGGACGCGGTGCCGGACGCGGCGGGACCGGAGGACGGGTTCGCCCGGTCCGACCAGCGCGGGGCGCTGCTCACCGCGCTGGCGACGCTGCCGCCGCGCCAGCGGGAGGCGGTGGTGCTGCGGCACTGGGAGGACCTGAGCGACAGCCAGACGGCGACGGCCATGGGGTGCTCGGTCGGCGCGGTGCGCAGCCACGCGGCGAAGGGCATCGCGCGGCTGCGGCAGGTCACGGAGCTGGTGGGACTCAAGGACACGACACACATCGGAGGAGCGGTATGAGCGCGGACGTGGACGCCGGCAAGGACCTGTGGATCGGGCTCGGCCTGGCCGAGGCGGCGGCGGAGGCGAAGGTCGGCCCGGCACCGGTCGCGGACATCGTGGCGGGCGGCCACCGGCGGCGGAACCGCCGCCGTACGGTGGTCGGCGCGGTGGCGCTGGCCTCGGTGGTGGCCCTGACGGGCGGGGTGCTGGCGCAGTTGCACCCCGGCCCGGCGGCCACCCAGCATGTCGCCCCCGCCGGGATCGGAGCCCCCGCCGGCGCCGGAGCTGTCGGGACCGGAGCCGCCGGAACCGGAGCGGTCGGCGAGTCCGCCACCGTCCCGACGGCCGGAGCCGCCACCCCCGGCGCGCGCGACCCGTTCACCCCGGTCCGGGTCCGGCTCGGGCAGGGTGTCGCCAACGGCAAGACCTGGGAGATCTGGCAGGCGCTCTGGCCGGCGGCGCCGAAGGAGCGGGCGTACGAACAGGCGCTGGCGGTGTGGCAGGAGCGCACGCCCTTCGACTCCACCGTCCCCAAGCCCACTCCGGAGTACGTCGCCCAGTACTGGGACCCCGACTCCGATGTCATCAACACCTACTTCACCGTGGACGGGGTGCGCCTGGGCCACGACGCGGAGGGCAGCACCCCGTCCCCGGGCAAGCTCGACCCGCGCGAGCGGACCGTCCACGGCGGCGGCCTGTTCGGCCGCAGCAGCAAGGACGGCATCGTGCCGCCGGCGGACGTGGTGACGCTCTCCATCGGCCCCGACGTCGGCCGGGTGCTGGTGACCTGGGCGGACGGCACGACCACCGAGCCCCAGCCCGTCACCGTCGGCGACTCCCCGACCCGCCGCATGGTGGTCGCCCGCCCGGGGACGATGCGGGCGACGTCCTGGCAGTTCTTCGACAAGAACGGCAACAAGCTCCCGGACGAGGGCACCAAGTACCTCACCGAGCCGCCCTCCTGCCCTGCTGGGGGGTGGGAAGTCGGCCCCGCCGACTTCCCACTCCGCCCGGGGAACGGTTTCAGCCCACCGCGTCCAGCAGCAGCCTCGCCGCCACCGCGGTGCCGTCCGTGCGGATCTCGCCCGCGACGGCGGCGGCCCGCCGGGTGGTCTCCGGGGTCAGGGCCTGCCGGAGGGCGGTGGCCAGGGAGTCGGCCGTCGGGGTGGGGCCGTCGTGGGCGACGCCGATGCCCAACTCGGCCACCCGCGACGCCCAGTACGGCTGGTCGACGATCTGCGGGACCAGGACCTGGGGCACACCGGCGCGGGCGGCCGTGGTGGTGGTGCCCGCGCCGCCGTGGTGGACGACGGCCGCGACCCGACGGAACAGCGCCTGCTGGTTGACCTCCCCGACGGCGAAGCAGTCGTCCGCGCCGTCGACCTCGGCCAGCTGGGCCCAGCCGCGTCCCAGCAGCACCCGGCGGCCCTGCGCGCGGACGGCGTCGACCGCCGCCCGGGCCGCGCCCGGCGCGTCGCGCAGCGGCATGCTGCCGAAGCCGACGTACACCGGTGCCTCGCCGGCCGCCAGGAAGGCCTCCAGGTCGGCGGGCAGCGGGCGCTCGTCCGGCAGGATCCACGCGCCGGTCTGCTCCACCTCGAGGTCGGCCGGCAGCCGCCACGGGTCGAGCGTCGGGTCGGTGGCCAGCCACGGGCGGTCGGTGAGGACGTGGTCGCGGACGTTCTCGACCACCGGCAGCCCGACGGCCGCCCGGTGGTCGTTGACCGGCCCGCCGAACAGCGCGTTCATGGCCCCGATGTTGAGTTCCCACAGCTCCCGGTGGTCGGTCACCTCCGCCGGGTACGGCTGTATCGGGTACTCGAACGGCCGGTGGTGCGGGGAGGGAAGGACGGTCGGCTGCAGCGCGAGGTACGCGAAGCGCGCGCCCAGCTTCTCGGCTGCCGCCTGCGCCCCGGCCACGGCCGGGAACAGCCCGGTCGCCACCACCGCGCCACCCGGCTCGGCCGCCCCGAGCACCGCCTCGTAGAACTGCTCGACCAGCGCGGCCGCCCGCTTCGGCAGGTCCGACGGCGCCGGCGGCGGCCCGCTCACCAGCGAACGCACCGACTGGCCGACCGGCACCAGGTCCACCCCGACCTCGGCCAGCCGCGCCGCGAACTCCTCGTCCGGCGGCGCGCACACCCGCACCTGCACGCCGAGCTCCCGCAGCCGCAGCGCCAACCCGGCCAGCGGCTCGACATCCCCGCGCGACCCGTACGCCGACAACACCACTCGCATTCGTGACTCTCCCGTTTTCGCCGGTCCTTGGGCTTGAGTTGGTGATTCTGCGGCATGACGGGGGCCTTGCGGCAAGGCCCCCGTGGCTCTATATCTTGAGAGTGGCGAGGAGTGAGTTCACCTCCTCTGCTTCCCTCACCTCGTCCTCCATTCCCCTCGGCCGTTCGACCCTTCCGCCTTTCGCTCTGTCAGACTCTGTCCATGCGAACGATCATCGAGGGCATGGCCGATCAACTGACCACCGTGCCGGGCGTGGTGGGCGTGATGCTCGGGGGCAGCCGGGCGCGGGGCGAGCACAGTGCGGGCTCGGACTGGGATCTCGGGGTGTACTACCGGGGCGACCTCGACCTGGAAGCGCTGCGGGCACTGGCCGGCCCCGGCGTGGAGGTCGCCGGGCCGGGCGGCTGGGGGCCGTGGGTGAACGGCGGCGCGTGGCTGCGGGTCGACGGCGTCGCCGTGGACTGGATCCTGCGGGACCTGGACCGCGTCGAGCAGGTGTGGGCGGACTGCCGCGAGGGCCGCTACGAGGTAGGGGTGCAACCGGGCCATCCGCTCGGATTCTGGTCGCCCTGCTACCCCGGCGAGGTGGCGTGCGGGCAGGTACTTGCCGACCCTGCCGGCGAGTTGACGGCTCTGAAGCGGCAGGCCGCACGCTACCCCGAGCCGCTCCGCGAGGCCCTGACGGCGGCCGCCTGGGAGGCCGGGTTCCTGCTCGACGTCGCCGAGAAGGGAGCCGCCCGCGCGGACGCGCTGTACGTCTCGCTCTGCCTGTCCCAGGCGTTCGGCGTCCTGGTGCAGGCCCTGCACGCCCACGACCGCCGCTGGTGCCTCAACGAGAAGGGTGCCCTGGCCGTCGCCGAGCAACTCACCGCCGCACCCGAGGACTTCGGCCGGCGAGTCCGCACCCTCCTCGCGGCACCCGGCGGATCGGCGCACGACCTGACCGCGACGGTCTCCCGGGCACAGGAGCTGACCCGGGAGACCGTCGTGGAGCTCGGACGCTGACCGACCATCAGGCGGAGCGGCCCTCAGGCCGAGCGGCCTCAGGCAGATCGGACGGACTGCCGTCCGGACGGTGTTCCGCTCGGTTCGGCGTCACGGCGGACGGGGCTCCATGAGTCCCTCTCATGACCCCGGCCTATGAGTTCCTCGCATGACCCCGACCCATGAGTCCCTCTCATGACCCCGACCCATGAGCCCCGCTCATGACCCCGACCCATGAACCCCCCTCATGACCCCGACCCATGAGTCCCCCTCATGACCTTCCCGGTAGCGCCGCCGGCGGCGGCCCGGCCCGCCGCGCTCAGCACCGCCCGTACGCCGGCTGTGAGGACGGAGGTGTCCCGTCCGGCGCCCCAGACGACCCGGCCTCCGATCCGTGCCTCGACGTAGGCGACCGCTTCGGGCCCGGAGCCCACCGCGTGTTCGCTGAAGGAGAGGATCTCTGCCCCGACCGCGTCCGCGACGGCGTCCAGCGGTCCGACGCCGGTGCCGCGCCGTCCGTCGACCTCGGCCCAGTCGTCACCCACCTGCCAGGCCCATGAGGAACTCTCATCGAGGTACTCCGCCCGGAACAGCCGGTACAGCTCCTCGCCCGTCACTTCCCTGCCGCTGTCGTCGGTCGCCTGCTGTACGGTCCGCGCGAACTCGATCTGCAGTCGTCGGGGCAGCTCGAGCCCTTCGCCGGCGCGCAGCAGATAGGCGATGCCGCCCTTGCCGGACTGGCTGTTGACGCGGATCACCGCCTCGTAGTCGCGGCCCAGGTCGGCCGGGTCGATCGGCAGGTAGGGCACCGACCAGGGTGCCTCCCGTTCGGGGACGCCCAGTTCGGCGGCGGTTTTGGCGTGTTGCACGAACCCCTTCTTGATGGCGTCCTGGTGGGTGCCGGAGAAGGCGGTGTGCACCAGGTCGCCGGCGTACGGGTGTCGTTCGTGGACGGGCAGCCGGTTGCAGTGTTCGACGGTGCGCCGGATCTCGTCGATGTCGGACAGGTCGAGCATCGGGTCGACGCCCTGGGTGTGCAGGTTGAGTGCCAGGGTGACCAGGTCGACGTTCCCGGTGCGCTCGCCGTTGCCGAACAGGCAGCCTTCGATCCGCTGTGCGCCGGCCAGCACCGCGAGTTCGGCGCAGGCGACGCCCGTGCCCCGGTCGTTGTGCGGGTGGACGGAGAGGATCACCGCGTCGCGCCGTTCCAGGTGCCGGTCCATGTACTCGATCTGGTCGGCGTAGACGTTGGGTGTGGCGATCTCGACGGTCGCCGGCAGGTTGTGGATGACCGGACGGTCGGGACTCGCGTCCCACAGCCGGGTCAGCCCGTTGCACACCTCCAGCACGTAGTCGGGTTCGGTCAGGTTGAACACCTCGGGCGAGAACTGGAACCGCAGGCCGTCCCGGCCCTCCCCGAGCCGGGCCGTGTGGGTGGCGGCTTCGGTGATGAGCGCCCGCAGCTCCGCCCGTTCCTTGCCGAGGACGACGTCCCGCCACAGCGGCGCGGTCGCGGTGTAGAGGTGGACGACGACGTGCGGCAGGCCGGCGACGGCCTCGAAGGTGCGCTCGATCAGGTCCGCCCGGGCGGCGGTGAAGACGACGACCGTGACGTCTTCGGGGACGGCGCCGGGGGTGGTGGCGAGTTGGCGGACGAAGTCGAAGTCGGCGCGGCTGGCGGAGGGGTAGCCGACTTCGATCTCCTTGAAGCCCATGGCCAGGAAGAGGTCGAACATCCGTTGCTTGCGCGTCGGGTCCATCGGTTCGGCGAGGGCCTGGTTGCCGTCCCGCAGGTCGACGGGCACCCACAGCGGCGCCCGCTCGATGCGCCGGCCGGGCCAGCGCCGCATCAGGGCGGGGACGTGGACCCGGTCGTGGGCGGGGCGGTAGCGGTGGGAGGGCATGGCGCCGCCGCGTTGCGGGTTCCAGGCGGGGGTGTCGGCCGGGACGGGCCCGGCGGGGGCGTGCAGGGTCGGGAAGATCATGCGAGTTCCTCATGACGCATACCGGTGACCGGCAGGTCGGCGCCCCGCAGCGGGGTGCCGGTCCGGTCACGCCCCGCTGCGGCCACCAAGAAGAAGGCCCCCCACGGGGAGGATCCACGGCTGCATGTTGGGTAGAGTACCCACGACACAAGTCCTCAGACAACCTGACAGGTGAGCCCGATGATCCCGCTCCGCCCCTCCCCCCTCGCCGAGCAGGCCGCCGCGCGGATCGAGGAGCAGATCCGGTCCGGCCAGTGGCCGGTGGGCGGGAAGCTGCCGGGCGAGGTCGCACTGGCCAAGGAGTTGGGTGTCGGCCGCTCGACGATCCGGGAGGCGCTGCGCACGCTCGCCGCGGCCGCAATGGTGCAGAGCCGCCAGGGCTCCGGGGTGTTCGTCACCGCCGACCGCCCCGCCGAGGACTGGCCTGCCCGGCTGCGCCGCGCCGAACTGGCGCACGTCTACGAGGTGCGGACGATGGTCGAGGTGCAGGCCGCCCGCCTCGCGGCCACCCGGCGCACGGAGGCGGACCTCGCCGCCCTCGACGCCGCACTGGCGGCCCGCCGCGCGGCGGGCGGGGCCGACGACACCGCCTTCGTGGACGCCGACATCGCCCTGCACACCGCCCTCGTGACCGCTGCCCACAATCCCGTCCTGGACGACCTCTTCGCCCAGTTCGCCCCGGTTCTGCGGGAGCAACTGGTCACCCTGATCGGCCTGTTCGACCTTCGGGCCGAGGACCCGAACCAGGGCTACGACTCGCACGCCGCTCTCGTCCGCGCCGTTCACGAGGGCGACCCGGAGGCCGCCGGTCGGGTCCTGGCGGCCGAGCTGGAGGCCACCCGCTCCCGCCTCCTGGCGGACTGAGCCTTCCGACGGACCGCACCGGCGAACGTGCCCGGTGAACCCGCCGAGGCCCGGTCCCGTTGAGTCCGGTGGAGCACCTGCCACGGGCGCTCCCGATACGGCGTCACACAGTTTTCACA
The DNA here is from genome assembly GCF_055575795.1 of Kitasatospora sp. NPDC034023. Taxonomy (NCBI): domain Bacteria; kingdom Bacillati; phylum Actinomycetota; class Actinomycetes; order Kitasatosporales; family Streptomycetaceae; genus Kitasatospora; species Kitasatospora sp. NPDC034023. The sequence goes on from NZ_JBVIRY010000043.1 coordinate 11,114, forward strand.
CGGCGGCCACCCGCCGGCCGCGCGACGCGTTGACACTGTGTCAAGCGAGTCCGGAACAGCCTGCTCCGCATGCATACAGTCAACGACTGAATGACATTGTGTCCCATGTGTGTGCAAGCACCGCCCAGGTGGCGAACGGGCTTTCACTCCAATCACACGGTATGACTAGTATCGCTTCGTCAAAAACCCGTGCCCGGACGGCCCGGCCCCTTACCGGCCGGCCGCCAGCCCCAAGGAGTCTGCTCTGCGCGCGCGTGCGAATCGGCGGCCCCCGACGCCGAAGGGCCCCCGCAGGCGTCCACGCCTGTCCCTGCGGACGGCGCTGCTCGTCCTGGCCGTCGTCCCCAGCATCGCCCTCGTCGTCCTCTGGGCGGTCACCAGCGGCGAGACCGTCTTCGACTTCCAGCGGCAGGCCGCCCAGGGCCTCCTGGCCCAGAAGGCCGGCCAGCCGTCGAACATCGTCTACTACAACCTCCAGGAGGAGCGCCGGCTCAGCGCCGAGGCACTCGCCCGGCCCGGCGCCAACACCGACCAGCTACGCCGCCAGCGGCAGTCGACCGACGACGCGGTGCGCCAGTTCCAGAGCCTGTCCGGCGAGACCGCCGACAGCGCGCCCGGGGAGGTGCGCAGCGCCGTCGCCGAGGCCCGCCAGGCCATGGGCAAGCTGGCCGAGCAGCGCGCCGCCGTGGACCGCGGATCGGTCGACCAGCAGACCGTCTACGCCTACTACACCGACCTGATCGCGGTGGACCTGCGGCTGTTCACCGCGCTCAGCCACGTGGACACCGGCGAGGTCACCTGGATCTCCAAGACCCTGGTCAACGCCTTCTGGGCGAAGGAGATGCTGGCCCGCGAGGACGCCGTCCTGGCTCGCGGCTGGCCCACCGGCCGGCTGAGCACCGCCGACTACCAGGCCGTCCAACAGGCCATCGGCGCGCAGGACCACCTGCTCACCGTCCAGGTCCTCCCGTACATCCCGGACGGCGAGGCCCCCGCCTGGCACGACCTGATGAACAGCCCGGCCTGGCAGGCCAAGGCCGCCGTCGAACAGCAGCTGACCAAGCCCACCGCCGCCGACGCGGCCGGCACCGTCAAGCTGCCCGCCGCCCAGGACCAGTGGCGCCAGGCCCTCGACCAGCTCAACCCCCCGCTGGTCAAGGCGATCGAGACCCGCACCAGCGGCATCGTCGAGGTCGGCAAGGGCACCATCCTGAGCCTGCTGACCCGGGTCGTGCTGACCACCGTCATCGGCCTGATCACGGTCGTCGCGGTGGTCATCGCCTCCTGGCGGATCAGCCGCTCGCTGCGCCGCCGCATCAAGGAACTGCACACCCAGGCCGAGGAGATGCGGCGCACCCTGCCCGAGGTGGTCGAGCGCCTCGGGCGCGGCGAGCAGGTGGACGTCGAGGCCGAGACCCGCACCATCACCGCCGGCCCGCACGGCAACGGCACCGACGAGCTGGCCCGCCTCGGCCTGGCCCTCAACCTGGCCCGCGCCTCCGCCCTGGAGGCCGCCGTCGGCCAGGCCGAGCAGCACCGCGGCTTCGAACGGCTGCTGCAGCGCATCGCCCGCCGCACCCAGCTGCTGATCGGCCGCCAGCTGCGCAAGCTGGACGAGCTGGAGCGCAAGCACGAGGACCCGGAGGTCCTGGAGGGCCTGTTCGACCTCGACCACCTCACCGCCCGTCTGCGCCGCTACGAGGAGAACCTCGTGATCATGGCCGGCGGCCAGCCGCAGCGGCGCTGGCGCAAGCCCGTCCCGCTGCTGGACGTGCTGCGCGCCGCGCAGGGCGAGGTGCAGGACTACCGCCGGATCATGCTCGACGTCGAGGGCCACCCGTGGCTGTCCGAGCGGGCCGTCGGACCGGTCGCGCACGTGCTCGCCGAGCTGATGGAGAACGCCACCACCTTCTCCAAGCCGCCCACGCCGGTCGAGGTCCGGGCCGCCCTGGTCGGCCGCGGGCTCGCGATCGAGATCGAGGACCGCGGCCTGGGCATGGACCCGGCGCAGTACGACGCGGCCAACGAGCTGATGAGCCGTCCGCCGCGCACCGACGTGCTGGCCCGGGCCGACGACATCCGCCTCGGCTTCCACGTGGTCGCCCGCCTCGCCACGCTGCACGGGCTGAAGATCGAGTTCCGCCCGTCGGCCTTCGGCGGTACCCGGGTGGTCGTGCTCGTCCCGGACGAGCTGGTCATCGACGGCGACACCGGGCTGCCGGACGGCTCCCCCGGCGCGCCCGCCGAGCCCATCCCGCTGGTCCGGCGCTCGCGCCGGGCGGTGCGCTCGGCCTCCGACGAGGTGCCCGCCCAAGAACCGGCCGGACCGCCGGTCGCACCGGTGGAGTCCTTCGGACAGGGCCACTTCGTGCCGCAGGCCGCGCCCGTGCCACTGGCGGTGGCGGCGGCTCCCTACCCGGCGGGCCCCTACCCGGCGGGCCCCTACCCAGCGGGCCCCTACCAGGCTGCGCCCGAGCAGGAGGTGCCCCACCCGGCAGCCCCCGCGCACGAGGGTCCCGTACCGGCGGATCCGGTCCAGGAGGCACCCGTACAGGAGGCAGCCGTACAGGAGGCCTTCCCACCGGTGCCGGCGGCCCCCGCCCTGGAGGCGCCGTACCCGTCGGTTCCCGTCCAGGAGCCGTTCCCGCAGGGGCCCTCCTCGCAGCCGCCCTTCCAGGAGCAGCCCCTCCCGCAATCCGCCCTCCCGCAATCCGCCCTCCCGCTGTCCCCGCTCCCGCCCGAGCATCCGATCGAGCACAGCTCCCCCGGCGACCCCGCGCCCGCGGGGGACACCCCGGCCTACCCGGACATCGCCTACGCCCGGGTCACCGAGGCCGAGGCCCCGTACGCCGACGAGCAGTACCGCCCGGCCGACCACTACCGGCTGGCCGAGCGGCGCAGCACCCGCGAGTACCCCACCTCGGTGCCGTACAGCCCGGCCGAGGGCGGGCAGCCGCCGCTGCCGCAGCGCGTGCGGCAGGCCAGCCTGGCCGCCGAGCTGCGGGTGCCGCCGCCGGCCCCGCAGTGGGTCGAGCGCCCCGCCGATCGCCCCGTCGAGGCCGGATCCGGGGCCGGGTCCCAGGCCGGGACCGGGGTCACCGCCGACGCCGCCGCACCGCCCGCGGGCCCGTTCCAGCGCTCCGACCGCCCGGTGCGGCGCGCGGGTGCGGCAATCGGTGCCTTCCAGCGCCAGTCCCGTGCCGCCCGGGCGCAGGACAGCGGCGAGCACCGGCTGCCCGCGGGCCCCACCCCGGCGGCTCCCCCCGCCCCCGGCGCCCCCGCCGGTCCCCCGGCTCCCGCGCCCGGCCCCTCCCCCTGGGCCCTGCCTGCCGCGGACTCCCGAACCACACGAACGGATGACCAGTGATGAACCGCACGATCGCCACCCACCAGGACCTGGACTGGCTGCTGGACGGACTCGTCGACTCGGTGCCCGGGACCAGGAACGCCGTCCTGCTCTCCGACGACGGTCTCGTGGTGAGCCACTCCCGCACCATCGAGCGGGCCGACGCCGAGCGCCTGGCCGCCGTCGCCACCGGCCAGCAGAGCCTGGCCCGCGGCGTCGGGCAGCTCTTCGACGGCGGGCCGGTGCACCAGGTGATCGTCGAGCTCGCCGAGTGCTGGCTGTTCATCATCGCCGCCGCCCAGGGCACCCACCTGGCCGTGGTCGCCTCCCAGGAGGTGGACGCCGAGGTGATGTCCGTCGCGATGCACACCCTGGTGCAGCAGGTCGGCCAGAAGCTCACCACCCCGGCCCGCAGCGAGAACGCCCCTGGTGCCCCCGCCTCGTTCGACGTGTTCGCCGCCCGGAACCGGGGCTGACCCGGGTGGGCCCGTACGGGAACGACGCCGCGCGGGAGGACCCCCTGCGGCGCGGCGCGGTGCCGCACTGGAGCGAGCTGGAGGAGGACGCGGAGGACGAGACGGGCAGCATGGTCCGCCCGTACACCATCACCCGCGGCCGCACCGCGCCCGAGCGGGACGACCTCACCCTCATCACCGTGCTCACCACGGTCGAGGAGGAGGCCGCCGTGGCCCTGGCGCGGGGCAGCCGCGCCGGTGCCCGCGGCCTCCAGCCCGAGCACCGTCTGATCCTCGACCGCTGCCGGCGCCCGGCAGCCGTCGCCGAGGTGTCGGCCGGCCTGGACCTCCCGGTCTCGGTCACCAAGATCCTGCTGGGCGACCTGGTCGCCCAGGGCCTGCTGAAGGCCCGGGCGCCGCTCTCGGTGGCCCGGGCCGCCGGGGGCGTGGACCTCGGCCTGCTCACGGCCGTACGCGAAGGACTCCGGAGACTCTGAACATGGCAACCCCCCGCTCCGCCATCGGCGACCCCACCGCCACCCACTCCGCCACCCACTCCGCCATCGACAGCCCCGCGGCCGCCCCGGCCGCCCCGGCCGCCGTCAAGATCCTCATCGCCGGCGGCTTCGGCGTCGGCAAGACCACCCTGGTCGGCTCGGTCAGCGAGGTCACCCCGCTGCGCACCGAGGAGTACCTGACCCGGGCCAGCGTCGGCGTGGACGACCTGTCCGGCGTCGACCAGAAGGACACCACCACCGTCGCCCTGGACTTCGGCCGGATCACCGTCAGCCCCGAGCTGGTCGTCTACCTGTTCGGCACGCCCGGGCAGGAACGCTTCTGGTTCATGTGGAACGACCTGGTCAACGGCGCCCTCGGCGGGATCGTCATCGCCGACACCCGCAGGTTGGAGACCAGCTTCGCCTCGATCGACTTCTTCGAGAGCCGGGGCATCCCGTTCGTGGTCGCGATCAACTGCTTCCACAACACCAACACCCGTACCCCCGACGAGATCCGGGCCGCGCTCGACCTCGACCCGCAGGTGCCGATGCTGCTCGGTGACGTACGCGAGCGCGCCTTCGGGCGGGACCTGCTGCTCGCCCTGGTCGACCACCTGATGGAACTCGCCGCCGCCTCCCCCGTCGGCTGAACCGTCCTTCCTCCTCCCCCGGCTATACGTCATCCCAGCTTCACCCGTCATCCCAGCCTCACACGTCGTCCCAGCCTCACCCGTCCCCCGGCTGAACCGCACTTCCCTGGGAGCACCAGCATGACCACACCCCTGCGCGTCCTCGTCCACGGCGGCGGCATCGGCGGCCTCACCCTCGCCACCGCCCTGGCCAAGCGCGGCCACCACGTCGATGTCGCCGAGCTGCGCGAGCAGTTGGAGGCGCTCGGCGTCGGCATCATCCAGCCGTCCAACGCCCTGCACGTGATGCGCGAGATCGGCGTCCTGGACGCCTGCCTGGCCGCCGGCTTCGAGTGGGAGGTGCTGACCATCTGCGACCCGGCCGGCGCCACCCTCGCCAAGATCCCGCAGCCCCGGATGGGCGACGCCCCGTCCAACAACGGCATACCGCGTCCCGCCCTCGCCCGGGTCCTCGCCGACGCGGCCGCCAAGGCCGGCGCGACCGTCCGCTTCGGCACCACCATCGCCTCGATCTCGGACCACACCAGCGGCGATGGTGGCGGCGCAGGCGCAGGCGGCGGCGCAGGCGCAGGCGGCGGCGCAGGCGCAGGCGGCGGCGTCGACGTCACCCTCACCGACGGCCACGCCGCCCGCTACGACCTGGTCGTCGGCTTCGACGGCATCGGCTCGCCGCTGCGCAAGCACCTGTACGGCGAGACGTACGCCCCCGAGTACACCGGCTTCGCCAACTGGCGCGTGACGCTGCCGCGTTCCCCCGAGGTGCGAGGCGTGGTGATGTCCGCCGGCAACCTCGAGGCGAAGGCGCTGCTCACCCCGATCAGCGAGGAACTCATGTACCTGGGCTCGGTGTTCGCCGAGGCCGAGAACTTCCGTCCGGACCCGGAGCGCGCCCACGAGCAGCTGCGCGAGCGCCTGGCCGGCTTCGACGGCCCGATCGCCGAGGCGCTGGCGCAGGTCACCGACCCGGCCGCCGTGGTCTACTCGCGGATCTCCCAGGTCACCGTCGAGGACCCGTGGCACGTCGGCCGGATCGTCCTCGCGGGCGACGCCGCCCACGCCTCCACCCCGCATCTGGCCCAGGGCGCCGCGATGGCCGTCGAGGACGCGCTTGTGCTCGCCCAGAGCCTGGACGCCGCCGACACCGTCCCGGCCGCCCTCACCGCCTGGGAGGAGCGCCGCCGCCCGCGCGCCATGTGGGTCCAGGGCCTGTCCCGCGCGATCCTCAAGCAGGAGACCGGCACCCCGACCACCCCGGAGGAGGACGAGCTCCTCAAGGTGGGCATCCCGGGCGCGGCGCACGTCCTCGTCCAGCCGTACTGACGGCTACGCCTGGTCGGCTGCCGGCAGCCGGCAGCCGACAGCCGACCAGGCTCAGCGGAGTGCTTCAGCGCGCCGCTGGGTCTGCCAGCTGCCGATCCGGTGGATGGTGTAGATGATCAGCACCCCGGCGAGGACGTCGAGTGCGGCGGCCACGGTGCCCAGGTACACGGCACGGCGCAGATCGTCCTCCGAGAGCGCGTCCTGCATGACCTGGTACGTGTAGGCCCGCCCCACGTAACCCCCGATCACCCACGCTCCCCACCAGGCGGCGAGCAGCGGACCGGGATTCGACCGCCGGGGCGCGCTGGCCTTCCAGATGTCCGTCACGACCTGGTACGGGATCCACAGGTTCGCCACCGGGGTGATCCAGGCACCGACCGTCCAGCCCCGGGCCCGGCGCTGGCTGCTCGGGCCGCCCAGCGACTCCGCGTTGATCCGCGCCCGCCACAGCCAGGCCAGGAACACCACGCCGGCCGCGACGACCAGTACCAGGCCCTTCCAGAAGGTGAAGAAGCTCGAGAAGTCATCGGCCGCCTGGAGCTCCGACTCGGTCGCGTTCCCCGCGAGGGCGTCCTCGACCGCGAGGTAGACGCGCCAGTCTGCCACCGTGAGCAGGACGTCGTACAGCAGCGACAGGAGGATCAGGACCGTCACGGCGACACCCCAGCCGGTCACGGCCCGGCGCTGCCCCGTTCCGCCCCCGCCCGTGCTCTCGAACGTGCTGCCTTGCTGCGGATGGTCCACGTTTCCCCCAGAGTTCGTGTTCACCAGAGTCCGATCAACTGCAGTGCCCGATAGCCGAGCCAGCCCGCCAGGACCACCGCGACCACCAGCCCGAAACCCGTGTGAGCAGCGATGTGCGTCACGAACCAGGCTCTCAAGACCATCGTCCGCCGACGCGGCCCCGAGGACGCCAGCGCTGTCCCCACCGCACGAGCCACCTCGGCTGCGGGCGTTTCCCTCGCGCCGAGACTCGCTCGCTGGTTCCAGCCCCGCCACCCCTTGAGCCGGAGCCCCACCGGGAACACGCGGGGCGTCCAGGAGCCGTCGAAGACGATGACGGCGGAGATCCAGTGCTCGCCGGTGCCCGACCCTTCCGGCGGTACGGGCTCGGGCAGGTACGCGCTCAGCCGGGCGACCAGGTCGGACGGGGCGCCGCCCGGAACCAGCAGGACCAGTTTCTTCGCGGGCTGGGTGGTTCGCGCCTGCTCGACTTCCCACCACAGCCCGTCCCCCTGCCCGAGGCGCAGGACGATGAGCTGGGACAGGTCCATCAGCCGCAGCACGGTGGGCTTCCAGTCGTCCAGCGGCAGGTAGAAGCGGGCCGCGCCGAGATGCGGCAGGCGCTCCTCCGGCCGGCCCACCGCGATCACGGGGCCGACGGCGCCCAGAGCGCCCGCGAGCTGCTCCTCCCGCGTGTGGAGGTTGATCTCCGCTACGTCGTCGACCTGGGCGGCGCTGTCGTCGTCACCGAAACTGCGCAGGTAGAGGACGGGTTGGCGGCCGCTCAGCAGCAGGGCCCGGGCCGCCGGTCGAGCCGCGTACGGGCGGGTGCGGCGCAAGATCAGGAAGCCTGCCGCCAGGGCCGCCAGACCGCCGAACAGCAGCAGGAACTGCGCCTCCAGCGGCATCTTGTGGCCTTGCTTCTCCGACTCGGTGACCGCGTAGAATCCGCCCCCGAACAGCATCAGTCCCAGGCCGTTGGCCAGCCGGAGCGCCCTGTGCCACGGCTGCCGGCGCGGCACGTACCGGCTGACGATCCGCACGAGCTCCGCCGCCCCCGACCGGCGGCGGTGGCGCAGCCACAGGACCGGCCCGAGCAACACCAGGGCGGGCGCCCCGAACCAGAGTGCCAGGGTCGCGTTCCGGCCCACCTGCTGGCCCATGCCCACGCTGACCAGCAGGTGCAACGCGACGTAGGCCGACAGGGCAGTGAGCCCCGTGACCAGTCGGGCGAAATTCCGCAGGCGCGACGACACTTCGGCTCACCCCCAAGCTCTCCCCCGACAGTGTGAGCGGAATGCCCCGAGTCCATACCACTTTTGACTGATCGTCATGCACGCGGAGACCGTCTTGTATCCGTACGGGACGGCGGGGCACGGCAGCACCCCGGCGGACGGCCTGCACGCCGGTCGAGACCGGGTACTTCCGGTTCGCCCGGCCTGCGGCTCCGGGCGATCGGCTGCTCGCGCTCGATCAGCGGCGCTTCGAACTCACCGGGCACGACGGGTTCGTACGGATCAACCTGCTCAACGAAGCGGCGCTGGACGGGCTGACGGCCCTCGCCCGTTCATCTCCCCGCCGAGGGTTCCGCTGACGGCCCCGCCGGTGGCCCCGCCGACGGCCCTGCTGATCTGCCCGCGTCGTGCCCAGACCGCCGCCGAGATGCGGGCCAGGAGGCGGGCGGCCGGATCGGTGCGGTCGGTGCCGGAGGCGAGCGGGCCGGTGTAGCAGACGGCGAGGAGGTACGACGGGCAGTCCCTGGGGTGAATGAGGCCCACGCTGTGGCGGACGCCGGGGAACCAGCCGTTCTTGAACGCGATCCGGGTGCCCGGGGGGAGGCCGGCGGCGAGGTCCACCCGGAAGTCGTTGTCTTCGAGGAGCGCGAGGAGTTCGGGCTCCCCGGCGAGCGAGTGCAGCAGCCGGACCAGGTCGCGGGCGCTGACCCGGTTGTGCACGCCCGCTTCGCGCGCCGCGTAGTCCTCGATCCCGCGCGGGCTGGCGCTGCGGGTCGCCCCCGCGCGGCGCCAGACGTCGGCGACGGCCTGCGGGGTGGTGCGGGCCAGGCAGAGGTTGGTGGCGAGGTTGGAGGAGTGCGTGATCATCCGCTCGGCGAGGAGGCGGAGGGGCACGTGGGTACCCAACAGCTCCCAGGGAAGCGGATCGCTGTCCCAGTCCGGATCGTTGCCGAAGTCCCCGCCCACGACGGACGCGAAGCGGTTCACCACCGGAACCTCGGCATCGAGGTTCACCCGGCTACGGGTCAGCGCGGCCAGCACCGCGACCTTCATCGTGCTCGCGGCGTCGTGCAGTTCATCCGGATTACGGACGAATACCGGCTCCGCCACGCCCGCCCAAGGGGCCACCACCACAGAGAGCATGGAGGAAGAGTAGGGGACGGTGAGGCCGCTCCGACCCCCACCGCCACCGCGTGAAGGAAAAGGAGTGGGAAGTCGGCCGACCCGACTTCCCGCTCTCCGCCACGGGCTCTCGGCAAGGCAACGCGTCAGGCGAGGGCGCCGAGGATAGGCGCCCAGGTGGCACCGGTGAGTGCGGCCACCGCCTGCTGCTCGGTGAGCGGGGGCGCGGCCCGGGTCGGCTTCGGCGTCTCGCTGCCGGTGCCGCCGCCGGTGCTGTTCCACTGCACCATCTGGAGCTGCGCGCCGGTCGACTTCAGGGTCACCGTCACCGTCCAGCGGTGGGCGGTGTCGGCACCCGCCGGGTGCTTGGCCGCGTTCTGCTCGGCCATCACCACGGCACCGCCGGGAATCGCGGCACTGCTCGGCAGCTCGCTCAGCGTGCAGATGTCACCCTTAGCGCGCGCGGGCGTCCGATCGCAGCTCAGCCCGTCGCCGTCCCTGAGCGGCAGCTTGAGCCGCACGGCAGAGACGCCGACGAAGGCGGCGCCCTGACCGTCGTCCAGGACCAGTCCACCGTTGGCGACGTACCCGCCGGACGGGTCCGAGGGGTTGTTGCTCTGCCCGGTCTCCTGGCTGAACCGGCCCCCGGGGAACGTCGCCTCCAGGGCCTGGATCATCTGGGTGTCGGTGATCGCGGAACGGGGCGTCGCCAGCGCAGCCACGGTCTCCATGTCGGATCCCGCGGAGCGGCCCCAGGTGAGCGCGCCGGGCATCACCAGGCCGGCGGCCGCGAGCACGGCGCAGGCACCGACCCCGGCGATGACGCCGGCGGTGCGCAGCCGCCGGCGGCTGCGCCCGCGCTCGACGGCTCCGCGCATGAGCGTGGTGAGATCGGGGTCGAGGGAGTCGGTCGTGCGGTCCAGGGCATGTGCGAGGTCTGCTTCGAACGGCATGCTGGCGTCACCTTTTCTGTCGCTGCTGGGGGCTGTGTGGCGGCTTTGACCTGCGTGCACCGGTACTCGGTGCGGCACTCGGTGCGGCACTCGGTGCGGCACTCGGTGCGGCACTCAGTGCGGAACCAGGTCGGACAGGCTGTCGCCGAGCAACGCACGCACCCTGCCGAGCGCGCGGGTGCCCTGGGAGCGGACCGCGCTGCTGCTCAGCTTGAGCATCCGGGCGGTCTCCTCGATGCTGCGGTCCTCCCAGTAGCGCAGCAGCAGCACCGCCCGGTCGCGGGGCGGCAGTTGGCCGAGCGCGTCCAGCAGGGTGAGCCGCAGCGCGGTGTCCGGACCGGACGCCGCACTGTCGGGCATGGTCCCGACGGGGCGCTCCCCGGTGCTCCGCCGACGCCGCAGGCTGAGGAAGGTGCGGACCAGGACCGTCTGCGCATAGGCCTCCGGGCTGTCCGCACCGGCCACCCGCTTCCAGTGCACGTACACCCGGCTGAGGGTTTCCTGGACCAGGTCCTCGGCGAGGTGCGCGTCGCCGGCCGCGAGGACGTACGCCGAGCGGTACAGCGCCTTCGCCCTCGCCGCCACGAACTCCAGGTACTCGGCCTCCTGTGCTGATTTCACGCGGTCCCCGCCCGTTCTCTTGTTCCGTGATCCCCGTGCATACCCCTGATGACTACGTGGGGCGCCAGGATGTCGCGCGGGCGGGAACCCTTTCTTCAGGGAGCCGGAATACGGTCGGCCCCCGAGCGAAGACCTCCGGCGACAACCGCCAGGTCTCGGCTCAGGGGCCGACGTACGCGAACACGCCTCCGCGAGGGTGTCACATCACCGTGTCACAGCAAGGCGTCACAGCAAGGCGTCGCACCAAGGCGTCGCAGCAAGGTCAGGCGTCGGCGCTGCCGCCCCGGCCGCGCTCGCGCAGCGAGATGCGGTTGCCGTCCGGATCCACGGCCTCGATGGCGATGCCGAACCTGTAGTCCTCCGGCTCCGGGCGGTCGAAGGTCACACCACGGTCGCGGAAGACCTTGAAGTCCGCCCGCAGATCATCCGATTCGAGGATGACCGGACCGGGCGCGGCGCCCAGCAGCACCTCGGACGGCTGCCCCGCGGCCGCGTCGTCGGCCCACAGGATGATCTCGACCGGGCTGCCGGGGACGCCCACGGTGAGGAAACGCCCACCCGGGTTCGGGAAGTCGATGCGCTTCTCCAGGCCGAGCTGCTCCGTGTAGAACCTCAGCGCGCGGTCCTGATCGGTGACGTAGAGCGTGACGTACATGACGTTGGTGAGCATCACGGTGTCCTTCCATCTGTCGGTCTGCGGTACTTCACCGACGGACCCCGGCAGACGAATGTGACGGACGGACGAGAGAAGGCTCCGCGATCCGCCGGTCCGGTCGGCCGTCAGGCGCCGGTCAGCACGGCCGGCACGCCGTCCGTCTCCCTGAGGGAGGCCGACAGGGCGCGCGCCTCGTGCTCGGTCATCCGGGGAGTGTCGTACGGCACGGCGTTGACCCAGCGCTGGGTCAACCGGGCGATCCGCTCGCCGTAGCGCCGCGCGGTGATCCGGTCGCCGCGCGATCCGGCGTGCTCCGGCCCCAGATCGGCATGACTCTGACTCATCAGACCCAGCCACGAACCCAGCCGGTTCACATCGTCGCGGGTGCCGCCGCTCCAGTTGTTGCCCGGCATGTCGCCCACGCCGATCCACTGCATGCCCAACTGCGCGGCGAAGACCGCCAGCTGCTCCAGGACCGTCAGCTTGTCGCCGCTCTGCGACGCGGACATGGTGAACCCCCCGGCCAGCTTGTCCTTCCACGCCTGCGTGACGAACGGCGTGAACGCCGCCTCCATGAACGCCTTGAACACCGCCGACACGCTGCCCATCAGCGTCGGGCAGCCGAGGACGATCGCATCGGAGCGCTCGAGCAGCGCCAGCACCTCGGCATCGTGCCAGCGGCCCGCGACGACGTCCTCGGGCCGGACCTCGACGAGATACACCCGGGCGCCCGGCACCTGCCGCGCCCCGTCGGCGAGGTGCTCGGCCAGCACCCGGGTGTGCCCGTGCACCGAGTGGAAGACCACCGTCACCGTGACCTCCGGCGGCTCCTGCCCACGGTCAACGCCCGCGCCCTGCGTGCGGTCAGCACCCTCGCCCTGCCCACGGTCAACGCCCTCGCCCTGCGCACGGTCAACACCACTGAATGCCATGTCTCTTCACTACTTCCGGTCGATCGTGGGGAAGCTCCCCGCTTGCCCACCCATCACAGCCCGCGCACGGCACGGCATCAACGCCGAACTCCGGCACACAGCGATCGGCCCCACCGATCGATCGCGTTAGCCTGGTCCCGTGGACAGGATCGAACTGGAAGCATTCGTCGCCGTCGCCGAAGAACTCCACTTCGGCCGCGCCGCCGCCCGCCTGCACCGGGGGCAACCCACCGTCAGCGACGCCGTCAGACGGCTGGAGAACACCCTCGGCGGACGGCTGTTCCACCGCACCAGCCGCCGGGTGGCGCTGACCGACCTCGGCGAAGCACTGCTGCCCGACGCCCACGCCACCCTCGCCCAGCTGCGCCGCTTCCACCAACGCGGACGTTCCCTCGCCGCCGGCGGCCGGACCCGCGCCACCCTCGTCGTCGCCCACGCCGAATACACCGGCCACCAGTTGCTGCTGCACTGTCTGCCGCAACTGCGCGACCGCTTCCCCGACGTGGCGATCGTGCCGGAGGCCATGCCGACCACCGCCCAACTCACCGCCCTGCGGGCCGAGACCATCGGGCTGGGCATCGGCTGGGCGACCGGCGACATCACCGGCGTCCGGGCGAGGGTCCTGTCCACCGAGAGGTTCGTGGCACTCGTCCCCGCGGCCCACCCCTTCGCCGGACACGCCGAGCTCCACGCGTCCGAACTGTCCACCACCGACCTGCTCACCTGGCCCCACCAGATCAACAGCGGCCTCTGCGACCGGCTCCTGTCCGCCTTCCACATCGGCGGGGCCGACCTGCGCATCATCAGGACCGCCGACAGCGTGCACGCCATCGCCGCCCACGTCGCCGCCGGCACGGGCATCGGCATCACCGTCGAATCCGCACTCGACCACCAGCCGCCCGGCCTGCGCGTCATTCCCCTCGCCGGTCCCTCGACCACCGTCGACCAGGTCGTCCTCACCCCCACCGAGCCGTCGGACACCGCCACCGCCCTGCTCGACCTGCTGCTGCGCGCCGCGGCACAGTCACTCCCACGCCCGGCATGAGCAAAGCTCATGGAAGAGCATCCCCCTTCGAACCCATCCGACTGCCGGTCGCCCCCGCAGGTGACCGGCGGGTCAGCGGGCCGGGTCCTCGAACTGCCGGATCTTGTCACCGGCGGAGAAGACCTGCCGCCCGCCGGCGTCGAGGGCCGTGAGGTCGGTGGCGGTACCCGGCTTCACCGCGTAGGCGAAGAACCCCCGCCCGCCGGGTGCGGCCGTGATGGCGACCGGCCGGGGTGCGCCCGCGCTGCTGTGGGCGAGGAGGCCCGCCACGCTGGGGTCGGCGGCGCCGTACACGAGCAGGACGCGGTCGTCCAGGCCGTCGACGGCGACGTTGACCGGAACGGTCTTCGAGACCGGCGGGTCGCAGCCGTGCCCGGTGGCTCGGTGGTCGACCGAGGCCTGGGTGCAGAGTTGCCCGTTCTCGGCCAGGAGGTCCACCTGCCAGGGGATACCGTCCACTTCCCCCTGGGCGATCACCGCGACCCGCGGTGCGTCCGTGCCGGGGAGGGTGGTGGCGGCCGCCGGGGCGGGGGCCGCGGGCGAGCCCGAGCCCGCGGGGCCGCAGGCGGCGAGCGCCGCGGCCAGGGAGAGCAGGATGACGGGGCGGGTCCGGCGCATGACCGTTCCTTCCGGTACCGGAGCGGAGGGCGGGGCCCGCGCCCGACGGCGCGGGCCCCTCGTGCTGGACGTCCTCGGTCAGTTCGTCGCGAACGCCTTCGAGCAGGGCGCCGAGCCGTTCCCGTACCACCGCAGGTAGTACGCCGTGCTGGTGTTGACCCCGATGCCGCGCGGGTCGACGTGGTCCCTGCCGTCCACGTCCCAGCTGTAGCTGGAGAACACCTTCTGGGAGCCGCTGGTCTTGACGAGCGAGACGTAGAAGTTGTGGGCGGAACCGCCCTCGCAGGCCCAGCCGCCGATGTGCACCAGGCCACCGCTGGGAACGAAGTCCGAGCTCGCGTGGTACGACCCCGCGCCCCAGGCCTGCCAGAAGTCGGTGGCCTGCGCCGAGCCGGTGGCGAGTCCGGCCGCCAGAACCGTGGTGGCCGCGATGGTGGCTGTGCTCAGGACCTTTCGGAACATGTGCGTTCTCCTGTCATCAGAGTGATTCACACGCCGGATTGGCAACCTCGCATGAGCTTCGAGCGCGACGGCCTCGACACCATCCGGCTTCGACACCATCCGGCCTCGACACGATCCGGCCCCGCCCTCGGAGGAAATCCTGCGCGGGCGACCACGACACCGAATTGTAGAAATGCGCATGACAGAAGAGGCTCGAGCGGCGGCCCCACCCCCCACCCACCGGCACCCCCTGGGGCCCGGCGCCCGGAGGGCGACAACGACAGCGGGCCCCTCGACCGGTGAACAGGTCGAGGGGCTCGTGGTGATGACGGTTGGTCAGCTCGCGCTGGGCTTCGGCGCCGGCAGGGTCGCCGAGCCGGCGATCAGCGGCCATTCGCGGTGGAACGGGGGCAGCGGCAGCTTGCCCTCGATGATCGGGGTGCCGAAGATCTTCAGATGGGCGGTCAGCGCGCCGTTCAGGTCGACGCCGCCGAGCAGCGACCAACTGCCCTGCGCCTGCGGCGGGTTGCCTGAGGAGACGGTCAGGGAGCCTTCGGCCTGGGCCTTCAGGTAGGGGGCGACCGTGGTCTCCACGCCGACGGTGTCGTACAGGCCGACACTGATCTCGGCGCCGAGCGCGGCCCGCACGCCGGCCTTGCCGTTGAGCCGCACGTGGACCGGGGTGACCTTGGTCTCGGCGTTGGTGACCGGGGTCCAGCCCTTGCCGCCGGTGTAGTCGGCGCGGACGGCCCAGGTGCCGGTCGCGTCCTGTTCCGCTTCCAGGTGCACCTGGCCGTCGGCGCTGACCTCCAGGTAGCAGGTCAGGCCGAGGTTGACGACCACAGGCAGGCCGGCGACGGTCAGTACGGGGCTGGCCTGCAGCTTGGCGAAGGGCACACGGATGGGCGCCGCACCGGTGTTGCGGATGACGTCGCCGGTGACCTTCCACTGGGCGTGGGCGCCCAGGTCGAAGCCGATCGACGCGGTGCGCGGGCTGCCTGCGGCGGCGCCGTGGTAGGCGAAGTGGACGGCCGGGTGGAGCTGGAGCGAGCCGGAGGCGTCCAGGCTGGCACCTTCGGGCAGCGGCACAGGGGCCTTGAGGTTCACTTCCAGGGTGCCGGAGGCGTCGGCCTGCACGCCGTTGAGGTCGGCGCCGACGGTCGCCTTGAGGTCCTTGACCAGCGGGGTCACCGTGATGCCGTGCGGGTCGACGGGCACACTGCCGTCGGCCTCGGTGCCGCCGAGGAGTTCGGCGAGGGTGGCGGGGCGGGTGGCCAGGTTGAGGGTGTTGCCCGCGCCGGGGTGGACGGCGGTGACGGCGACCAGCGCGCCCTGCGGCGCGGCGGCGGTGGGCGGGCTGGCGATCAGCTGGCCGGGCTGGACGGCGGCCGCAACGGGAGCGGCTGACGGGGCGGCAGCGGTCGACGGGGCAGCGGGAGACGGCGCGGCGGGAGACGGGACAGCGGCAGCGCTCGGGGAGGCCGCGCCCGTCGGGGCCGGACCGGCGGCCGCCGCCAGGACGGCCGTGCCGCCCGCCGGGTCGTACGCGGTCAGCTGCAGGCTCTTCGTCGCCGCCGTGACCGCGGCGCCGTCCTTGCCGGGGCTGCCGATCGCGGCTTGCCGGTCTCCGGCGGGTGCGGCGGTGACGGCCGCCTGGCCGGCGGTCGGTCGGCTGGTGGCGGGCGGGGCCGCCTTGGCGCGCGGGGCGCCGCCTGCGGGCGCGGCCGCGGCCGGGCTGCCCCCGGCGGCGGTCGGACTCGCGTCGGCGACGGTGGCGGCCGCCGGGGCGGCGCCGGTCTGGGAGGTTCCGGGGCTGGTCGGCCCGCACGCGGCGGCCCCGGCGAGGATGACGGTGAGGACGGCGGGGCCCGCGGCCCTGCCTATGGAGCTCTTGAACACGCGGCGTCATGTTACTGACGAGGAATAAGTTTGTCGAAGGCAGGCCAAACGGACGACCAACGCCGGGTGAACCAGTGGTCACCCTAGGCGTGCCGCTCGTCCTGCCGCCGGCCCCGTCGCTCGCCCTGCCCCC
This sequence comes from Kitasatospora sp. NPDC034023, assembly GCF_055575795.1. Classification (NCBI taxonomy): domain Bacteria; kingdom Bacillati; phylum Actinomycetota; class Actinomycetes; order Kitasatosporales; family Streptomycetaceae; genus Kitasatospora; species Kitasatospora sp. NPDC034023. Next base: position 27,759 of record NZ_JBVIRY010000043.1, read on the forward strand.
GGCCCTGTCGCTCGTCCCGCCACCGGCCGCGCCCCCAGCCGTGCCACCGGCCGCGCCTCGCCGGGCAGTGGGCCCGCCGCGTCGCCCCCGGCGGCCAGCTCCGCGAGGTAGCGCGAGCGCGCCATCGGCTCCGCCCCCAGGCTGCGCACGTGCGGTCCGTCCCACTGCGCGTCGAGCAGCCGCCCGCCGGCCGCACCGAACCGCGCGCCGAGGTCGGCGACGGCGACCCGGGCGGCGTCCGGGCGGCGGTGGAACATCGAGTCGAGGCTCAGCACCGGCCCGACCACCACCCCGAACACCCCGCCGATCAGCTCCTCCCCCTCCCACACCTCCGCGCTGTGTGCCGCCCCGAGCGCGTGCAGCTGTGCCATCATCGACGCCAACTCATCGGTGAGCCACACCGGTTGACGCCCATCGGCGCAGGCCGCCAGCACCTGCCCGAAGGCCCGGTCCGCGCTCGTCCACCACGCCGACCGGTTGCGCAGTCGCCGGGCCAGCCGGCTCCCGAGCCGTACGCCGTCGGCCGCGATCACCGGCCGGGGGTCGGGCGACCACCACGCCAGCGCGTACGGGTCCTCCGCGCCCGGCAGCAGCGGCAGCTCCCCCGCTTCGACGGCGTCCCCGTACACCGCCTCGTTGTACGCGCTCGCGTACATGTCCGCGGCCGGCAGCGGGAACAGTCCGCGCCGGTACGCCGCCAGCAGCTCCCGCGGCCCGAGTGCGCCGCCGAACGCCACCGGGCCGTCGCCCGGGGCGAGTCGGAGGTCCAGCGCGTCGAAGGTGGCGGCGGCGTCGGGGCGGCCGCTCATCGCGCCTCCCCCAGATATCCTTCCGCCTCCAGCTCCGCCAGGTAGTGGTCGATCAATTCATCGCCCACCGGCGGTAGTTCGATGCCGCTCCCGACCAGCGCCGCGTCCGTGTTCGCCCGGTCGAACAGGGGGAACGTCGGCCGGAAGTACATCTCGCTGATCGACAGCTCCGACCCGGGCGCGCGATCCACGAACAGGGGGACGAACGGCGCGATCGGATGGGTCGGGTTCCCGGCCGCGAACCGGACCAGGCCCTGCACCCATTCCCCGTAGGGCAGTTGGACGATCCGGTGGCCGCGCGCCCGCAGCCGGTCGGCGAGGTCGGCGAGGACGCCCGGCTGCGGCGAGGTGAGGTGGTAGACCTCTCCGTCGGCGGGCGCGTGGGCGGCGATGTGGGCGATGGCGTGGGTGAAACGGTCGGCCGGGACGAAGTCGAGCAGCAGCTCGACGTCCGGGCATGTCCCGCTGTCCGCCAGGTACTTGATCAGCGCGCAAAGTTCGGTACCGGTGTTCATCACGCCGTTGGTCAGGTCCCCGGTGACGTCGTTGGTGCGCAGCACGGTGACCGGCAGCCCGACCTCGGCCGCGTTGTGCAGCAGCTGCTCGGCCACCCATTTGCTCTCGACGTAGCCGACGCCGATCCGTTCGGGGTGGGCGAGCTGGGTCCGCTCGGTGACCTTGCCGACGCCCGCCGCTCCGAAGCCGGCCAGGACGGCGAGGGTGGAGAGGTAGTGCACGGGGATGCCCCGACTGTGCCCGGCGAGCCGGACGATCTCGCGGGTGCCGCCGACGTTGGAGTCGCGCAGCTGGCGGTACGGGTAGAGGAAGTTGACCTGCCCGCCGAGGTGGTGGATCGCGTCCAGGTTGCCCGCCATCCAGTGGAACCGACGTTCTGTGAGCCCTATTCGGTCCTTGGTGAGGTCGCCCACCAGCGGCACCACCCGGCTGTCGGCGAGGTCGTGCCGCAGGAAGCGCTGCTGGGTGGCCCGCAGCCGTTCCAGGGCGTGCTCCTCGTCGGGCGCCCGAACCAGGCAGTGGATCCGGGCCCGGGTGGTGGCGAGCAGCGCGTGCAGCAGGTGCGCGCCGCAGAAGCCGGTGGCGCCGGTGAGCAGGATCTCGGCGGGTTCAGCGCGGGAGGGCGCGGGGCTCCAGGACTGGCCGACGGGGTCGGTGAGCCGGGCCTCCGCGAACCAGTCGACCGGTGCTTCCCTGGCGCTCGGGCCGCCTCCGCCCGGTTCCGTGTGCGCGCCGCCGCCCACGCCACCGCCGCCCCTACGCGCCTCCTGCAGCGCCGCCGCGAAGGGCCGCAGCTCGGGCTCGCGCAGCAGCGCGCGGGTGAGCGTCCGCACCCGGCCGACGTCGACGCCGAACATGATCCGGGCGCGCGCCAGCATCTCCATCGCCAGCAGCGAGGTGCCGCCGAGTGCGAAGAAGTCGTCGTCGGGGCCGACGGTCTCGACGCCGAGCAGCTCCGCCCAGAGGTGCCCGACCGCCTCCTCGATCGGATAGCCCTCGCCACCGCCCGCGTCCGCCGCCTTGGGCGCCGTCCGTACCGGGGCGTCCGGCAGCCGGCGCCGGTCGATCTTGCCGGCCGCCGTGAGCGGCATCGCCTCCAGCGGCACGAACTCGGCCGGCACCAGGTACTCCGGCAGCCGCTCGGCCAGGAACGCCCGGATCCCCGCGGCGCCGTCCACCGCCCCGGCCGCGAGCGTGTAGTAGGCGGTGAGGGCCCGGCTGCCGTCCGCCGCCGTCCCGCCGGCCGAGACCCGGGCCTGCCGGACGTCCGGATGCGCGGCCAGCACCGCCTCGATCTCCGCCGGGTCCACCCGGTGGCCGCGCACCTTCATCTGGTCGTCGAAGCGCCCGAGGATCTCCAGCTGGCCGTCCGCCCGCCACCGTCCGGCGTCGCCGGTGCGGTACATCCGCTCGCCGGGCAGCGGCGCGTACGGGTCGGGCAGGAACGTTTCGGCGGTGAGCCCGGGGCTGCGCCAGTAGCCCCGGGCGAGACCGGGCCCGCCGAGGTGGATGTGTCCCTTCTCGCCGGGCCGGACCGGGCGCAGCCGCGAGTCCAGCACGTGCACCCGCACGCCCGGCAGCGGCCGCCCGATCGGCACCGGCGCGGCCGGGGCCCCGCCCGTGCCCGCGCCGTCCAGCAGCTCCGCCGTGACCTCGCAGAGCATCGAGGTGACGGCCGCCTCGGTGACCCCGTACGCGTTGAGCAGCCGCGTGCCCGGCAGCCGCTCCAGGCAGCCTCGGCAGTCGGCGGCGTGCACGACGTCCCCGCCGACCACCACCAGGCGCAGCCTTTCCGGGCCGCCTCCGCCGGACGGGAGCAGGTCGAGCACGTGGTGCCAGTAGGCGGGGGTGAAGTCGGCGACGGCCAGGCCGAGCCCGGGCAGCCGGCCGACCAGCTCGGTGGGCGCCCAGGTGCCGCCCCCACTGCCGCCGCCCAGGACGACCGTCGCGCCCGCGAGCAGCGCGCCCAGCACCTGCTCGAGCGCGGTGTCGGAGCCCAGTGCGGCCAGCTGAAGGACGCGCTCGCCGGGCGCGAGCCGGTATGCGTGGACGATCCGGTCGAGGGTGAACACCAGCGCACGGTGGGTGACCGGGACGCCCTTGGGGCGGCCGGTCGTGCCGGAGGTGTAGATCAGGTACGCGAGGTCGTCCGGTACGACGCCGTCGCCGAGCCGGGCTTGCCCGACCTCGGTCCCGGTCCTGGTGCCGGTGCCGGTGCCGGTCCCGCTGAAGTCGTCGGGCCGGGGCTGCCCGGGCCCGGCGCCGCCCTTCGACGGGGACGGGGCCGAGGCCGGGGCGTCCCCCACGCCGCCGCCGTCCGCCCGCACCGCCGTCACCCCCGGAAACTCGTGACCGTCGGTGATCACCACCCGGGCCCCGCTGTCCTCCACCAGCCGCGCCAGCCGCCGCGGCGGATGCGCCGGGTCCAGCGGCAGGAAGGCCCCGCCCGCCTTGAGCACGCCCAGCCAGGCGGTCACCAGCCCGGCCCCGCGTTCCAGGCAGATCGGCACCACCTGCTCCGGCCCCGTTCCGTACGCCCGCAGCTCGGAGGCCAGCCGGTCGCTGCGCAGGTCGAGTTCGCGGTAACTCAGCGTGGTGCCCTCGGCGATGACGGCGAGCGCCTGCGGGTCGTGCGCCGCCCGCGTGCGGAACAGCCCGTGCACCGTGTCGGCGAACCCGGCCGGGGCCCGCCGGACGCCCTCGGAACCCGCGAACCCCAGCTCCGCCGGCCGCCACTCCCGCTCCACCCAGGCCCGGCAGTCGGCCCGCTCGGCCGGGCCGTACACCTGCCGCCACCCGCCGGGAACGGTCAAGTCCCCCGGCCAGACCGCGTACTGACCGTTGTCGTTGCGGACCACGGCGTGACGTCCGGAACTCGCATCCGTTCGTACGCCCTGTGCGCTGTCTGCTGCGTCATCCACCGGCTTGACCTCGTGCTGTGGCGGCAGAATGCTTGGGGGTGCGACATTTCCGACTATACGCACTCACGGCACATTGAGTAACGTCCGGTCGCCCACCGACCGGACGCCGCGCACGTGCGCGAAGAAGCGCCGGTCCGAGCACGAGTACGCGCCCGGTCCCGACCGCCGACACGCGCCCAGTCCCCAGCCCTCGGACGCCCGGTGACACCCGGACCGCCCGGGCCCCGCCCTCGCCCGAACTCCCCCGCCCGACCGGCGGGGCGATGTCGCGGAGGAGGTAGCCTCGTTGACACGCCGGCGACAACGCCTGATGGCCTGTTACCTGCTCTGGATGGTGCTGTTCACCGGCATCTACTACACCAACCCGGGCCAACGGATCATCTGGTGGACGGGCATCGGCCTCGGCGGCGTCGCCGCCATCGTGGTCGGCATCCGCCTCAACCACCCCGCGCACGCGCGCTTCTGGTACCTGCTGGCGCTCGCCAACCTGAGCTTCACCGCAGGCGAAGTGGTGCAGGCGGTCCAGCTGGACATCCTGCACCTGCCCAACCCGTTCCCCTCCGTCGCGGACGGCTTCTACCTCGCCGAGTTCGTGCTGTACGCGGCCGGCGTGCTCGGCTTCATCCGCTGGCGCACCGCCCGTCAGGACCGCGCCGGACTGCTTGACGCGCTGATCCCCACCATCGGCCTGGCCCTGCTCTCCTGGATCTACCTGATCCTCCCGTACACCCACAGCCCCGACCTGACCTGGTTCCAGCGGGCCGTCTCGATGGCCTACCCGCTCGGCGACGTGGTCGTCCTCGCCCTGCTGCTGCGCCTGCTGACCCCGCGCGGCGGCAACTCCCGCTCGCTGCAGCTGCTCGCCGTCGGCACCGTCGGCCTGCTCGTCTCCGACGTGCTGTACGGGCTGATCCAGCTGCACGGCACCTGGCGCATCGGCACGCCCGTCGAACTCGGCTGGGCCGCCTTCTACACCGCCTGGGGCGCGGCCGCCCTGCACCCGTCGATGGTCGAGCTGACCAGACCCGTCCCCACCCAGCAACCGGACCTCAGTGCCGCCCGGCTCGTCCTGCTCACCCTCACCTCGCTGATCGCCCCGGCGATCCTGATCATCGAATCGCTGAACGGGAACACCGGCAACGCGGGCGTGATCGGCGCCTTCTCCGCGCTCCTCTACCTGCTCGTACTCGCCCGGCTCGCGGTGGTCGTCTCCGCCCGCAGACAGGCCATCGCCCGCGAACGGGCGCTGCGCGAGGCGGGCGCCCGGCTGACCGCGGCCGTCACCGTGGTGGAGGCCGCGGACGCCGTCCAGTCCGCGGCCTCCACCCTGATGCCCGCCGAACCCGGGCACGTCGCCCTGCTCGCCGTCGCCGAGGCCGGCGTGCTGCACGTCCGGCACGCCGAACACGACGCGGCCGAGCATCGGCTGGGAACCGCCTCCGACTCCGACCAGGTGCTGGCCCTCGCCGCCTACCGCGAGAGCCGACTGCTGCCCGTCGAGTCCGTCGACCTGCCCGGCCACGAGCTGACCGGGCACCTCGACAGCCTGACGTACGCCCTGATCTGCCCGCTCACCCTCGCCGAACGCCCCTCCGGCGACCCGCTGATCGGCGCCCTCATCGTCACCGGCACCGAGCAGGAACTGGCCAGCCTCTGGAGCTCACTGGAGATCCTCGCCGCGCAGGCCGCCCTCGCCGTCGAACGGGTCGTACTGAGCCAGGAGGTCAACCGCCGCAACAGCGAGCTGTACTTCCGCACGCTCGTCCAGAACGCCAGCGACGTCATCCTGATCCTCGACGCCGACGACGGCGTGCGCTACGCCTCCCCCTCCGCCGAGTCCGTGCTCGGCAACCCCGCACTGGAAGGCACCCTGCTCATCGACCTCGTCCCGCCCGAGGACAGCCGGGACGTCAGCAAGGCGCTCGCCCGGATGCGCGGCTCGACACCCCCGCCCCGCGGCGAGCAGCCCCGCGAACAGTCCAGGGAACAGCTGCGCGAGCACTGGCGGCTGCTGCGCCAGGACCGCACCCCGATCGAGGCCGAGGTCCGCTTCAACGACCTGCGCGCCGACCCGACCGTCGGCGCCCTGGTGCTCACCCTGCGCGACGTCACCGAGCAGCGGCAGATGGAGCGCGAGCTGACCCACCGGGCCTTCCACGACTCCCTCACCGGCCTTGCCAACCGGGTGCTGTTCCAGGACCGGGTCGGGCACGCGCTGTCCCGCGGCGAGCGCAGCGGGTCCGTCACCGGGGTGCTCTTCATCGACCTGGACGACTTCAAGGTGGTCAACGACACCCAGGGTCACGCGGTCGGCGACGAGCTGCTGGTCGCCGTCTCCCTCCGGATCTCCACCACGCTGCGCTCCTCCGACACAGCCGCCCGGCTCGGCGGCGACGAGTTCGCGGTGCTGGTGGAGGACGCGATGCGGACCTCGGACGTGGACACCATCGCGGCCGGCGTGCTGGAGGTCTTCACCGAGCCGTTCAAGCTCAAGGCGGGCGCGGTCCGGGTGAACGCCAGCATCGGCGTGGCGACCACCGAGGACAGCGTCGACGCCGCCGAACTGCTCACCCACGCCGACCTCGCGCTCTACTCCGCCAAGGCGGCCGGCCGCCGCCAGTGGTGCCACTACCGGCCGGCCCTGCAGGCCGGGCTGGTGGAACGGCACGAGATGAACGAGCACCTCGACTCCGCGATCGCGGAATCGGCGTTCCAGCTGTACTACCAGCCGATCGTCGACCTGCGCACCGGCGACCTGGTCGCCTTCGAAGCCCTGGTCCGCTGGCCGCACGACCGGCGCGGCATGGTCCTGCCCGACGAATTCATCGCCCTCGCCGAGGAGAGCGGCCAGATCGTCCCGCTCGGCGCCTGGGTCCTCGAACGCGCCACCCAGGAGGCCGCCGCCTGGCACGCCGCCAGCTCCACCGCCCGCACCACCGCCGGCCGCCTCCCGCTCCGGGTCAACGTCAACGTCTCCGCCCGCCAGTTCCGCGACGCCGGCTTCGTCGACGTGGTCCGCCACGCCATCGCCACCTCCGGCATCGACCCGCACACCCTCGTCCTGGAACTCACCGAATCCGTCCTGATGCGCCGCGACGACCGCATCCACGCCGACATGGCCATCCTCTCCGGACTCGGCGTCGGCATCGCCATCGACGACTTCGGCACCGGCTACTCCTCGCTCTCCTACCTGCGGGAGTTCCCGATCTCCCTACTCAAGATCGACAAATCCTTCATCGACGGCCTCGGCCACTCCCACCAGCAGTACGCCCTGGTCGAGGGCATCGCCCGCATCGCCGACACCCTCGGTGTCCAGGTCATCGCCGAGGGCATCGAACACCCCGAACAGCGCGACCTCCTCGCCGCCATGGGCTGCCCCCTCGGCCAGGGCTACCTCTTCGCCCACCCCATGGACTCCCCCCACGCCCGCTCCCTCGTCCGCAACACCACCTACGAACCGGCGTGAGGGGCCCGCGTGAGGGGAAGGCTCGTCGGGAGGCCCGCCCGGTGATCCTCGTGCAGCGCCCTCGACAGCACCGTCAGCAGCGCGAGCGTCGGCATCGCGTGTCCGGCCTCGATCGCGCGCAGGTGGGTCTCGGGCAGACCGGAGCGGGTGGCGAGGTCGGCGAGGGTGAGGCCGAGGGCGGCACGGCGGTCCCGGACGGCGCGGGCCAGGGTTGCGGCGGGATCGCCGTCGGGATGGGCGGGGAAGTCCTCGATCAGGGGGCGCGCGTGGTCCACCGGGGTCTCCTCATCGTCCTGTGAGGGCGCACAGTTTGACACACCGTCACCAGCCGGAAAGGCCAAGGGGCGGTCAAGGTTCCTTGACCGCCCCTTGGTTCCGGACGCCCGCCCGGAGAGCTCAGGGGTTCGCGCGGCTCAGGGGTTCGCGCGGCTCAAAGATTTGCGCGGCTCAGGGATTTGCGCGGCTCAGGGATTTGCGCGGATCAGGTCGAGCAGTCCGGGGAAGCGCTTGTCCAGGTCCTCGCGGCGGAGGGTGGCCGCGCGACTGTTGCCGCGGTCGACCTGACGGACCAGGCCGGCCTCGCGCAGGACGCGGAAGTGGTGGGTGATCGTGGACTTGGAGACCGGAAGGTTGAAGGAGGCGCAGGTGCGTGCCGCCCCCTCGGCTTCCTGCAACAGGGCGGAGATCACCCCGTAGCGCAGCGGATCGGCGAGTGCGTTCAGGACCATCCGCAGATCCATCTCCTCGGTCGAGGGGTGGCCTTCCGGGTCGGGCATCGGATCCTCCTTCCTCAGACATCCTCAGGTATGGGTTGCATCGTACCTCGCCCGCATGGCACCGTAAGGTTCGAAAAATTCCTTACCTGGCCGTTCCGCGGTCGGGCCGAGCCTGGAGTTGTGCCCCATGAGTACGCAGACCACGTCGTCTGCCACGCCGCCGGTGGTAACGGAAGCGCAGCAGCCCGGCCGAACGCTGACACTGGCCGCGGTTCTCCTCGCAGTGTTCGTCGTGCCCATGTCCATCTCCGGCACGGCGGTCGCCCTCCCCGACATCGGCACCAGCACCCACGCCGACCTCGCCCCGCTCCAGTGGGTGGTGAACGCCTTCAACGTCGCGTTCGCCTGCTTCACCCTGGTCTGGGGCTCGATCGCCGATGTCATCGGCCGGGTCAAGGCCTTCGCCGCCGGTGTCGCCGTCTACGCCGTCGCCTCGCTCGCCAGCGCCGTCGCCACCGACGTCATCTGGCTGGACGCCGCCCGCGCCCTCACCGGCATCGGCGGCGCCGCGATCTTCTCCTGCGGAGCGGCGATCGTCTCCACCGTCTTCGACGGCCCGGCCCGCGCCAAGGCCTTCGCCATGTTCGGCACCATCGCCGGCATCGGCGTCGCCATCGGACCCTCCCTCGCCGGCGTACTGGTCCAGGGCCTCGGCTGGCGCTGGGTGTTCGCCGTCCACGCCGTCGCCCTCGCCGTCGTCCTGCTCGCAGTGCCCGCGATCTCCCGCGCCATGCCCTCCGACAGCGGCAGCGGCGGACGGATCGACGTCCCCGGCAGCGCACTGTTCGTCGTCGCCATGGTGCTGCTCACCACCGCCATCGTGCAGGGCTCCCAGTGGGGTTGGGGCAGCGTCGGAGTGATCGGCCTGTTCGTCGGCGCGGTCGTCGTGCTGGCCGTCTTCGCGGCCGTCGAGAACCGCAGCGCGCACCCCATGCTGGACCTGAGCGTGCTGCGCAACCGCCGCTTCGTCGGCCTGTGCCTGGTGCCGGTCGCCGCCTCCTTCGGCTTCGTCACCATGCTCACCTACCTGCCGAGCTACCTGACCGCCGTCACCGGCCGCAACACCGGCGCCGCCGGCGTGCTGATGCTGCTGCTCACCGCCCCCGTGCTGGTCTTCCCGATGCTCGCCGTCAAGCTCGTCACCCGCGGCGTCTCGGCGCTCACCCTGATCTACGTCAGCCTGGTCTGCCTGGTCGTCGGCGACATCGCCCTCACCCTGCTCTCCCCCTCCGTCACCGTCCTGGTGCTCGCGGCCCCGATGCTGATCACCGGCGCCGGCATGGGCCTGTCGGCCGGCCTGGTCGACGGCCAGGCACTGGAACTGGTCGACCCCGCCAAGGCGGGCATGGCGGCCGGCTTCCTCAACACCCTGCGCCTGGGCAGCGAGGCCGTCGCCGTCGCGGTGTACGGCTCCGCGCTGGCCACCGTGCTCGGCACCCGCATCACCGACGGCATCGGCGCGCACGAGGGCGCCTCGCAGGCCGACAAGGTCGCCGACCAGGCAGCCGGCGGCGACCTCTCGGGAGCGGCCGACCTGTCCGGCGCCACCGACCACAAGGGCTTCGTGGACTTCCTCGCCAGCGCCTACGACTACGCCTTCCACTCCGTCCTGTGGGGCCTCGCGGCCGTCGGCGTGGTGCTGATCGTCGTGATCGCGGCCATGCTGCGCGGCGGCGGGCAGAAGGCTCAGGCCTGACGGTCCGGCTCTGACGGGACGGGCCTGACGGTCCGGGCCTGACAGCCCCCGATGACCACGGCCGTGAGGCCGTTCCGAGACGCGGGAGGGCGGCTACCCCCGGGCCGCCCTCCCGCACCATCTCCCCGAGACCGGGCCCGGCGCCGACACCCCCGAACGGCGCCGGGCCCTCACCCATGCGCCGACCACCATGAGCTCCGCGCATGCGCGCGGCCATGAGCGGAGCTCATGCAGTTCGCCCATGAACGCCACTCATGTACGCGGCCCATGAGCACCGCTCATGCACCTGGGCCCATGAGCGTCACTCATGTCGCCTTGCCCATGAACGCCACTCATGTGGACCCGCTTATGAACTCCGGTCATGCCGCCCACCCATGAGCGCCGCTCATGTCCGCGCCTACCCCACCCGGAAAGGACCTCCGCACCCATGGATCCCGCCACCACTTCCCGTGCCCAAGTCGTCGTCATCGGGGGCGGCCCCGTGGGCATGCTCGTCGCCGCCGAGCTGGGCCATCACGGCATCTCCACCGTCGTTCTGGAGACGAACCCGGAGACCGTCGACCAGCCCAAGGCCGGCACCCTGCACGCCCGTACCGTCCAGGGCCTGGCCCGCCGCGGCCACCTGCGCGCCCACCAGGCCACCGACACCGGCCTCGCCCGTCCGAACGCCGACGCCTTCCACTTCGCGGGCTTGCCCGGCCTGGTCATCACCGCCCCCGGCACCGAGCCCGCGCCGATCTACGGCCGCTCCCAGGCCGACCTGGAGCGGGACTTCGAGGCCCGGGCCCGCGCCCGCGGCGTCACCGTCCTGCGCGGCCACACCGTGACCGACCTCGTCCAGGGCCCGGCCACCGTCGAGGTCGTCGCCGAGGGCCCGGACGGCGTACGGCAGCTGACCGCCGAGTACGTCGTGGCCGCGGACGGCGCCCGCAGCACCGTGCGCGACCTGCTCGGCTTCGCGAGCGAGACCCACCCGGCGACCGTCTCCGCCCTGCTCGGCCTGGTCCGCCTCAGCGACCCCCACCGGGTGCCCTCCGGCTGGAACCGCACCCCGCGCGGCTGGACGATCGCGGGCGTGAACCCGTACGGGCACAGCCGCTTCTTCACCATCGACTTCCGTGGCCCGCACCGCGACCGCCACGCCCCGCTCACCCTAGGCGAGCTGCGATCCGAGGCCGAGCGCATCCTCGGCCACGCGGTGCCGATGACCGACCCGGTGTTCTTCTCCAAGTTCAACGACTTCTCCCGCGTGGTGTGCGACTACCGCAAGGGCCGGGTCTTCCTGGCCGGCGACGCCGCCCACGTGCACTTCCCGGTCGGCGGCCAGGGCCTCAACCTCGGCCTGCAGGACGCGCTCAACCTCACCTGGAAGCTCGCCCACACCCTGGCCGGCACGGCGGGCAAGGACCTGTTGGACACCTACAGCGCCGAGCGCCGCCCGGTCGCCCGCCGGGTGGTCGACAACACCCGCGCCCAACTCGCCCTGATGCGGCCCGATCCGGGCCTGGACCCGCTGCGCGACCTGGTCTCCGAACTGCTCGGCGTCGAGGGTGCCAACACCCACCTCGGCAACATGATCAGCGCCCAGGACACCGTCTACCCGGCGCGCATCTCGGACGGCTCCCCCTGGGAGGGACACTTCCTTCCCAACCTCCCCCTCACCACCGAGGACGGCCCCACCGACGTCATCCGTCTACTGCTGGACGGACGCCCGGTGCTGCTCCTGCTCGGCGCCGACGAGGAGGCGCACCGCAAGCAGGCCGAGGGCTGGTCGCACCTGCTGCGCGTGGTCCGGGCCGAGGGCAACCGCAAGCTGCCGTGGGACGCCGTCCTGGTCCGCCCGGACGGCTACGTGGCCTGGGCGTCCGACGGCGGTCCGCTGGCCGGCACGCTGCGCGAGTGGTTCGGCGAGCCGTAGCGGACGCCGGCCCGACCGGCCATGCCCGAAGGGCGGGTACGGCTTCCCGTACCCGCCCTTTCACGCACCTACCGGACCGCCACCGCGACTACCGGCGCGGCTACCACCGCACCGGCAGCGAGGTCGGCCGCCGCAGCACCGTGCCGATGTCCCACGGCACGTCCGCCGGCTCGACGGCCAGTGCCAGCGTCGGGAACTCCTGCGCCAGGCGGGTCAGCACGGACACGATCTCCATCCGGGCCAGCGCCGCGCCCATGCAGTGGTGCATCCCGTACCCGAACTGCAGGTGCCGCTTGGCCGGTTGGCGGTCGGGGTCGATCACCAGCGGGTCCGGGAACACCTCCGGGTCGCGGTTGGCGGCGAAGGCGTCCGGGTAGACGACGCTGCCCTCGGGCACCAGGCCGACGCTGGTCTCCAGGTCCCGGCCCGCGATGCGCGGGAAGGCGGAGATGGTGCCGAGCGGGATGAGCCGGATCAGTTCCTCGGCCAGCCGCGGCGCGATCTCCGGTTCCTCGGCGAGCCGGCGCCACAGCGCCGGGGCGGCCAGCAGGGTGTAGAGCGACTTGGTGAGCACGGACACGATGTTCTGGTCCGCGCCGAGCAGGGAGCCGAAGAAGATGCCGGTCAACTCGGCGTCGTCCATGGCGGGTTCGACGCGGTCGCGGTTGGCCCGGAACTGCTCGATCAGGCCGCCGGGCAGCACCGGCCGGGCGCCGGTGACCAGGTCCTGGACGTAGCCGTAGACCTGGTAGAAGTGCTGGACGAGGTCGGGCACGTTCTCGTGGGAGGCGATCTGCACCACCCGCGAGGACGGCCGGAAGTAGTCGACGTCGTCCAGCGGCACGCCGAGGAAGTGGCAGTTGACGGTGATCGGCACGCGGTCGATCAGGTCGCTGAACAGGTCCGGGGATTCGGCCGTGCGCAGCCGCGCGATCCCCTCCTCGATCACCCGGTCGAGCACCGGGCGCAGCCGCTCCACGCCGGTCGCGCTGTAGTCGGCGGCGACGAAGCCGCGCACCCGGGCGTGGTGCGGGGCGTCCAGGTTGAGCAGCAGTTCCTTCGGCATCACGGTGGGCAGGAAGCTCGGCCCGCCGTCGACGTTGGTCTCGGTGCGGCCGGAGGCCGGGTCGGTGAGCAGCTTGTGGACGTCGGCGTAGCGGGTGAGGTGGACGGCGGAGTGGCCGCTGGGCAGCTCGATCAGCGGCACGCCGTTTGGTCCGGGCTCGGTCAGCGGGGTGAAGGCCGGGACGGGGTCCAGGTGCGGGATGTCCGTGACGGTGGCGGTCGCGGACGGGACGACGGTGGTCATGCGTTCTCCGGTGGGAGGTGGGGGTGAGGGAGCGCGGCCGAGGACAGCCGAGGACAGCCGATGAGCGGTCAGGTGAGCGCGGGCAGTCCGATCAAGCCGGTCAACTCCCGTACGGCCTGGGCACTGTTGCGGAAGTGCACCGCGCGCCAGCCGCAGCGGCGGGCGGCGACGCAGTTCTCGGGGAGGTCGTCGATCAGCACGCACTCCTCGGGCGTCACCCCCGCCTGCTGCTCGGCGAGGCGGAAGATCTCCGGGTCGGGCTTGCGGAACCCGACCTTGCAGGAGTCGACCACGCAGTCGACCTCCCCGGCGGGCGCCACGATGGCCTGCCAGTACGGCTCCCACTCCACGACGTTGTTGCTGAGGATGCCGACCCGGAAGCCGTTCTCCTTGGCGTGCCGCACGGTCGCGGTCATCACCGGGTTGGCGTTGACCCCCTCGAACCACTGCTCGCCGAAGCGCTCGAAGCGGGCGCGGGTCAGGTCGATGCCGGGGTTCTCGTCCCGCAGGACGCGGACCATGGCGTCGCCCCACTCGGCCTCGGTGAGCATGGCGAGTTCGATGGGCGCGAGCGGTTCGACGCCGAGCTCGCCGGCGACGGTGCCGAGGGCGGTCTTCAGCTGGCGCGGGGTGATGCCGGTGCGGGTGTGGTACGAGTCGAAGAGGTCGTCCAGCGGCGGCGAGAGCACACCGCCGAAGTCGAACCAGATCATGGGCTTGGACATGGCGGTGTCTCCTTGCGGTGCCGTGACGTGGCGGCGCCGTGACATGGCACAGTGACGTGGCGCCGCGACTCGGGCTGTTCGGGCTGTTCGGCTTTTTCGCGCTGCTCAGGCTTCTCGGGCTGCTCAGGTTTTTCGCGCTGCTCAGGCACTGGCCGCGGCATAGGCGAAACTATTCTCCAGAGCACCCGTGATCGGGCTGGTACGGGCGAGGTGCACCCGGGCGCGGGCGATCTGCTCGTCCTCCTGCACCATGCTGATCTCGAACGCGACAGTGTCCGCCGCCGGCGACTCCACGACCCGCACGACACAGTCGGTCGGCAGCTCGAACTCGCCGAAGCGGGTGAAGTCCGTCTCCACCCGGGAGAGCAGCAGGCTGCGCGACGAGAGTCCGAACAGCTCCTGCGCCGCATACATCGCGGACTGGCGGAAGCCCTCGAAGATCAGCGCGCCCGGGATGTGGTCCAGCGGGTGGTCGAACAGCGCCGGGTTGCCCTGGTCCACGACGACCTGGGCGCGCAGCTCGTGGCCCCCCAGCTCGACCCCGGCCAGCACGACGTTCTGCCCCGAGGCGCGGCCGACGGAGATCGACGGCACCCGGCGCCCGGTGTGGTGCGGCCGGGCCGGGGCCAGGGTGAGGGCGGCGCGGCCCTTGTCACGCATCCGGTCCCAGGCGGCACCCGGCATCCACTGGCACACGGTGCGCATGGTGGCGGCCTCGTCGCCGTCCACCGAGAGGACCAGGTCGAGGGTGCTGCCGGTGACGACGCCGTCCCGGCGCTTCAGGTCGACCTGGTGGGCCCGGATCTCGGCCTGGCCGGGGCGGGCCCCGATCCGCAGAGCCTCCGGGTCGGTGATGTTGAGTTCCCCGCTGACGAAGATGAACTTGTTGTCCAGCGGCGCGTCCAGGAAGGTGTGCGCGGCGTAGATGGACGCCTGGCGGAAGACCTCGACCAGCAGCAGCGGGTCGTAGGCGGCGGGCGCGGTGACGTTGTCGCTGTAGTAGCTGTGCACCCGCGGCAGCTGCGCGGCGATGAGGTACTCGCCCTCGGCGACCCGGGCGGAGTCGGTGAGGAAGACCTCACAGATGGCGGCCCGGTGGACGGTGGCACGCGGGACGGTGTTCGAGTAAGTGAGAGTACCGTCCAGGATTGCGGACATGACTGAGCTTCCCCCTCTGGGCTCTTGCATGTAGGTACCCCTCCGATCGGAGGTGCGAGCGTGATCGTACCTCTGTTCGCGGCGAGGTTACTGTGGCGTAGGCCACGTGAAAGCGAACAGGTGTGTTAAAAGTTCGCGTGGACCTTGTTGCGGGGATTGCCCAGGTCAGCGGCCGATCCAGGACGGCGACCAGGAGAACGCCAACGGCCCGCCGCAGGTTGGCGACGGGCCGCTGACGGAACAACGGGTCAGCCGAGCGGCAGCTCCAGGCTCGCCTCGCTGCCGGTCTGCGAGCTGATCGTGGTGGTGCTGCCGTCCACGCTCGCGAAGGAGTACAGCTGGTCACGGCTGTTCACGACCAGGGCGAGGCGGTGCCCGGCCGGCAGGTCGTAGGCGGCCGGCTGCAGCTCCCAGCTGACGGCACTGTTGACGTTCGGGGTCAGGTCCGCCGCCGTGTACGGTTCGTGGGTGATGATCCGCGCGGTGCCGTCCGGCGCGACGTCGTACAGGTAGGCCACCAGCGTGGTGGCGTCAGCCGTGCTGCGCATGGTGAGCTTCACGGTGGCGGCGCCGCGGATCCGCCGCGCCACCTCGCCCTGGCCGGTGAGCGGGTCGGTCGACCAGACCAGCAGCTGCGCGCGGTCGAACTTGGCGACGTCGTAGACCTTGGGATTGCCGAACCACTCCTGCTGCCCGGTCGCCATGAGGGCGTTCACCGCGGTGGCCTCGGTCAGGTTCCCGGCGGTGAAGTCCCGCGACCACCCGGCGGTCGGCTTGTCGGACAGCGCGCCGTCGCCCGCACCACCCGTGCCGGTGAGATACCAGGACTCGCTGCCGGTGGTGACGTCCTCCCAGGCCCCGTGCGGCTCGCGGCGCGCCGGGACGGTGATCAGCTTGGTGCCGCCGGGGATGACGATGGTCCGGTAGGTGAACATGGTCTGGTTGTTCACCGCCGTCCAGCTCGGCACGTCGTTGTCCGCGCCGAGCAGGTGGCGGTCCAGCCACTCGTAGGCCTCCCGCATCGGCACCGCCAGACCGGGGAACGGCAGGCCGCCGACCAGACCGGCCAGCCCCGGGCCCTCGGGGGCGCCGTGGTCGCCGATCCACAGGTTGAGGCGCTTCGGGACGGTCAGCCGGGTGAACGTGTCGATCACCGAGGCGACCGGGAACAGCGTCTCGTGCCAGGTGTTCGAGACGAAGGTCGGAATGTCGCGCTCGTTGGTGATGTCCAGGTAGGCCTCCGGGGAACGCTCGGTGCCCCAGGCGACCACGCCCTCCAGGTTCTGCCCGCTGAGGAAGTCCTTGAGGAGTTGCTGGGTGGCCTCGTCGAACTTCTCCTCCAGCGCGCCGCCGGTGAAGCCGATCAGCGCCTGGACGGCCGAGAGGTGCCGGGTGTCGTTGTGGAACAGGCTGGTGGCCAGGTTGCCCCAGGTGCTCAGCGCGACGACGGCGTCGACCCGGTCGGCCGGGTCGTGCGCGGCGACCAGCTGGCTGATCCCGGAGCCGTAGGACTCGCCGAGGAAGCCGATCCGGGAGGGGGTGAAGTGCTCCTGCGCGTAGTCGATCACGGCCGAGCCGTCGGCCCAGTCGTTCGGCCCGGCCACGTCGATGAAGCCCTCGGAAGTGGACAGCCACCCCGCGATGCCGATGCCGCGCGGCGAGTAGGCCAGCACGTGGTAGCCGCGCCGCGCCAGCGTGAGGTACGCGTAGAGGAACGGCAGCCAGCCGTACGGGTTCCAGCCGGCGGGCACGATCACGACGGGGTGCGGGTTGCCGTCGTTCAGCTTGATGCTGAGCGCCGACAGACGGACGCCGTCGGGCGCCGTGATGCGGGGCAGCTCGACCGTGGCGGCCTGCCGGATACCGGCCACCAACTCGGAGAGCTCCGACGGGAGTTCGCCGACGGGCTCCCCCCGGAGGGCCGCCAGCAGCGCCTGGGCCACTTCGACGACGGACGGGTTGACGGTGAGACCGGCGCCCCAGATGCCGTTGGTGGCGATGTCAGTGAGTGTCGCGTCGGTGATCGACGGGGTCTGGTCGGTCATGCGGAACCACCCTCTCGTGAACGGATACCGAAGCGCTTCTTGGCCACAAGGGACGTATCCAAACTGATGGCATGGCAGCTTCGCCCGAACGAATGAGCCGCAGAGACCCTCACCCACGGACCTCCCCGGCCTGTGGTAGTCGCCGCCTCCGAGGCCATGCCATCCGCATGCCTCATCCGCTGCCGCGACACTCGCGGTCACTCGTGCGAGTGAGATGCCGTGCCGTCGCCCCGAGTCGTCCGCCCGGTCGGAAGACTGGCCCGCGCCAGTAGGACCGACCGAAGGATGTGCCATGGCAGAAGAGCTGTACGCGACGCTGAAGACCAACCAGGGCGACATCGTGATCCGGCTCCTGCCGCATCACGCCCCCAAGACCGTCCGGAACTTCGTGGAGCTCGCCAAGGGCGACCGGGAGTGGATCAACCCGGAGACGGGGCAGAGGACGACCGACAGGCTGTACGACGGCACGGTCTTCCACCGGGTCATCGAGGGCTTCATGATCCAGGGCGGCGACCCCCTGGGCAACGGGACCGGCGGGCCCGGCTACAAGTTCGCGGACGAGTTCCACCCGGACCTGGCGTTCACCAAGCCGTACCTGGTGGCGATGGCCAACGCCGGGCCGGGCACCAACGGGTCCCAGTTCTTCATCACCGTCACGCCGACCACCTGGCTCACCGGCAAGCACACCATCTTCGGCGAGGTCGCCGACGAGGCCGGCCGGAAGGTCGTCGACGGCATCGCCGCGGCGGAAACCGGCCGCAACGACCGCCCGGTGAAGGACGTGGTCATCGAGTCGGTCGCCATCGAGACCCGCTGACCGGCGGAGGCCCACCACCGCCCGGAGTGGGAGGTCGACCCCGCCGACTTCCCACTCCCACCGCCGACGGCTGATCGGCGACCGGCTGCGCGAGCGTGAACCCGGCCCACTGCCCCGGGGAGACACTCCTGCCTCAGCACATCACCGGGTCGGTAGTCGTGACTCATGGGCGGGCCCCTCGTACAGTGGACCCGCCGACGCCGAGGCCGCGTTCGGAGCAGCGACAGCGCACGTCCCAGCCGATCCGAAGGCCGAAGGAGCCACGCCATGGGCATCGCACGTCGTGATCTTCTCAAGTGGGGCGCGGGAGTCGGCGGGGCAGCCGCCCTGGGAGGCGGCCTCGTCCTGCCGTCCACCACCTGGGCCGCCGCGCGGACCACTCCACGCGGACTGCCGACCGACAACTGGATGAGCCGCCTGGACGGAAACGCCTCCCTGCTCGGCCTCACCATCCCCGGCACCCACGATTCGTGCTGCGAGAACCCCGGCTACGGCACCGAGTGGTCGCACACCCAGAACTGGGGCATCCCACAGCAGTTGCAGGAAGGCGTTCGCTTCCTCGACATCCGCTGCAACGGCCTGCAGGGCGCGCCCGACGAACTCGGGATCTACCACTCCGACAACTACCAGCACATCCGGCTGCAGGACGTCCTCGACCAGTGCCGGTCCTTCCTGCAGGCACACTCCGGCGAGACCATCGTGATGCGCCTCAGGAACGAGCGGGCGGGCGGACAGGCCCTCGGCGACGACGAGTTCATGCGACGGGTCAACTACTACTTCAACGAGTTCGGCTTCCGGAGCCTGTTCCACCTCTACGGCTGGCCGACGCTCGGCACCGCGCGCGGAAAGGTCGTCCTGCTCGCCGACTTCGCCAACCCCTGGGGTCTGATCGACTGGTCCAGCGGCCAGAACGAGTACCTCGACACCCAGGACGTCTGGGAGATCGGCGGCAGCGACCCGCTGGGCAAGAAGGGCCAGTACATCGTCACCCAGTTCGACAAGGCGTTCCTCAACCCGAACTACTCGAAGATGTTCGTCAACTTCCTGAGCTACGCCGGTGGTTACTGGCCCAAGAGCAGCTCGCAGAGCCTCATGGACCGCACCGTCTACCCGTACCTGAACTCCCGCACCCAGCAGCGCGCCCGGTTCGGCATCGTGCCGATGGACTTCCCGGACTTCCACGTCAACGTGCTGCAGATGCTGATCGACAAGAACTTCGTCTGACCGGGACAGGCACACGGTGAACACCGAGCCCGAGCCCGAGCCCACGCCCGGCGCACCGGCGCACCGGCGCACCGGCGCACCGCCAGGCTGTCGCTTTCCGCTCCGCATCAGCCCAAGGACGTAAACCCGTGGGCCAATGCCCGGTGACGGAGGATCAATCGGCGGGCTGATGCTGCCCGCCCGCCCCGCGTGACAGCGTTCAGCGCATGGACACCACGCCGTTCGCAAGCCGTACCGGACTGACGCGCCGCCGCATGATGGGCACCGCCCTGGCCGTGGGCACCGCCGTGCCGCTCGGCCTCGCCGGCGCCGCCTGGGGCGCCCCGGCCTCCTCCGGCGGTCCGGCCACGCCCACCGGGTCCGCCCCCGCCCGACTCACCCTTCCCGCGCCCACCGGCCCGTGCCTCGTGGGCATGGTGCCGCTCCACCTGCGTGACACCTCCCGCCCGGACCCGATCGCCGGCCCCGGCCGGTACCGCGAGCTGATGGCCACCGTCTGGTACCCGGCCCGGAGCGCCGACACCCACGCGTACCCGCTCGCCCCCTGGATGACCGACGGCGCCCTGCGCGCCTTCCTCGACGACGCCGGCTACCCGCTCGACCCCTCCGTCGCCCCGCTCACCGCCGGCCACCAGGGCGCGCCCGTCCACCGGACCGGCCACCGGCTGCCCGTCGTCGTCTTCTCGCACGGCTCCGGCAGCCACCGCGCCGACCACACGGTCATCTGCCAGGAGCTCGCCAGCCACGGCTACGCCGTCGTCACCGTCGACCACACCCACGACGCGTTCACCGAGTTCCCCGACGGCACCGTCTCCACCCCGTCGGACCTCGTCCCGATGGCCCCGAAGGACTACGCCGCCGACGTCCGCTTCCTCCTCGACCGCGTCGACGACCTCGCCGCCGGCCGCAACCCCGACGTCGACGGTCGCACCCTTCCGGTCGGCCTGCTCGGCGGCCTCGACCCTTACGCCGTCGGCGCGTTCGGCTGGTCCAAGGGCGGCACCGCCACCGCCCTCGCCATGGCCGCCGACCAGCGCATCCGCGCCGGACTCTCCCTCGACGGGCCGATGATCGCCAACCCCGCCCCCACCACCGACCTCGACCGGCCGTTCATGATGATGACCGCCGTCTGGGCCCGGGCCACCAACCCCGCCGCCGAAACCTTCTGGACCCACCTGCGCGGCTGGCGGCTCGACATCCAGGCCACGGGCGCCATCCACGCCTCGTACGGCGACAACATGACGCTGATCCCCCAGGCGGGGAAGCTGCTCGGCATGACCGAACAGCAGATCCAGTCCCAGGTCGGCACCCTGGACCCCGACCGGGGCATCCGCATCCAGCAGGCCTACCCGCTCGCCTTCTTCGACCTCCACCTGCGCCACCGAGGCCGCCAACTGCTCGACGGGCCCTCGCCGGCCTTCCCGGAGGTCACCTACCACCCGTAGGCCGCAAGCCCGGACGGGAGGGGTCCAGGTGGGAGGAGCCCGGGGCGAAGGTCCGGGTGGGAGGGGCCCGGGTGGGAGGGCGGCCGCCACGGGGGTGCGGCCGCCCCTCTCACCGGCTGCCCGCCAGCCGCTCACCCGTGCGGTACAGCTCCACCAGCAACGGGCGCAGCGCCTCCCCCGCCGGCGTCAGCCGGTACGAGGTCCGCACCGGAAAACCGGTCAGCCGCTCCCGCACCACCAACTCCCTTTCCCCCAGGGCCTGCAGCCGCTCCGCGAGCACCTTCGAGCTGATCTCCGGCAGCCGCGCCCGCAACTCCCCGTACGAGGCGGGGCCGTGCATCAACTCCCGCAGCACCAGGGTCGTCCACCGGCCCGCCACCGCCGCGAGCGCCACCTCCACCGGGCAGTCCGTCTCCGGTCGCACCGTACGGCCGCGCTCGCCGGGCACCAACTCCGCGTCCCAGCTCCGGCTTTCGGCGCGCGCGTCGCTTCCCGTTTGGTGACCTACGGCACGCCCGTCTTCACTGCTCACATGACTCACCCCACCAGCCTCCCCGCGAGCACCGACCCGGCACAACACCCGGCAGCCTTCGCCGCCGCGTTCAACTCCGGCGACCCGGGCCTCCTCGCCCAGGTCTACGAGCCCGGCGCCGTCTTCGTCCCCTCCCCCGGAGCCGCCGTCACCGGATCCGAACTCCACGGCGCCAGCGCCGAGTTCCTCGCTCTCGGCCTGCCCATCACCGTCCGCCCCCGGCACACCTACGTCGCCGACGACATCGCCCTCCTCATCGTCGACTGGGAGATCACCGGCACCGCCCCGGACGGCACCCCCGTCCACCTCACCGGCACCGCCACCGACGTCGCCCGCCGCGACCCGGCCGGCCACTGGCGCTACGTGATCGACAACCCCTTCGGCACAGCGAGGCCTTGAGAGGCGAGGCCTTGAACGGCGCGGCTTTGAGAGGCGCGGCTTTGAGAGGCGGGGCTTTGAGGGGCGCGGCCAGTCGACTCGCACCCTCCGGTTCACCGCGCAGGAGCAGACCTGGCCGGTCTGCGGGTCGAAGGAGAAGCTACCCAGGTACCGGCCCCGGGTGACCGACCGGTCGAACAGCTCGCTGTGCTACCAGTTCCTGGGCCCCAGTGGCCGTAGCCGACGTCCTCCACCGCGCCGTACCGCCAGGTGTCGGCGAGCGTCACCGCCGTGCACGATGTGTCCCCACCGCACGCGGCGAGGCACGCGGCGGGGAGCAGGGCCACCTCGAGCACACGTCCTTCAGGAACCCGACCGAAGTCAGACCCGCATGCCCTGGGTGGCCACGACGGTGGGCGGGGTGGTGCTGCCGGCGGTGGTGCCGAGGGTGCGCTCGACCTTGGCCACGGCGGTGCGGTACTGCATCGAGGCGGTCTGCGAGGAGGCGCCCTCGCGCTGGAAGTAGCCGAAGGCCATCGCGACCGTGCCGAAGCGCTCGATGCCGATGAAGGCGTTGAGTTGGACGCCGGCCAGGGTGCCGTCGAGGCGAACCGCGGGGGCGTCCTGGCGGTCGCCGAGGGTGATCGGGGTGACGGTGAAGGTCACCGTGTCCTCGGTGCCGGCGTTGAAGGTGATGTTGTGGCAGCTTCGGAGGGCGTCGGCCACGCTGTTGAAGTCGGCGGCGAGCCGATCGGGCGCCTCGGCGGCGAGGGCCTCGGTCACCATCGGGTTGCCGTCCGGGCCGTCGAGTTCGGTCTCGGCGCGCGGGTTCGCGAGGCCGGGCTGGGTGGCGTGCATGTTGATCAAGGCACTGAGCGCGTCACAGCCGCTGACCGGGCTCGGGTTGTCGCCCGGGCTGGGGCTCTGGGTGGCGGGTGCCTCGGTGAAATCTGGGCCGAGGTCGGCCGCGGTGAGCAGGGCAGATTTCAGCTGGTCGGCGGAGGGGAGCTCCTGGGTGGGCGCGGCCGACGCCAGGTGGGCCGGGCCCAGAGCGACCGCCACGACGACGGCCGCGGCGGTGATGGCGTGGAGAGGCCTAGGAAGAGACATACGGGCCCCCGGTCGAGAGTTCGGGCAGGGACAAGGCAACCAGTGTCCCACCGGCGGCTGGGCGCGGCGCGCGGGGCGGGCATCTTCGCAGGTCAGGGCCGGGTGCGGCGAGGGTCAGGCATGGTCCGGGGAGAGGGCTTCGAGGGTCTCGGCGAGCCACTCCAGCCAGAAGGTCTCCAGCCCGATCCCGGCCCGCAGCACCGCGTGCTGGAGCCGGTTCTCGCCGTCCGCCTTCTCGGCCGGGAAGTCGCGTCGCTCGATCTCCAGGTAGTCGGCCAACTGCGCGCGGTGAAGCGCCAGATGGCGCTCCAGCTCGGCCGTCAGGCCGTCCGCGCCGACCACCGCCGCCGCCCGCAGCCGCAGCAGCAGCGGCTCCCGGACGGCGCGCGGGGCGGCGCCCTCGGCCGTCCAGCGGACCAGTTCGGCACGGCCCTCCGGCAGGACCTCGTACTCCTTCTTCTGCCCGCGCACCGGCGCGTCCGGCCGAAGGGCCCGGATGTGACCGGAGGCCTCCAGCCGGCCCAGCTCGCGGTAGATCTGCTGGTGGGTGGCGGGCCAGAAGAAGGCGATCGACTTGTCGAACCGCCTGGTCAGTTCCAGCCCCGAGGACGGCTTCTCCAGGAGGGCGGTGAGGATGGCGTGCGGCAGCGACATGCGGACGATCCTAGGGGCGCATGAGCGGGTCGGATGGCTGCGGGCCGTGAGCGGGTCTCATGGAGCGAGGCCATGAGCAGGCCTCATGGGGCACGCTCATGAGAAGGTCTCATGGCCGCGCGCATGAACAAGTCTCATGGGGCACGCCCATGAACGGATCTCATGACCGCCCCCCATGAGCAGGTCACATGGCCCGGTCACATGAGCGCGTGCATGAGCAGCCCTCATGCACGCGCCCATGAGCCGCTCAGAGCGAGGCGGCCAGTTCGGTGCCCTGCTTGATGGCCCGCTTGGCGTCCAGCTCGGCGGCCACGTCGGCGCCGCCGATCAGGTGCACTGCCAGGCCGCGCTCGCGCAGCGCCTCGTACAGGTCGCGGCGCGGCTCCTGGCCGGTGCAGAGCACCACGGTGTCGACCGGGATCAGCTGGCGCTCACCGTCCACGGTGATGTGCAGGCCGGCGTCGTCGATCAGGTCGTACGTCACGCCGGGGACCATCACCACGCCGCGGTGCTTGAGCTCGGTGCGGTGGATCCAGCCGGTGGTCTTGCCGAGCCCGGCGCCGACCTTGCTGGTCTTGCGCTGCAGCAGGTGGACGCTGCGCGGGGGCTTCGGGCGCTCGGGGGCGCGCAGGCCGCCACGCTCGCGGTATTCCGGGTCGATGCCCCACTTGGCCTGGAACACCGGCGGGTTGAGGCTCGCCTGGTCGCCCTGGTCGGTGAGGAACTCGGCCACGTCGAAGCCGATGCCGCCCGCGCCGAGGATGGCGACCCGCTCGCCGACGGGCGCGCCGTCGCGCAGCACGTCGAGGTAGCCGACCACGCTGGGGTGGTCGATCCCGGGGAGGTCGGCGGGGGTGCGCGGGGTGACGCCGGCGGCGAGGACGAGGTCGTCGTAGCCCGCTTCGGCCAGCTGTTCGGCGGTGGCGGTGGCCCCGAGGCGCAGCGTGACGCCCAGTTCGGCGAGCCGGGTGCGGTAGTAGCGCAGCGTCTCGTCGAACTCCTCCTTGCCGGGGATGCGCCGGGCCACGTTCAGCTGTCCGCCGACCGTCTCGGCGGCGTCGTACAGCGTGACCTCGTGGCCGCGCTCGGCGGCGGAGACGGCGAAGGCGAGGCCGGCCGGGCCGGCGCCGACGACGCCGACGCGCTTGCGCACCTTGGTGGGCGCGAGGACGAGTTCGGTCTCGTGGCAGGCGCGCGGGTTGACCAGGCAGGAGGTGATCTTGAGGCTGAAGGTGTGGTCCAGGCAGGCCTGGTTGCAGCCGATGCAGGTGTTGATGGCGTCGGCGCGGTCGTCGCGGGCCTTGGCGACGAAGTCGGCGTCGGCGAGCAGCGGGCGGGCCATCGAGACCAGGTCCGCGTTGCCCTCGGCGAGCAGGCTTTCGGCGATCTCGGGGGTGTTGATGCGGTTGGTGGTGACCAGCGGGATGCCGACCTTGCCCATGACCTTCTTGGTCACCCAGGCGAAGGCGCCGCGCGGCACCGAGGTGGCGATGGTCGGGATGCGGGCCTCGTGCCAGCCGATGCCGCTGTTGATGATGGTCGCCCCGGCGGCTTCGACGGCCTGGGCGAGCCGGATCACCTCGTCCAGGGTGGAGCCGCCCGGCACCAGGTCGAGCATGGAGAGGCGGTAGACGATGATGAAGTCGTCGCCGACCCGCTCGCGGACCCGGCGGACGATCTCCACCGGGAAGCGCATCCGCCGCTCGTACGGGCCGCCCCACTCGTCGTCGCGCCGGTTGGTCGCGGCGACGATGAACTCGTTGACCAGATAGCCCTCGGAGCCCATGATCTCGACGCCGTCGTACCCGGCTCGGCGGGCGAGTTCGGCGCAGCGGGCGAAGTCCTCGATGGTCTGCTCGACCTGTTCGGCCGTGAGCTCGTTGGGCACGAAGGGGCTGATCGGGGCCTGGAGGGCGCTGGGGGCGACGAGGTCGGGGTGGTAGGCGTAGCGGCCGAAGTGCAGGATCTGCAGGGCGATCTTCCCGCCCGCGGCGTGCACCGCGTCGGTGACCAGGCGGTGCCGGTCGGCTTCTTCCTCGGTGGTCAGCATCGCACCGCCTTCCCAGGGGCGTCCGGCCTCGTTGGGGGCGATGCCGCCGGTGACGATCAGGCCGACGCCCCCACGGGCGCGCTCGGCGTAGAAGGCGGCCATCCGCTCGTAGCCGTGGGGGGCTTCTTCCAGGCCGACGTGCATCGAGCCCATGATCACGCGGTTGGGCAGGGTGGTGAAGCCGAGGTCGAGTGGGCTGAGCAGGTGCGGGTAGCGGCTGCTGCCGGGGGTGGCGCTCATCGACGTCTCCTGGGGCGCGGGCTGGGTGTCGTGGTTACCGCAGGGTAAGGGGACGGGTCGATCGGTTGCAACTAGTTGCATAAAGCGGGGGAAGCCCAGCGGCCACGGCCCGAACCGGCCGCCCTGCGGCTCGGACCTGCCGCCCCGGACCGAACCGACCGAACGCCGCGCGGACGGCGGGACGCCCGCGTATCGTCGTGTCCCGGACATCGCGGGCTCGGGAGAGGGGGCGGCCGTGCGGGGTGGTTCGGTGGCCGTGGTCGGGGGCAGCATCGCCGGGAGCGCGTTCGCCGGGGCCGCCGCCCGGCTGGGCGCGGAACGGGTCGTGGTGCTGGAACGCAGCCCGGGCCGACTGGAGGACCGCGGCGTGGGCATCTGCACCCACAACGACCGCTTCGACGAACTGGTCCGCGCCGGGCACCTCGCCGCGGACACCCGCCGCCACCGCCTCACCGTCCGCCGCTGGACCACCCGGGGACCGGCCGACGAGGGCGACGGCCCGGACGGGCGCGGGCGGGTGCTCTGGGACCAGCCGTTCCCGTTCCACTCCCACCACTGGGCCGTCCTCTGGCAGGCCCTGCGCGAGCGCAAACCCGAGCAGGTCGAGTACCGGCTGGGCACCACCGTCACCGCGGTCGGCGGCGACGAGCAGGGCGCCTGGGCCGAGGACGCCGACGGCGGCCGCCACGCCTACGACCTGGTGATCGGCGCGGACGGCTACCGCTCGGTGGTCCGCGCCGCCGTCTGCCCGCAGGCCGCGCCCGAGTACGCCGGGTACGTGTGCTGGCGCGGCAGCTACGACGCCGCACTGCTCGACGGGCTTCCCGGCGGGGCCGCGGTCTGGCCGGAGGAGGAGTGCATCACCGTCTGCTACCGCGGCGGACAGGTCGTGATCTACCGCATCCCCGGGCTGGACCCCGGCCGCACCCAGGTGAACTGGGTCTTCTACGCACCTACCCCGGCCTGGCTGCGCCTGGACGGCCCGACCAGCCTCCCGGCGGGCGCCCTCACCGACGGGCGGCTGGACGAGCTGCGGCAGCTCGCGGAGCGGCACCTGCCGCCGTACTGGGCTGGGCTGGTCACCCTCACCCCGCGTGAACGGACCTTCCTGCAGCCCGTCTACGACCTGGCGACCCCGCGCCGCACGGCCGGGCGGCTGCTCATCGGCGGGGACGCGGCCACCGTCGTGCGCCCGCACAACACGAGCGGGGCGGTGAAGGCTATGCAGGACGCACACGCCTTCGAGCAGGCCGGACGGGCCGCCGGCTCCTGGTCGTCCCTACTGGCCGCGTACGACCGCGAACGGAGCGCGGCCGGCCGGGAGTTGGTGGACCTGGGCCGGACGCTCGGCCGGGCGCAGGTCACCGAGGCACCGGACTGGTCGACCATGGACGAGCCCGCGATGACCGCCTGGTGGCAGCACCAGCTCACCGGCAGCGGGGGTTTCGGCGGCCACGCGCTCGGACGGACCGAACCTTCCGCGTGACCACCGAAACCCGCCGGCTCCGGCGCGAGGATCAGACGTTGACGCCGTAGTCGGTCGCGATGCCGCGAAGGCCGGAGGCGTAGCCCTGGCCGATGGCGCGGAACTTCCACTCGGCGCCGTTGCGGTACAGCTCTCCGAAGACCATCGCGGTCTCGGTCGAGGCGTCCTCGGACAGGTCGTAGCGCGCGATCTCCTGGCCGTTGGCCTGGTTGACGATCCGGATGAACGCGTTGCGGACCTGACCGAAGCTCTGCAGCCGGGCGTCGGCGTCGTAGATCGACACCGGGAAGACCACCTTGGCCACGTCGGCCGGCACCCGGTCCAGGTCGACCTTGATCTGCTCGTCGTCGCCGTCGCCGCCACCGGTCAGGTTGTCGCCGCTGTGCTCGACCGAACCGTCGGGGCTGCGAAGGTTGTTGAAGAACACGAAGTGCTGGTCCGAGATCACCTTGCCGAGCGCGTTGCACAGCAGCGCACTGGCGTCCAGGTCGTAGTCGGCCCCGGTGGTGGTGCGCACGTCCCAGCCGAGACCCACGATCACGGCGCTCAGACCGGGCGCCTCCTTGCTCAGCGAGACGTTGCCGCCCTTGGCCAGTGAAACTCCCACAATGCCCTCCTCTGATCTCTCCCTGCGGACGAATCTACAACACTGTAGAGATCACGAGAATCCGCCTGAAGGCGGGCTCCGCCCCGGGAATTTCTCCGGGTCCTTTTCAGGGACTCCGACGGGAACCGATCGAGGGGAACCCGAGGCCGGACCGACCGGACCGACCGGACCGACCGGGGCGCCGGGGCGGTGCGGCCGACCTAGACTGGCGGTGGTTCCCCGATTCCCGGTTCCCCCGGCTGCGGCGCCCTCGCGGGAGGTTCCCATGCGCCAGCGGTACAGCTTCCACGTCGACCAGGGCGGACACTCCGTGACCGTCAACGTCCGCTCCGGCTGGATCACCGAGACCGAGCTGCTGGTGGACGGCAAGGAGTGCGCCTTCCACCGCGTCCACGGGCACGGCAGCTACCCGCTGACCCTCGCCGCCCAGCTCGCCGAGGAACCGCCCCGGCCGCTCGCGGTGACCCTGGACCGCACCGGCAGTGCCGAGCAGCCGCTCTCCTGCGTCCTGGAGCTCGCCGGCACCGAGCTCCCCATGCCGGAGCACGCGGCCCGCTGAAACCGTCCGTGCGGGTGGTTTGCCCGTGAATGCGCCGAAACCCTACGATCTCCCATTCGCATGTTCCACCCTCCCCCATGAGAGCCCCGCATGCCCTCCTCCGCGACCCCCCACGCCTCGGACTCCCCGGACGCCTCGGGCTGCCCCGACGCCCCGGACTCCCCCGACGCCTTCGCCGTCTTCGACGACCTGCTGCGCGAAGCGATGACCGGAGCCGAGCGCTTCGGCCACCGCCGGCACGTCCGCCTCACCTGGCTCGCGGTCCGCCGGCACGGCGCCGCCACCGCCCTCGGCCTGATCGGCGACGGCATCCGGCGCACCGCCACCAAGGCCGGGGCGCCGCAGAAGTTCCACGTCACCATGACCCGGGCCTGGGTCGAGCTGGTGGCCCACCACGCCGACGGCGCACCGGTTTTCGAGGAGCGCGAGGACTTCGAGGCGTTCGCGGCCCGCCATCCCGAGCTGCTCGACAAGGAGCTGCTCGCCCGCCACTACCGGCCCGGAACGCTCGCGAGCGAGCAGGCCCGGACCAGCTGGGTCGAACCGGACCTGACGCCCTTCCCCTGGGCCGATCAGCCGTCCTGACACTCCGTCAGAATCTCTTCGACCACCTTCCGTGCCCGTTCCGCGTCCTCCGCGACCAGCCCGATCCGGGTGCGGCGGTCGAGCACGTCGGCGGCGTCCAGCGCGCCCTCGTGGGTGACCGCGTACGCGATCTCGGCGCGCGTGACGTCCAGACCCTCGGTCACCGGCACCGACTCCCCCGCCGCCAGCACCTCGTGGGCGGCGCCGCCGTGCCGGGCGAGCAGTGAGGAGGGCGCCTTCTGCGCGGGCAGGGGTCGGCTGTCCCGGTGTCCGGGGGCGCCGACCAGTGGCAGCCGCGCCGTCCAGCAGGTCCGAGCGGGCAGACCGCGCAGCCGGACGGCGGCATCCACCGCGTCCTCGGCCATCCGGCGGTAGGTGGTGAGCTTGCCGCCGACCACGGTGACCAACCCGGACGGGGACTCCAGCACCGCGTGCTCGCGCGAGATGTCGGCGGTGCTGCCGCCCCCGGTGTCGATCAGCGGGCGCAGCCCGGCGTAGGCCCCGCGCACGTCCGCCCTGGTCAGCGCGGTGGCGAGGGCGGCGTTGACGGTGTCGAGGAGGAAGGTCAGCTCGGCCTCGGCGGGCTGCGGCTCGTCCGGGATCGGGCCCGGGGCGTCCTCGTCGGTCAGGCCGATCGCGACCCGGCCGAGCTGCTGCGGCAGGGCGAACACGAAGCGGCTGGTCGAGCCGGGCACCGGCACGGTGAGGGCGGCGGTCGGATTCCCCAGCATCCCCGCGTCCACCAGGACATGGGTGCCACGGCTCGGACGCAACGTGATCGAGGTGTCCACCTCACCCGCCCAGACGCCGGTGGCGTTGACCACCGCGCCCGCCCGGACGGCCAGTTCCTGTCCGGTCAGCGTGTCGACGAGCCGGGCGGAGGTGCCGGTCACCGCCTCGGCCCGGACCCTGGTCAGCACGCTCGCGCCGTACTGCGCGGCGGTTCGCGCCAGGGCGACCACCAGCCGTGCGTCGTCCACGAGTTGGCCGTCGTGCGCGACGAGCGCGCCGCGCAGGCCCGCGGTCCGGACGCCCGGCACCAGCTGTCGGGTGCGGGCCGCGTCGATCCGGCGCATCCGGGGCAGCAGCGCGCCCGGCGTGCCGGCGCTGACCCGCAGCGCGTCGCCGGCGTGGAAGCCCGCGCGGATCAGCGCGCCCTGCCCGGGGCGCAGCAAGTCCGGGAGCAGAGGCACCAGTTGGGGCAGCGCGCGGATCAGGTGCGGGGCGGTGCGGGTCATCAGCACGCCGCGCTCGACCGCGCTCTCCCGGGCCACCTTGATCCTGCCGGAGGCGAGGTAGCGCAGTCCGCCGTGCACCAGCTTGGAGCTCCAGCGGCTGGTGCCGAAGGCCAGGTCGCGGGACTCGACCAGCACCGTGCGCAGGCCGCGCGAGGCGGCGTCCAGGGCCACCCCGGCGCCGGTGACACCGCCGCCGATCACCAGCAGGTCGATGTGCGGGTCGTCGCCGAGCGCCTCGAGTTCCAGCGTGCGGCGTGCGGCGTTGAGTCGGCTGGTCCCCGCGAAGGGGCCGACGGCGGGCGTCGTCATGGTGCGAGGTATCCGTTCAGCGCTCTGGCCAGTTCGCGCCGCCAGGCCGCCTCTGGCAGCAGGGAGGCGACCATGCGGTGCGACTGGACGGTGGACTGGGCGATCAGCAGGACCATGGCGGCCAGTTCGAGCGGCTCCCCGGCGCGGACCGAGCCGTGCGCCTGGCCCCGCTCGATGCCGCTGCGCAGCGCCTCCAGCAGGCCGCGCTGGCTGGCGCCGAGCCGCTCGACCACGTACTCGAGCAGCAGGTCGGAGTCCTCGGAGTGGAGCAGCGCGCCGAGCACCGGGTGGTCGCGCAGCCGGACGGCGACCTCGACGACCCGTTCCACGAGGGTCTCCCGGTCCTGGACGTCCAGCGAGGCGCCCTCCAGGGTGGCCAGGATCTCCCGGGTGAGCAGCGCGCCGATCACCGCCCGGACGTCCGGCCAGCGCCGGTAGACGGTCGGCCGGCTGACCCCGGCGCGGCGCGCGATCTCGGCCAACTGCGTGCGGCGCACGCCGAGGTGGACGAGCAGGTCGGCGGCGGCGTCCAGGATCGCGTCGTCGGTGCTGCGGGGCTGCCCGGCTGCTGCCGCCGGCTCGGCGTTACTACTTGACATGATGTGTGAAACTGTAACGCATGGCACCTGAGACGCAAGCGGGACCGGCGGGCGCCGCTCTTCCGCTCCCCCCGATGAAGTGGGACGCCTGGGGCGACCCGGCCCTGGCCAAGGAGCTGTCCGCCGACATCAAGGGACTGCTCGCCGCGGCCCTCGGCGTCACCGGCGACGCAGCCCCCGGGCCGAGCGCCGAGGAGGTCGTACTGCACCCGTCCCGGACCTCCGCCGAGGACCTCAAGGCACTCGCCGCCGCCGTCGGCGAGACCCACGTCAGCACCGCCGACGCCGACCGCCTGCCGCGCGCCGGCGGCAAGTCCACCCCCGACCTGCTGCGCCGCCGCAGCCGCGAGCCGCAGGACGCGCCCGACGCCGTCGTGCTGCCCGGCAGCGAGCAGGAGGTCGCCGCCGTCCTCGCGGTGTGCGCCGAACGCCGCATCGCCGTCGTCCCCTTCGGCGGCGGCACCAGCGTCGTCGGCGGCCTCGACCCCGAGCGAGGCCCCTTCCACGCCGTCGTCTCGCTCGACCTGCGCCGCTTCGACGAACTGCTCGACCTGGACGAGACCTCCGGCGAGGCCGTCCTCGGCGCCGGCCTCACCGGCCCGGCCGCCGAAGCACTGCTCGCCGAACGCGGTTGGGAACTCGGCCACTACCCGCAGAGCTTCCGCTACGCCACCATCGGCGGCTTCGCGGCCACCCGCTCCTCCGGCCAGGACTCCGCCGGGTACGGGCGCTTCGACGAGATGGTGCGCGGCCTGCGGGTGGTCACCCCTGCCGGGGTGCTCGACCTCGGCCGCGCCCCCGCCTCCGCCGCCGGCCCCGACCTGCGCCAGCTCTTCCTCGGCTCCGAGGGCACCCTCGGCGTGATCACCGCCGTCCGGCTGCGCGTCCACCCGCTGCCCGCCGTCAAGGCCTACGAGGCGTGGAGCTTCCCCGACTTCGCCACCGGGACGGCCGCGCTGCGCGCCGTCGAGCAGCAGGGCACCGGCCCGACCGTGATCCGGCTCTCCGACGAGGCCGAGACCATGGTCAACCTCGCCATGACCGAACAGATCGGCGGCAGCCCGACCGTCAGCGGCTGCCTGGCCGTCACCGTCTTCGAAGGCAGCGCCGAACAGGTCGCCGCCCGGCACCGTGCCACCCGCGAGGCGCTGCTCGCCGCCGGCGCCACCTCGCTCGGCGAAGCCCCCGCCCGGGCCTGGGAACACGGCCGGTTCAACGCGCCCTACCTGCGCGACTCACTGCTCGGCGCGGGGGCGCTGTGCGAAACCCTGGAGACGGCCGCCGGCTGGAGCCGACTGCCGGCCCTGCGGGCCGCCGTCACCGAGGCACTCACCGCCGCCCTGCCCGGCGCGCTCGTGCTCTGCCACATCTCGCACGTCTACCCGACCGGTGCCTCGCTCTACTTCACCGTCGTCGCCGCCCTCGGCGAGGACCCGCTCACCCGCTGGGGCGCCGCCAAGCGCGCCGCCGGGGACGCCATCGTCGGCGCGGGCGGCACCATCACCCACCACCACGCCGTCGGCGCCGACCACCGGCCCTGGATGACCGACGAGGTCGGCGACCTGGGCGTCCGCATCCTGCGCGCCGTCAAGACCGAGCTCGACCCGGCGGGCATCCTCAACCCCGGCAAGCTGATCCCATGAACCGGGCTCATGGGGCGGACGGCCCGAGAACCGTCCGCAGGGTCGCCGTTCTCACCAACCCGGCGGCGGGCGCCGGCCACGCCGGCCCCGCCGCGGAGCGGGCCGTCGCCCGCCTGCGCTCCCTCGGCATCGACGCCGAACCCCACGCCGGGCGCTCCGCCGACGACGCCGTCCGCCTCGCCCGCGAAGCGGCCGCGGACGGTGTGGACGCGGTCGCCGTGGTCGGCGGTGACGGCATGATCAACCTCGCCCTGCAGGCCCTCGCCGGCACCACCGTCCCGCTCGGCGTGATACCGGCCGGCACCGGCAACGACCACGCCCGCGCGTACGGCCTCCCGCTCGACGCCCCCGAGGCCGCCGCCGACATCATCGCCGCCGGCCGCATCCGCACCGTCGACCTCGGCCGGGTCACCGGTCCGGACGGGTCCGTCCGCCGGTTCGGCTCCATCCTCGCCACCGGCTTCGACTCCCTGGTCAGCGACCGCACCAACCGCCTGCGCTGGCCACGCGGCCGGATGCGCTACAACCTCGCCATCCTCATCGAGTTCGCCAACCTGCGCCCGCTCCCGTTCCGGATCACTCTCGCCGACGGCACCGTCATCGAACGCGACCTCACCCTCGCCGCCGTCGGCAACACCCGCAGCTACGGCGGCGGCATGCTCATGTGCCCGGACGCCCTCCCGGACGACGGCCTACTCGACGTCACCCTCGTCGACGCCATGCCCCGCCTGCGCATCGCCCGGTTCTTCCCCACCCTCTTCAAAGGCACCCACACCACCCGCCCCGAGGTCACCACCCTGCGCACCGAGTCCCTGCGCATCGATTCCCCGGGCATCACCGCCTACGCCGACGGAGAATTCATCGCACCCCTGCCGGTCGAGGTCACGGTGGAAAGGAACGCCCTGCACCTGCTGGTGCCGTGACCCGATGCCGCGGTCCGGTCCGCCGACCTCCTGGCCTGCTGGTCGGCCGGACCGGGGCACCGGTCATCCGTCCTCATGGGAAGAGGCGCGCCGGCCGCTCGGACGCCGACCGGTCCGGCTGCCAGGACGGTCCGCCGGGATCACCGACAGGACGTCATCGCTCACGTCCCGGCTTCCTTCCTCACGGCCGCCGCACCGGGTTGGCCGCCTCGACCCGCCGCGCCCAGCGGCGGACCAGCGGGTTGGCGTCGTGGTCCGGGGAACCGTCGAGGATGTCCACGCCCGCCGTGGCACCCGGGCCGGCGCTCATGACCGCGTTGAGCAGGTAGCCCAGCAGCGCGCCGAGGTCCCTTCGACGGGCGTCCGGGGTGCCGAGCACCTGCCAGGCCCAGCCGACGGCCACCGCCGCCACCCGCCGGTCCTCCCAGGCCCGCCCCCGCCGGGCGTCCGCGATCACCTGCCGCCGCACACTCCTCGGCAACGCCCCCCACAGCTCCCGCGCGTTGCTCCGCGGCACCCGCCCCCGCTCCATCATGCTGCTCCCCCGTTCCGTCGAACGTTACCGAACACCGTCGGACACCGTCGAACACCGTCGGACGCCGTCGGACGCCGTCGGACGCCGTCGGGCACCGTTATCGGCCCCGGAGGATACGGCAGTTCAGGTCCGATCACCCGCCCAGGCGGCGGCGCCAGAGCAGGGGGCGAATCTCGATCGCGTGCGACGGGTCGCCGTTCCAGACCGTGGGCAGGCCGGCGGCGGTGAGGGCGGCGACAACCTCGTGGCCGACGGCCGTGGCGGTCGACGGGGAGCCGTCGAAGCCGCCGTAGAGGAGAGACAGGCCGTGGCCGGCGGCGGCGGATTCGGTGCACTGGGAGTGGAAGTAGACGAAGCCGCGGGCGTCCGGGGCGCCGGCCGCGCCGATCTCTGCCTCGCCGCAGGACCGGCAGCAGGTGAAGTCCTCCCGGGCCGTGATGCCGCTCGCCTCCAGGGCGGCGAAGGCGTGGGCGAGGCGCTCCGGATCGGTGTCGCCGATCCAGCCGGTCTGCTCGCCGACGCGCTCCAGCCAGAGCCGGTCGGCGAGTTGCTCGGCCTGCGCACGCGAGAGGGGACGGAGGCCGCCCGACACCAGGTACTCCTCGGCCTCCTCGGCCAGCCGGGCGCGGTCGGTGTAGCCGCAGGCCAGGGTCAGGCGCAGCCGGTCCTCCAACTCCCGCCGCTCGCCCGCTCCCAGCTCCACCGGCGGTACGGGCTCCGGCACCGGGCCCATGTCGAGTAGCTGCCAGTCCAGGCCGTCACCCCAGCCCGCCTCGCCGCGCGCCCAGGCCGTCATCGCCTCGGCCACCGGCCCGGGCCCGTCCAGCCGCACCTCGAAGTGCCGCTGGGCGGAGCCGTCGCGGTGCTCCAGCGTGTAGCCCTCGCCGTCGGAGTGCCACACCTGGATGTACACGTCCGGCAGGTCCGGTATCCGCTCCAGGACGAGGAAGCGGTCGTCCTCCGCGCCGATGCCCCGGACCAGTCCCGCCAACTCG
This sequence comes from Kitasatospora sp. NPDC034023, assembly GCF_055575795.1. Classification (NCBI taxonomy): domain Bacteria; kingdom Bacillati; phylum Actinomycetota; class Actinomycetes; order Kitasatosporales; family Streptomycetaceae; genus Kitasatospora; species Kitasatospora sp. NPDC034023. Next base: position 63,027 of record NZ_JBVIRY010000043.1, read on the forward strand.
TCCGCGCTCGGTCGGGAACGCCGCTTCCCGTCGTTCGTCTGCACCGTGATCGCCAGCATGGGGCCACCCTTGCACACCCCACTGACAATCGCGCCGCCCGATCCCGCAGTTCAGGCCCGGTGCGAGCGGGGCCGGTCGGCCAGGTGCGCGACGGCCTCCGCCGCCTGGGCGGCGAACCTCGCGCCATCCACGGCCAGGCGATCGGACGGCGCCGACGCTCTTGGTGCCGGTGGGTTCGCCGGCTCCCGGTCGGCGCTGAGGACCCGTGACCCGGTGTCGGTGATATCGGTGACGTCGGTGCTGACGGTGATCCGGTCGGAGGCGGTCCACACGGCCGACCGGAAGGCCCGGTCCCCTCCCCTAGGACAGACGGTCCTCTCGGCGCAGCCGGAAGACCACGTTGCGGCGCAGCGGACCGTCCGGGGCGGCGGGGTCGTCGAAGTCCTCAGCGGGGTCGTGGGTCATGCCGAGGCGGCGCATCACCGACTGGGAGCGCTGGTTGGCGGCCGTGGTGATGGCGAGGACCTCGGGGAGGCCGAGGGCGTCGAAGCCGTACGCCAGGACGGCGCGGGCCGCCTCCGTGGCGTAGCCGTGTCCCCAGGCGGAGCGGGCCAGGCGCCAGCCGATCTCGACGCCGTCGACCGGGTCCGTCTCCTCGATGTCGTCCAGGCCCACGAAGCCGACGAACTCGCCGCTGTCCCGTACTTCGACGGCCAGCCAGCCGTACCCCCGCCGCTCGATCGCCGCTTCGAAGCGTGCCACCGACGCGTCGCTCCGCTCCCGGGTGAGCGGGCCGCCCAGGTGCTCGCGGATCTCGGGGTCAGCGTTCATCGCGGCCCACGGGACGAGGTCCGACTCGCGCCAGCGGCGGATCAGCAGGCGTTCGGTGCGCAGCTCGGTCAGCGGTCGGTTCAGCGGTTCGGCCTGCGGTCGGTTCAGCGGTTCGTTCATGCGGCCAACCCAACGGCATCCTGACCTCTCGGGCAAACGGAAATAACTCCGGTGCCGGGACGGCCGCCCGTCGGGTAGCGTACGGAGCATGTCGAGCCCTGAGGCATCCAGGGTGGGGACTTTCGGTCACGCCGTCAGCCCCCTGAACCCCCGCAGCCGTTGAAGCGCTGAGCGCTGAAATGCCGTGCGCGAGCGCGGGCCCGGCCGCGAAAGCGTGCGCCCTCGGGGGCTGAGCGCGGTGACGAGACCCCGTTCCTCGTTGCTTCTCCTCGTTCCGGAGCCCCTCGATGCCCCTTCCGCTCTATCTGCTCGCCCTGGCCGTCTTCGCCATGGGCACCTCGGAGTTCATGCTCGCCGGTCTGCTGCCGGACCTCGCCGACGATCTCGGCGTCACCGTCGGCACGGCGGGCGGCCTCACCTCGGCTTTCGCGGTCGGGATGGCCGTCGGCGCGCCGCTGATGGCCGCGCTCGCCCGCAGCCGGCCGGGGCGCGGCAGCCTGCTCGGGTTCGTCCTGGCGTTCGCGGCGGCTCACGCCGTGGGCGCCCTGACCTCGAGCTTCCCGGTGCTGTTGTCGACCCGGGTGGTGGCCGCGCTAGCCTCCGTGTTTCGGTTCGCGTCGGCTGATCTGGGGTGATCCCTGTGTCGGGGGTTGTGGGGCTGCCGTGGGACGTTGGGCATGCCGAG
>NZ_JBVIRY010000044.1:0-63605 GCF_055575795.1 Kitasatospora sp. NPDC034023
CTGCCGTTCGTCGTCGCCCTCAACGGCTTCGACGGACACCAGCCCCACACCGCCGACGAGGTCCGCGAAGCCCTCCAGCTGGGCCCCGACACCCCCGTCATCACGCTCGACGCCCGCCGCCGCGACAGCGCCAAGAGCGCCCTCATCACCCTCGTCGAACACGCCCTGCTCGCCCGCCTCCGCTGAGCGAGCGGGACCGGGCCCGGGTGGCCCGCCGGACTCCGTACGAAGTCCGGCGGGCCACCGGCGGGTCGCAGGCCGACTACTCGGTGGGCTCCAGCCCGGCGCGGATCAGGCCGTAGGTGTACGCGTCCTCCAGCGCCAGCCAGGAGGCGGCGACCACGTTGTCGGCGACGCCGACGGTGGACCAGGTGGACGTGCCGTCGGTGGACTCGATCAGCACCCGGGTCTTGGACCCGGTGCCGTGCTGGCCCTCCAGGATGCGGACCTTGTAGTCCACCAGCTCGAAGGTGGCCAGCGGCGGGTAGATCCCCTCCAGCGCGGTGCGCAGCGCCTGGTCCAGCGCGTTCACCGGGCCGTTGCCCTCGCCGACGGCGATCCGGCGCTCGCCCTTGGCCCAGAGCTTGACGGTCGCCTCGTTGCCGGAGACCCCGTTCGGGCCCTGCTCGCTGATGGTCCGCCAGGACTCGAGGGTGTAGAAGCGGTCCCGGCTGCCGCGCACCTCGTCGCGCAGCAGCAGCTCGAAGGAGGCGTCGGCGGACTCGTAGGTGTAGCCGAGGTTCTCCTGCTCCTTCACCTTGGCCACCACCCGGCCGGCCAGGTCCCGGTCGGTGGACAGGTCGTAGCCGAGCTCCTTGCCCTTGAGCTCGACGGAGGCCCGGCCGGCCATGTCGGAGACCAGCATCCGCATGGAGTTGCCGACCCGCTCGGGGTCGATGTGCTGGTACAGGTCCGGGTCGATCTTGATCGCGGAGGCGTGCAGGCCCGCCTTGTGGGCGAAGGCCGAGTAGCCGACGTACGGCTGGTGGGTGGAGGGGGCCAGGTTGACCAGCTCGGCGATCGCGTGCGAGATGCGCGTCATCTCGGCCAGCCGGCCCTCGGGCAGCACCCGGCGGTCGTGCTTGATCTCCAGCGCGCCGACCACCGGGAACAGGTTGGCGTTGCCGACCCGCTCGCCGTAGCCGTTGGCGGTGCACTGGACGTGGGTCGCGCCGGCGTCCACCGCGGCCAGGGTGTTGGCGACCGCGCAGCCGGTGTCGTCCTGGGCGTGGATGCCGAGCCGGGCGCCGGGCCGGTAGGTGTCGCAGTACGCGCGGACGTCGGTGACGATCTCCCGGACGTCGGCCGGCAGCATCCCGCCGTTGGTGTCGCACAGCACCACCACGTCCGCCCCGGCCTCGTGCGCGGCCCGGACCACGGCGAGGGCGTACCCGCGGTTCGCCCGGTAGCCGTCGAAGAAGTGCTCGCAGTCGATGAACACCCGGCGGCCCTGGGAGCGCAGGAACTCGACGCTGTCCCGGACCATCTCCAGGTTCTCGTCCAGGGTGGTGCGCAGCGCCAGCTCCACGTGCCGGTCGTGGGACTTGGCGACCAGGGTGACCACGGGGGCGCCGGAGCCGACCAGCGCGGCCAGCTGCGGGTCGTCCGCGGCCCGGCCGCCGGCCCGGCGGGTGGCGCCGAAGGCGACCAACTGCGCGTGCTCCAGCTCCAGCTCGGCGGCGGCGCGGGCGAAGAACTCGGTGTCGCGCGGGTTGGCCCCGGGCCAGCCCCCCTCGATGAAGCCGACCCCGAACTCGTCCAGGTGCCGGGCGATGGCCAGCTTGTCCGCCACCGTCAGGTTGATGCCCTCGCGCTGGGCGCCGTCGCGCAGCGTGGTGTCGAACACGTGGAAACTGTCGTCGGTACGGCTGACCTCGGTCATGACCCCTGGTTCTCCGTTCGGGGAGGCTCGTACTGCTCTGGCCGGATTTCTGGTCCCGGCTCCACTGTCCAGGATCTCGCGCGCGGCCCGGTCTCCCCGAGCCCTTCGTGGGGGCTCTCGGCCGGTCCGGGTGGCTTCGCTCGGTGGGGCGGCGCCCAGGGTGTGGGGCGGGCCGCGCCGCAAAGCAAAAGACCCCTCGCGGGTGCGAGAGGTCTGCGCGCGGGTCTGGACGCTCGTGGTCGCTCCGCATCGGGTCCTGCGGAAGCGGTCACTGCGGACCGGCGCGCCTGCTGCCGATAATCAGCGAAAGCGAGGACACATCGGCAGTCTGGCACAGCGCCCGGGATCCGGCCCACCCGTCTCGCGATGCGGAACGTGGCAGGCCGGAGCCGGTGTGCGCGTTCCGGAATCAGACGATCTTGTGCAGCCAGCCGTGGGTGTCGGGGGTCTGGCCGCCCTGGATCGACAGCAGCGCCTTGCGCAGCTCCATGGTGACGGGGCCGGGCTCGCCGGTGCCGACGGTCCAGTCGGCGGCGGCGGACTTCACCGAGCCGACCGGGGTGATGACGGCGGCGGTGCCGCAGGCGAAGACCTCGGTGAGGGTGCCGTCGGCGTTGCTCTGCTGCCACTCGTCGGTGGAGATCTTCCGCTCCTCGACGGCGTAGCCGAGGTCGCCGGCGAGCCGGAGCAGCGAGTCACGGGTGATGCCGGGCAGCAGGGCGCCGGACAGCTCCGGGGTGACGATCTTCGCGTCCTTGCCCTCGCCGAAGACGAAGTACAGGTTCATGCCGCCCATCTCCTCGACCCACCGGTGCTCGGCGGCGTCGAGCCAGACCACCTGGTCGCAGCCCTTCTCGGCGGCCTGCGCCTGGGCGACCAGCGAAGCGGCGTAGTTGCCCGCGCACTTGGCGGCGCCGGTGCCACCGGGCGCGGCCCGGACGTACTCCTTGGAGAGCCAGACCGAGACCGGCTTGATGCCGCCCTGGAAGTAGGCGCCGGCCGGCGAGGCGATGATCATGAAGAGGTAGGAGTTGGCCGGGCGGACACCCAGGCCGACCTCGGTGGCGAACATGAACGGACGCAGGTAGAGGCTCTGCTCCGGCTCGTTCGGGACCCACTCCTGCTCCTGCTGGACCAGCAGCTCCACGGCCTCGACGAAGGTCTCGACCGGCAGCTCGGGCATCGCCAGACGGCGGGCCGAGGCCTGGAAGCGGGCGGCGTTGGCCTCCGGACGGAAGGTGGCGATGGAGCCGTCGGCCTGGCGGTAGGCCTTCAGGCCCTCGAAGATCGCCTGGCCGTAGTGCAGGGTCATGTTCGCCGGGTCGATCTCCAGCGGCGCGTACGGCGCCAGCTGGGCGTCGTGCCAGCCCACGCCCTCGGTCCAGCGGATGGTGACCATGTGGTCGGTGAAGACCCGGCCGAAGCCGGGGTTGGCCAGCCGGGCCTCGCGCTCCGCTGCGGGCAGCGGGTGGGCGGAGGGCTTGAGGTCGAACGTGATGGGCGCCTGGGTGGGCGTGCTCATGGCTGTTTCCTTCACCGTGGGGTTGGTCCGGGCCGCCACCGCCGCAGGGACGTTTCAGCGATCGAACGCCGGAACGGACGCACAGCGACACGACCCACTGTCGATACTCGCATCCAGAGGGCCGTGCCGAACAGCTGCCCGCTCCTTTGAGAGCTGCAAGCTGCGGTTATGCGGTCCGGCCCACCTGGCCGGAAACCTTGTCGGATCCGGCCCGTCGGCCGGAAGTCCGCTCCTGGGTCCGGCCCGTCAGCCGGCGGATACTCGGCCGGCGAGCGCGTCGCCGACCTCGGAGGTGCTGCGGGTGCCGGAGCGCTCGGCCAGGTCCGCCGCGACGACGGCCTCGACCTTGGCGGCCTCGGCGGCGAAGCCGAGGTGCTCCAGCAGCATGGCGACCGACAGCACGGTGGCGGTCGGGTCGGCCTTGCCCTGGCCGGCGATGTCCGGCGCCGAGCCGTGCACCGGCTCGAACATCGACGGGAACTCGCCGCTCGGGTTGATGTTGCCGCTCGCGGCCAGGCCGATCCCGCCGGTGACGGCGGCGGCCAGGTCGGTCAGGATGTCGCCGAACAGGTTGTCGGTGACGATCACGTCGAAGCGCTCGGGCTGGGTGACGAAGAAGATCGTCGCCGCGTCGACGTGCAGGTAGTCGGTGGTGACCTCGGGGAACTCCTTGCCGACCTCGGCGAAGATCCGCGTCCACAGGTGCCCGGCGTGCACCAGCACGTTGTTCTTGTGCACCAGGGTGAGCTTCTTGCGCGGCCGCGCCTGGGCCCGGCGGTAGGCGTCGCGCACCACGCGCTCGATGCCGTACGCGGTGTTCAGGCTGACCTCGGTGGCCACCTCCTGCGGCGTCCCGGTGCGCAGCGAGCCGCCGTTGCCGACGTACGGGCCCTCGGTGCCCTCGCGGACGACCACGAAGTCGATGTCGGGCGCGCCGGCCAGCGGGGACGTCACCCCGGGGAAGAGGCGACCCGGACGCAGGTTGATGTGGTGGTCGAAGGCGAAGCGCAGCTTGAGCAGCAGCCCGCGCTCCAGCACCCCCGACGGCACACTCGGGTCGCCGATGGCACCCAGCAGGATCGCGTCGTGCGACTTCAGTTCCGCCAGCACGTCGTCCGGCAGCGTCTCCCCCGTCCGGTGGTAGCGCCGGGCCCCGAGGTCGTACTCGGTGGTCTCCAGCTTCACATCGGCGGGAAGCACGGCGCCCAGGACCTTGAGGCCTTCGGCCACCACTTCCTGGCCGATGCCGTCACCCGGGACAACTGCGAGACGAATGGTGCGAGACATGCTCGGACCCTACTCCGGCGTCCCAGGAGCTGACACCTGGCGTCCACCATCCGGACGGGTCAGGTCGGCACGGGTCAGGTCGGGGCGGGTCGGCTCAGGTCAGCTCAGGTCGATCTCGACCGGGAACGGCTGATCGACCTTCAGCTGCTTGTGGTGGATGCCGGTCAGACCGTAGGCCCTGGTGGCCGGGTCCAGCTCGTACACGTAGACGATCGGGCGGCCCTCGTCGTCACCCTCCACCCGCCAGAAGTGCAGGATGCCGGCCGCAGCGTACTTCCGGGGTTTGGTGTCACGATCCCGCTCCTGCGACTCCTGGGACACCACCTCCACGGCCAGCAGCACGTCCTCCGCTTCGCACATCGTCTGCCTCGGCCCGGTGTCGCCCCGCTCGTCGACCACGATGAGGTCGGGCTCGGGCCGGTCGCGCCGGTTCAGCTTGACCGTCATCTCCCGCCACACCTCCCACCCCGCCGGGACAGCGCCCTCCAGCGCCCGTTCCAACCTGCGCAACGTCCGCATGTGGAACTTCGTCTGTGCGCTCATGAAGATCAGGCTCCCGTCGAGCAGCTCGGTGTGCGGCGGGAGATCAGGCAGCCGGTCCAGGTCCTCGGCGACGTAGCCGCTGACAGGAGGCCGGATCCAGTCGGGGTACGGCGCGACGCTCACGGTTCCTCCCATACGGGCATCCTGACGGCCCTCTCAGGCTACTCGGCCAAGCCTTCCCGGACGCCACTCCTTTGAAGGAGCGCGTACGTCGGATCCCGCGCCGGGGGCGCGCTTAGGGTGGCGAAGTCCGGGGTCACTGGCAGAACGGGGCGCGTGGGTGAGGGGCGAGCGGCGGCGGGAGGTGCTGGTCTGCGGGGGCGCGGCCGGGCTGGCGATGGCCGGGTACGCGCTGGCGGCCGGACTGCGCGGGCGGTGGCCCGCCGGGGCGGAGGCGGTCGCGGTGCCGTACCACGCCCACCTGTGGGACCTGCTGCACGGGGAGACCCCCGGGGACCTGCTGTTCAACTGGAACAGCGGGTACGGCGTCCCGTTCCTGGCCGACTTCTTCGCCTACCTGATGAACCCGTTCTCCTGGCTCACCGCGCTCCTCCCCCGCGACCGGGGCGAACTCGCCGTCCTCCTGGTCACCCTCGCCACCATCGGCCTCGGCACCGCCCTGATGGCCCACCTGCTCGGCCGCCTCCACCCCGGCCCGCACCGGCTGCGGGTGCTCGCCGCCGTCGGGTACGGGCTGTGCGCCTGGGTGCTGGACGTCGGCGGGGCCGCGCCGATGTGGCTCTGGGGCCTGGTCTCGCTGCCGCTGCTCGGCCTCGCCGCCGACTGGTGCCTGCACGAGCGGCGCTGGGTGGCCGGCGCCCTCTGCGTCGCCCTGGCCTGGGCCGGCAACCTGTACACCGCCGCGCTGGCCACCCTGGCGGCCGGACTCCTCTTCGCCGTCCGGCTGGCCGCCACCTCGAGGCCGTTCCGGCAGCGGGTCCGGGCGACCGGCCGGGCCGTCACCATGGCCACGGCCGGGGTGCTGCTCGCCTCCCCGGTGCTGTTCGTCGCGGTCCTGGCCGCGCGGGGCGCCCAGCCCGAGTCCCCGGTCCAGCCGCTCGGCCCGTCCGGCCTCGGCGGCCACCTCGCCCAGCTGCTGCCCGCCACCCACGGCGGACGGGCACTGCCGGACGTGGCGATCGGCCTGTTCGGGCTGCTGCTGGTGTGCGGGCTGCCGTTCAACCGGCGGGTGCGGCCGCGCGAGCGGGCGGCCTGGTGCGCGGCGCTGGTGCTGGTGGTGCTCGGCTTCTTCTGGACCCCGACCGTCCTGGTCTGGCACGGTCTGGCGATCCCGGCCGGCGGCCCGTACCGGGTCGCCTTCGTGCTCAGCGGGCTGCTGGTGCTGGCCGGCTGGGTGTCGCTGGCGCACCGGCCGGACCCGCTCACCCTGCTGGGCGGCGCCGCCGTGGTCACGGTGATCGCCGCGCTGGCGGCTACCCGACAGTCGGTCCGCCCGGCCACCTGGGTGCTGCTGACCGTCGGCGGCACCGTCCTGCTCGCCGCGCTGTGGATCCTGGACCGCCGGCACCCCGACCGCCGGGCGAACACCCTCGCCACCTGGGTGATCGGCGGCGCGGTGCTCGGCAACGCCGTCTGGTCCGGGTACGCGGCGCTCGGCGCGGCCCCCTCCGACAGCGTCCCCCCGGCGGCGGTGCGGGCCGGGCACGCGGCGGTCCGCACCGCCGACGACTGGCCGCACGGCCGCAGCGACCCCGGCCCGCACACCTTCACCACCAACGACCCGCTGCTGCTGGGCGGCCAGGGCGGCGGCTACTTCAGCGGCTACCTGCCGACCGTCACCGCCCTGCTGCTGCACGACCTCGGCGCGGGCTGGACGGCCGGCGGGCGGCAGACCGCGAGCGTCACCGACCCGGTCGGGCAGGCGCTGTTCGCTGTCCACGCCCACCTGGACGACGGTCCGCCACCGTACGGCTTCGCCCCCGGCCGGGCTGCCGCACCGCCGCTGGTCACCGTTTTGGCGCCGACCGCCCGGCCGGACACCTCCTCGGTCTGGTCCCGACAGGAGTCGCTGCTCGGCAGCCAGGTGTACGACGCCCCGCTGCCCGTCCCGGCCGGCGGCCCGGCGCCCACCCTGCACGGCACCAGCGGCTGGTCGGTGCCGCCCGGCGACGAGGGCACCGTCCTCACCGCCGCCTGCACACCCGGCTCGACGGCGTTCTTCCAGGGCGTCTGGTACCGGGGCACGGTCAGCGGCCTCGGCACCAGCTACCGCAGCGACGGCGAGCAGCCCACCACGGCCGTGGCGATCCACCGGCTGGGGACCGTCCCGGCGGACGGGGTGGTCCGGGTGACGCTGCGGTCCGACACCGTCAGCCAGGTCCCCGCCCGCCCGATCGGCTGCCTGCGCACCGGCGCCCTGGACGCCGCCGTCGCCCGCCTCACCGCCACCGGCGCCACCCGCGTCGACGCCGACGGGCACACCCTCTCGGCCGCCCTCCCGGCGGGCTCCACCGGCACCGCGCTGCTCTCCGTCCCCGCCACCGAGGGCTGGACCTGCGCCGTCGACGGCGGCCGCTACGCCGCCCCCACCCCGGTCCTGGGCATGATCGGCGTCCCCCTCGGCCCCGGCGCCTCCCGGATCGCCTGCTCCTTCCGCCCGCCCGGCCTCACCGACGGCCTCACCGTCACCTCCGCCACCGCCGCCGCCCTCGCCCTGGTCGCCGTCTTCGCCCGCCTCACCCGCCGCCCCACCCGCACCCCCCGCCGGGACCGCCGCGCCGCCCAGGCGGCCCCGAACCCCGAGGAGGCCCCGAACGCGTAGGGGCGGCCTGCCGTGGTCGGCGGGCCGCCCCTGCGGTCGGGTGCCGGGGGTCAGGGCAGGGTCAGCACCTGGGCCCGCCGCTCGCCCGGGTTGAGGTGGTGCAGCAGCAGGAGCCGGGAGCTGTCGCCCGGCGTGCGGTGCACGTCGAGGACGGTGCCCGGGCCCACGGGGGCGAGCACCGCAGGGGGGCCGATGAGGCCGGCCCGGGCGGCGAGGGCCGGGTGCAGGACGTCCAGCGGGACGACCGGTCGGGTGCCGCGCAGGCCGATGGCGGCGTAGGCCTCGGCCGGGTCCGGTGTACCGGAGGCGGCGACGCCGGTCCAGACGCCGTAGTGGACGGTGCTGTGGCCGGGGCCGACGCCGGGCAGGGCGCCCAGTCGGACGGGCAGGACGAGCACGTCGCTGTCCAGCAGCGCGGTGTCGGTGTCGCCCCAGCGGGCGTTCAGCGGCTGGACGTCGAGCTCGGCTCCGGTGCGGGCGTCGAGGGCGCGGGAGACCAGGACATCGCTGCCGCGCAGCCGGTCGGCCTTGAGGATGACGTCGGTGCTGCCGTCCCCGTCGGTGTCCAGCCCGACCCGCACGCCGTACAGCCCGACCGGGGTGGCCGCAGGGGCCCACAACTGCGCTCCCACGTACAGCAGTTCGTGGTCGACGGCGGCGCCGACCGCTCGCAGGTTCGCGGACCGTTCGCCGGGGTGCTCGACGCAGACGTCCTGCGCGGGGCCGGTCTCCTCCCCCGCGTCCTCGGGCCGGATGCCCGCGCCCGGCCCGACGGCGGCGCCGCTGCCGGGCGGGCAGTCGGCCCAGCGCGTTCCTTCGCCGCCGAGGGCGAGGGCGGTGACCAGTCCGGGCGTGGCGCCGGGCGCGGCGCTGCCGCCGACCGTGACAAGGGTGCCGTCCCGGGCGGTCCGGACGGTGGCCGTCGCCGCGAGGTCGCTCGCGGGCCGTGGGGCGGCGAGCACCGGGATCCGCAGCTGGGGCAGGGTGTCGTTCGCGAGCGGCGTCAGCAGCACCCGTCCCGAGAGCTCGCCCCGGTAGCTGCGGGCCCTGCCGCCCTGCACGGTGTCGATGGTGGGGTCGGGCGCGCGGCCCAGCTCCCCGGGGACGGAGAGCGTCACCCGTACCCGTGCGGTGCCGCCCGCGGGGACGTCGACCCGGGCCGGGGCCACCTCGAAGGAGGCGCCGGGCAGTTCGGTGGCCGCCGCGTAGCCGGTGCGGTAACTCAGCGGCGAGTCCGCGTGGTTGCGGACCTCGATGTCACGTACGAGCGCCGTCGGCCCGCCGACCTCGACCGGCCCGAAGGAGATTCCGACGCCGCCCTCCTCGGTGCCCTCGCCCGCCGAGTAGGCGACGACGGGCGTGCGGACCGCCCGGTCCGCCTGGACCCGGCCGGCCCCGGTGCGCTCGGGCCCGTAGACCGGCCCGCTGTGGTCGTCGCCGAGGTAGGTGTCCGTGGCGGTGTTCATCAGCGCGGCTTTGAGCTGCTCGACCGGCCAGTCCGGGTGCGCGGCACGGACCAACGCGGCGAGCCCGGCGACGTGCGGGGCGGCCATGGAGGTGCCGTTCTCGCGCTGGCCGCCGGTGCCGCTGCCGACCAGGGCGGACCAGATGGTCTCGCCGGGGGCCGCCAGGTCGGGCTTGACCACGCCGGGCACGCCGATGCCGCGGGAGGTGAAGTCGGTGAGGGTGTCGGCCCGGGCGGGCTGGTTCTGCACGACGGAGCCGTGCAGCGGGTTGGCGGGGGCGGCGAGCCGGACCCGGACCGGCCCGGCGGCCGCGGCCTGCCGCAGCCGCTCGCCGTCGGCGTGGGCCAGCAGGACGGCCGGGATGCGGTCGTTGCCCGCGATCTCGGCGAGGTGGTCGGTGTCGGCGGCGTACAGCGCGCCGATCGCTCCGGCGTCGGCGGCGTGGTCGGCGCGCGGGCCGGAGTTGCACGGCCGGTCGGCCTCGCTGGTCTTCCAGGCGAGTAGGGCGATCTTCCCGGCCAGCCGCTGCCGGTCGGCTTCGCTGAAGGCGGTGCAGCCGTCCGACTGGTCGGCGGGCAGGGCGAGTTCGCCGCTGACGTCGGCGGTGGCCCAGCCCCGGTAGCGCTCGCTCCAGTGCGCCGGGACGACTCCGGCCGTGGCGGCGGGGTCGAGCACGGTGATGCCGTCCACGTCGGCGTGCCCGTGGACGGAGGCGGCGACGGTGATCGCCCGGGCGGCGGTGCCGGGGCTGCCGCCGATGCCGTACACGTCGCCCTCGTTGCCCGCGGCCGCGACCACGGCGGTGCCCAGCGCGGCGAGCCGGTCGACGGCCAGCGCGTCGGTGTCGTCGGTGCTGCCGAAGCGGCTGCCGAGCGAGAGGTTGACGACGTCCAGCCGGTCGCCCAGGTCGCCGTCGCCGTCCGGGTCGGCGGCCAGGTCGAGGGCTTGGGCGAGGCGGTCGGTGGAGCCGTCGCAGCCGAACACCCGGATCGCGTACAGCTGGGCGCCGGGGGCGGCGCCGGGGCCGACCTTGAACGAGGCCGGGTCGAGCCCGGGGCCGTACGGACCGGCGTAGGGCCGGCCGTCGGCGGTGACGCCGTACCCGGCCGCGGTGCCGGCGACGTGGGTGCCGTGCCCGTTGCGCACGCAGTCGATCGGGTTGTCGCTGGGGTGCGGCACGGGCTGGTGGTGCGGGGAGGCCGGGTCGGGGTCGTAGTCGTCGCCGACCAGGTCCTTGCCGCCGACCACCTTGGCGTTGGGGAAGAGCGCGGGCGGCGCGGGCTTGCCGCGCTCGACCGAGCGGAACGCCTCCTCGGTGCCGGGGCCGCCGAAGTCCGCGTGGGTGTAGTCGATGCCGCTGTCGATGATGCCGATCCGCACGCCCTGCCCGGTGTTGCCGGCGGGCGCGGAGTCACCGGCCCAGACCTGCGGGGCGCCGGTCAGCGGGACGGAGTAGGCGTTGTCGCGCCGCTTGTTGACGATCGGGTGGACGGCCCCGACGCCGGGCAGCGCCCGCAGCGCGGGCAGCCGGTCGGCGGGCGCACTGACGGCGAGGCCGGTGAGCAGGGTGCGGGTGCGGTAGAGCTCGCGGGCGGCGGGCGCCGCCCGGTGGACGGCCCCGGCGAGCCGGTCGAGCGCGTCCCCGGCCCGGCCCCGCTGAGCGGCGCCGGCCTGCGCGGCCTCCCGGCGGACGGCCTCCGGGGAGCGCCGCTCCCGCCGGGCCCCGTCGGCGGCGCGCCGCCAGGCGGGGCCGGCCGCCTCGGTGGTGAGTTCGAGCAGGACGGAGGCCGTTCGGCCGACCCCCGGCGGTCCGGCGGCTGGCGGTCCCGCGGTCGGTGGGCCGCCGACCGCCGGGGTGGCGGCGAGGACGGCGCTCCCGGCCAGCAGGGCCAGGGTGAGGCCGATCCGGGCGACGGGTCGGCGGACGGGTGGCAGACGCACTGGGCCCTCTCCCCCGGCCGGGGGACTGATCCGCACCGCGTGCCGCTGACGCCCGCCCGCGCGGACGTCGATCACCCTTCCGGGGGCCCCAAATTAGGATGATCGCGCCAGCCCGGGCGAGCAACGTCCCTCGAACGGACCGGGGTTGCACCCTACGGGGTGACACACCGTCAATCCGTTCGGCCCAGTAGGCCGATGAACGCCACCCGCGGTGCCGCTCAGAGGTGGCCGGTCGCACCGCCGTTGTCACGGCGGTCCAGCGAGCGCTGCAGGGCGGCGGCCGCGAAGGTGTTCCGCTCGGCGGACCGGCGGCGGCGCGGGGCGCGGACGGAGGTGGCGGCGGGGGCGGGAGTGGCGTGGCGGTCGGCGGTGGAGGGCATACCGGGCTCCTTGGAAGCGGCGCGCTGGAGGACGCGACAAGAGGGTGGAGACGGAGGTGCCGCACGGCGTCCCAAGAGGGGTGGCGGCAGGCGGCGGGAGGGAACGCGCGGGAGCAGGGATCGCCTGCCCGTGAGGGCGCACGCGCACACGGGCCGCACGCCCTGGCTACAGGGGCGGCACACCGTATGGCTCTTCCACGGTAAGGCCCCGCCCCGGCCGTGTCTGCACGAATACTTGGATTTCCTAGTATCTGAGACGGGACCCACCCGGGAGAACGCAGCAGGGCCCGGACCACCGTACGAACGGCGGTCCGGGCCCTGCTCGGGCCGGAAGGATCAGCCCAGGTCGACCGAGCGCGCGAAGCGGGCGCCGATCTCGGCGGCGATCACCGACAGCACCTCCTGCGGGATCTCGCTGTCCACGGTGATGGAGGCCAGCGCGCCGCCGCCGTCGCGGGCGACCTGCATGCCGGCGATGTTGATGCCGGCGTCGCCGAGGTGGCGGCCGAGCACGCCGACCACGCCGGGGCGGTCCTCGTACTTGAAGAAGGCCATGTGGTCGGTGAGCGCCACGTCCACGTCGAAGGCGTCCACGCCGACGATCTTCTGGGTCTGCTTGGGGCCGGCCAGCGTGCCGGAGATGGCGATCTCCTCGCCGTTCCCGAGCGTGCCGCGCACGGTGATCACGTTGCGGTGCTCGGGGCTCTCGCTGGAGGTGGTCAGGCGGACCTCGACACCGCGCTCCTGGGCGAACAGCGGGGCGTTGACGTAGGACACCGTCTCCGCCACCACGTCCTCGAACACGCCCTTCAGCGCGGACAGTTCGAGCACCTTCACGTCGTGCTGGGTGATCTCGCCGCGGACCTCGACGTCGAGCCGGACGGCCACCTCGCCGGCCAGCGCGGTGAAGATCCGGCCGAGCTTCTCGGCCAGCGGCAGGCCCGGGCGGACGTCCTCGGCGATCACGCCGCCCTGGACGTTCACCGCGTCCGGTACGAGCTCGCCGGCCAGCGCGAGGCGCACCGACCGGGCGACCGCGATGCCGGCCTTCTCCTGCGCCTCGTCGGTGGAGGCGCCCAGGTGCGGGGTGGCGACCACGTTGTCGAAGCCGAACAGCGGGGAGTCGGTGCACGGCTCCTTGGCGTACACGTCCAGGCCCGCGCCGGCCACCCGGCCGTCGCGCAGGGCGCTCGCGAGCGCCTCCTCGTCCACGATGCCACCGCGGGCGGCGTTCACGATGCGCACGGTCGGCTTGACCTTGTGCAGCGCCTCGTCGCCGATCAGGCCGATGGTCTCGGGGGTCTTGGGGAGGTGGACGGTGATGAAGTCCGAGGCCTCGAGCAGCTCCTCGAGGGTGACCAGCTTGACGCCCATCTGCGCGGCGCGGGCGGCCTGGATGTAGGGGTCGTACGCGACGATCTTCATCCCGAACGCGGACATCCGCTGGGCGACCAGGACGCCGATCCGGCCGAGGCCGACGACACCGAGGGTCTTCTCGCTGAGCTCGACGCCGGTGTACTTGTTGCGCTTCCACTCGCCCTGCTTGAGCGCGGCGTTGGCGGGCGCGATGTTGCGGGCGACGGAGATCAGCAGGCCGCAGGCGAGTTCGGCGGCGGTGACGATGTTGGAGGTCGGCGCGTTGACGACCATCACACCGGCCTTGGTGGCGGCGGCGACGTCCACGTTGTCCAGGCCGACGCCGGCGCGGGCGACCACCTTGAGCTTGCGGGCGACGGCCAGCGCCTCGGCGTCCACCTTGGTGGCGGAGCGGATCAGGATCGCGTCGACGTCGGCGATCGCGGTGAGCAGCTCGGTGCGGTCGGCGCCGTTGCAGTGGCGGATCTCGAAGTCGGGACCGAGGGCGTCGACGGTGGCGGGCGACAGCTCTTCGGCGATCAGAACGACGGCGGTCTTGGATGTCACAGTGCTCACGACAGTGTGTCCTTAACTCTGCGGTTCCCCCGGCACGAAGGTGGCGTGGAAGGGCGGGGGAAGGTGGCATGCCGCGTAGGTAGACGCACGACGCTGTGGGCCTGACGCGCACTCGGAGTGTATCGACGGGCTGGGTGCCAGGCTGCTCCCGTCCGGCGAAATCACCCGGACGAGAGCAGCCTACTTGTACAAGGAAGTTACGAGATCGGGCCGCCGGAACGACCCGGAAATGCTCAGGCCTTGTCGTCGACCCAGCTCATCAGCGAGCGCAGCTTCTTGCCGGTGGTCTCCAGCAGGTGGCCCTCGTCGGCCTTCTTGTACTCGTGGTACTTGGGCAGGCCCGCCTTGTACTCGGCGATCCAGGTGTTGGCGAAGGTGCCGTCCTGGATCTCGGCGAGGACCTTCTTCATCTCGGCCTTGGTGGCGTCGGTGATGATCCGCGGGCCGGTGACGTAGTCGCCCCACTCGGCGGTCTCGGAGACCGACCAGCGCATCTTCTCCAGGCCGCCCTCGTACATCAGGTCGACGATGAGCTTCAGCTCGTGCATGCACTCGAAGTAGGCGATCTCCGGCTGGTAGCCGGCCTCGACCAGGGTCTCGAACCCGGCCTTCACCAGGGCGGCGGTGCCACCGCAGAGGACGGCCTGCTCACCGAACAGGTCGGTCTCGGTCTCCTCGGTGAAGGTGGTCTTGATGACGCCGGCCTTGGTGGCGCCCAGGCCCTTGGCGTACGACAGCGCCAGGGCGAAGGCCTTGCCCGAGGCGTCCTGCTCGACGGCGACGATCGCCGGGACGCCGCGGCCCTCCTCGTACTGGCGGCGAACCAGGTGGCCCGGGCCCTTCGGGGCGACCATGCAGACGTCGACGTCCGCCGGGGGCTTGATGAAGCCGTAGCGGATGTTCAGGCCGTGGCCGAAGAACAGGGCGTCGCCGGCCTTCAGGTGCGGGGCGATGTCCGCCGCGTAGACGTCGGCCTGGATCGGGTCCGGGACCAGGATCATGATGACGTCGGCCTCGGCCGCCGCCTCGGCCGGGGTGACGACGCGCAGGCCGGCCTCCTCCGCCTTGGCGCGGGACTTGGACTCCGGCTTCAGGCCGACCCGGACGTCCGCGCCGGAGTCGCGCAGGGACAGCGCGTGGGCGTGGCCCTGGCTGCCGTAGCCGATGACCGCGACCTTGCGGCCCTGGATGATGGACAGGTCGGCGTCGTCTTCGTAGAACAGCTCGGCCACGGGGGCACATCTCCTTGCGTGATGGGTGCCGGGTACGCGGTGCCTACCGTATTCGCACCCGGCGGGGGTATGAGTCTTTGCTCGAGGGGTGCCGCGCGTCGGCGCGCCGTCGGAAGGACGGTGGCGGGCGACGGGCGGGTGGGACGCGCGGGTTACGCGCTGCGGTCCAGGGCGCGCAGCGACCGGTCCGTGATCGAACGGGCGCCGCGGCCGATCGCGACCAGGCCGGACTGGACCAACTCCTTGATGCCGTAAGGCTCCAGCATCCGGAGCATGGCCTCCAGCTTGTCCGAACTGCCGGTGGCCTCGATGGTCACCGCGTCGGGCGACACGTCGACGGTCTTGGCACGGAACAGCTGGACGATCTCGACGATCTGCGACCGGGTCTCGTTGTCGGCGCGGACCTTCACCAGGACCAGTTCCCGCTGGATCGCAGCGGCCTGGTCGAGTTCGACGATCTTTATCACGTTCACGAGCTTGTTGAGCTGCTTGGTGACCTGTTCCAGCGGGAGGTCCTCGACGTTGACCACGATCGTCATCCGGGACACGTCCGGGTGCTCGGTCGGGCCGACGGCGAGGGAGTCGATGTTGAAGCCCCGACGGGAGAACAGCGAGGCGATGCGGGCGAGCACGCCGGGCTTGTTCTCGACCAGGACGGAGAGGGTGTGCTTGGACATGTGGTTCCTCAGTCGCTCTGGATGGGGGCGGTTCAGTCGTCGTCGCCGAAGTCGGGACGGACGCCCTTGGCGAACTGGATCTCGTCGTTGCTGGTCCCGGCCGCGACCATCGGCCAGACCATGGCGTCCTGGTGGACGATGAAGTCGATGACGACCGGGCGGTCGTTGATCTCCATCGCCTGCTTGATGACGGCGTCGAGGTCCTCGGGGCGCTCGCAGCGCAGGCCCACGCAGCCCATCGCCTCGGACAGCAGGACGAAGTCGGGGATCCGGGTGCCCTGGGCCGGCGGCTCGATGCCGTCGTGGCCCGGGCCGGCGTGCAGCACGGTGTTGGAGTAGCGCTGGTTGTAGAACAGCGTCTGCCACTGCCGGACCATGCCCAGCGAGCCGTTGTTGATGACCGCGACCTTGATCGGGATGTCGTTCAGGGCGCAGGTGACCAGTTCCTGGTTGGTCATCTGGAAGCAGCCGTCGCCGTCGATGGCCCAGACCGGGGTCTGCGGGCGGCCGGCCTTGGCGCCCATCGCCGCGGGGACGGCGTAGCCCATGGTCCCGGCGCCGCCGGAGTTGAGCCAGGTGCCGGGCTTCTCGAAGCGGATGAACTGCGAGCTCCACATCTGGTGCTGGCCCACGCCCGCCGCGTAGATCGCCTCGGGGCCGACCAGCTTCCCGATCCGCTCGATGACCTGCTGCGGCGAGAGCTCGCCGCTCGGGGCCGGCTCGTAGCCGATCGGGTAGGTCGTCTTCCACTCGTCGAGCTTCTCCCACCACTCGGCGTAGTCGCCCTTGTGGCCGGCGTCGAACTCGGCCTGGACGGCGACGATCAGGTCGGCGAGCACCTCGCGGGCGTCGCCGACGATCGGCACGTCGGCCGGGCGGTTCTTGCCGATCTCGGCCGGGTCGATGTCGGCGTGGACGACCTTGGCGTACGGGGCGAAGCCGTCCAGCTTGCCGGTGACGCGGTCGTCGAAGCGGGCGCCGAGGGTGAACAGCAGGTCGGACTTCTGCAGGGCGGTGACGGCCGGGACGGAGCCGTGCATGCCGGGCATGCCCAGGTGCTGCGGGTGGCTGTCCGGGAAGGCGCCGAGCGCCATCAGGGTGGTGACCACCGGGGCGCCGGTCAGCTCGGCGAGGATCCGCAGCTCGGCGGTGGCCTGCGCCTTGATGACGCCGCCGCCGACGTAGAGCACCGGGCGCTTCGCGCCGACCAGCATCTTCGCGGCCTCGCGGATCTGCTTGGCGTGCGGCTTGGTGACCGGGCGGTAGCCGGGCAGGGCGGTCTCGACCGGCCAGCGGAACGTGGTGGTCGCCTGCAGCGCGTCCTTGGCGATGTCGACCAGGACCGGGCCGGGGCGGCCGGTGGCGGCGATGTGGAACGCCTCGGCGATCACCCGGGGGATCTCGGCGGGGTCGGTGACCAGGTAGTTGTGCTTGGTGATCGGCATCGTGATGCCGCAGATGTCCGCCTCCTGGAAGGCGTCGGTGCCGATCGCCTTGGAGGAGACCTGGCCGGTGATGGCGACGATCGGCACGGAGTCCATGTAGGCGTCGGCGATCGGGGTGACCAGGTTGGTCGCGCCCGGGCCGGAGGTGGCCATGCAGACCCCGACCCGGCCGGTGGCCTGGGCGTATCCGGTGGCGGCGTGGCCGGCGCCCTGCTCGTGGCGGACCAGGATGTGGCGCACCTTGGCGGAGTCCATCAGCGGGTCGTACGCGGGAAGGATGGCCCCGCCCGGAATGCCGAAGACGGTGTCCGCGCCTACGGCCTCCAGCGAGCGGATGAGCGACTGGGCGCCGGTCATGGTCTCGACGACGTGCTGGGGAGCGTTGGCGGCCGGGTTGTCCCCGCGGCGGGGGGATGCGGCGTGCTCGGTCATCTGCCTGTCTCTTCTCGGGTTTTGCCGACCCGGCTGCGGGCCCCGGTGCTGCGAGGTGGGGTCCCGGTCCGGGTCGATCGCCGGCTCTGCCTCAATCGTCCCGCTCATTCCGACGAGTCGGAGGTTCTCGGGGGGTCGAGGCCAGGGGTCTTGCGGGGTGGAACAGCGTCAGTGCAACAAAAAACCCCTCGTGCCCAAGGGCATGCGAGGGGTGGCGCGTCGGTCTGTCACGAGCAGGGCGAGCGAGCCCTGTCAGCCGACGCGCCCGCCAAGTACGAGAATTCGGGTGCGCATGGCAACGACCATCCTCCCGTCCAGGGTGGCGTGTCAAGCAGGTGGGATGACCGTCTCGCCATGCGGACCACCTGCCGGACCAGTAGCGGCCCGGTGTTCGGGCAGGTCAGCGCCCCCGTGGTGACGTACGACACGTCCCGGCGCGGAGTCCGGGCGGCCACTCGTCCGGGTGTCGGCGGCCGGGTATCCGCGCCGGGCGGAGAGCGGGCCGAGCGGCTTCGGCAGCGGGTAGCCGCGGCGGGCCAGCGCGCGGCGCAGCCGGGGTTCGTCCAGCGTCGGCGCGAAGGCCGAGCCCTGGGCCTGCCCGCAGGCCAGCTCCTGCAGCACGGCGACCTGGCGGGGCAGGTCCACCCCCTCGGCGGCGGTGGCCATCCCGAGGTCGCGGCCGAGCCGCAGGGCGTGCCCGGCGAGCGTGCGGGCGAGCGAGGACTCGCCGAGGTCCTGGACCAGGGTGCGGTCCAGCTTGAGGCCGTCCAGGGGCAGCCGGGCGAGGGCGCCGAGCGAGCCGCTGCCGGCGCCGTAGCCGGCCAGCCAGGTGGAGACGCCGAGCCGGCGCAGCGCGGCCAGCCGGCGGCCGAGTTCGTCGGCGAGCGAGTCCGGTCCCATCCGGGCCACCTCGATCACCAGCTCGCCGGCCGGCAGGCCGCTGTCGCGCAGCGCGGCGGCCACCGTCTCGTACAGCCCGGGCGAGCAGAGCCGCTCGGCGGAGAGCCGGACAGCCACCGGGACGGGTTCCGGTACGCCTCGGCCGCGGCCGAGGCCGCGCCGGGCGGCGGCCGCGGTGACCGCCTCGTGGACCAGCCAGCGGGAGAACCGGGTGGACGCGTCGCCGTGCTCGGTGGAGCGCAGGAACTCGGCCGGGGTGAGCAGCAGGCCGCCCGCCGAGCGCCAGCGGGCCTGCGCCTCGACACCGGCCACGGTGCCGTCGGCGAGGTCCACCACGGGCTGGTGGAGCAGGGTGAAGCCGCCCTCCCGGACGGCCAGTCTCAGCCGTTCCTCCAGCTCGGTGCGGCGCTCCAGGTCGGCCCGCATCGCGGGGGTGTAGAGCACCACGCGGCCCTTGCCCTCGGACTTGGCCCGGTACATCGCGAGGTCGGCGTTGCGCATCAGTTCGTCGGCGGCGGCTCTGGGGTCGCCGGCCGGGCCGCGTTCGGGGGTGCCGAAGGAGATGCCGATGCTCGCGGCGACGCCGAGTTCGGCACCGCCGATCCAGTACGGCTCGGAGAGCGCGACGCGCAGCCGTTCGGCCAGCTCCTGGACCTGGAGGCGGCCGAGCGGGCCGCAGACCAGCGCGGCGAACTCGTCGCCGCCGAACCGGGCCACGGTGTCCCCGCAGCGGACGGCGCCCTGCAGCCGGCGGGCGGCCTGCACCAGCAGCTCGTCGCCGACCTGGTGCCCGGCGGAGTCGTTGACCGCCTTGAAGCCGTCCAGGTCGAGGAAGAGCACGGCGATCCCGGCGCCCGCCTCGCCCTGCTGGCCGCGGGCGCCGAGGGCGGCCCGCAGGCGCTGGGTGAACAGGGCCCGGTTGGGCAGGTCGGTGAGCGGGTCGTGGAAGGCGTTGTGCTGCAACTGGGCCTGGAGCATGACGCGTTCGGTGACGTCCCGGCTGTTGAGCAGCAGCCCGTCGCGGTGCCGGCTGACCGTGGACTCGACGTGCAGCCACTCGCCGCCGCCGGAGCTGATCCGGCACTCCACCCGGGCGGAGGGTTCGGCGGTGCCGGGGACGCGGTGGGCGGTGAGCCGGACCCGCGCGAGGTAACGGCGGACCTCGGAGAGCACCCGGTCCACGTCCTCGGGGTGGACGAGGTCCAGCAGGTTGCCGCCGACCAGTTCCTCCGGGTCCCGCCCGTACACGCCGAGCGCGGCCGGGGAGACGTAGGAGAGCACGCCGTTGCCCCCGGCGATCATGATGACGTCGCTGGAGCCCTGCACCAGGGAGCGGAAGTGCGCCTCCTTGTGGGCGAGTTCCTGGGCCAGCGACAGGTTGTCGAGCAGCATCACGCCTTGCCTGAGGATCAGCGCCAGCCCGACGGTGCACGCGGCCGCGGCCACCACGCGGTCCAACGCACGCCCGCCGAGGGCGTTATAGAGGATGCCGGCGGTGCAGACCGCGGCGGCCGCGTACGGGGTGAGCACGCTGAAGGTGGTGGCCACCCGGCGGCGCGGCAGGCCGCCGGCCGAGGGGTGCTCGCGCAGTGGGCGGCGCCAGCGCTGGGACCACGGCGCCCAGGCCAGCAGCAGGCTGCCGGAGAACCAGCCGGCGTCCAGCAGTTCGCCGGAGTGGTAGCTGCTGCGCAGCTCCGGGGAGGTGAACAGGGCGTCGCACAGCACGGTGACGGCGAGCGCCAGCATCGCGGTGTGCACCGCCGCCCGGTTGCCGTCCCGGCCGCCGAAGCGCAGCCCGACCACCAGGCTGACCAGCAGGATGTCCAGCACCGGGTAGGCCAGGTTGAGGGCCAGCCGCAGCGGGGAGCCGTCCTCGCCGGCCGCGATCCGGCCGAGCGCCAGGCTCCAGCTGAGGGTGAACAGCGAGCCGGCGATCAGCCAGCCGTCGAGCAGCAGGCAGAGCCAGCCGGCCGCGGAGCGCGGGCGCTGGGCGAGCACCAGGACGCCGGTGATGGCGAGCGGGGCGAACAGCAGGAAGGCGTACTCGGCGAGCGAGTCCTGGGGCAGCGGGGTGCGCACGACCAGCTCGTACCAGCCCCAGGTGCCGTTGCCGAAGGCGACCATGAGCGAGGAGAGGCCGAACAGCAGCCAGGCCGGGCGGGCGTGCCCGCCGACCGTGCAGCCGTACACCAGGCAGGACAGCGCGGCCGCCAGGGCCGCCGCGGCCAGGCCGAAGTCGCCCATGAAGATGGACAGTCGGCGGGATCCCCAGCCGGCGGCGGCGCCCATGGCGTAGGCCAGGCAGAGTGCGCCCAGGACGAGCCCGGGCAGCGTGCGGCTCTCCAGGAGCCGGCGCAGCGGGCCGCGCCGGGCGGGCGCGGGCATGTCGACGGCGGACGTATCGGCGGGCGGCGCGCCCGGGCGTCCGGCTCCGGGCAACACCGTATCGGTGGAGCTCACTCGGCCTCTCCCCCTCCGGCCCGGGGCCTCGCGCCCCGGCCACGGGCCACCGGACGCGCACCTCTCGGCCGTACGCGGTGACCTGGCGCCCCGTCAGGACGGTGGCCCAGGGGGTGGGCGGCCTGCCGGTCGCCGCACCGCACCGATGCTCCCAAAATGGACCCTACACCAAATCCGTCACTCAATGACACACACACTCAACTTAGAGTAATGGCGCAAGGGTGGGGAAATGCCCTCGATTCCGACGGATCGGCCCGGTTGGCGGCGGCGCGCGGGCGGGGGCTCACGCGGCGCGCACGGGATCACACGGGAGCACACGGCAGCGCCCCGCGGCCGGGACCGGACCGCCCTCGAGCGGTCCGGCCCCGGCGGCGGGGCCGGGTCTCAACGGCCGGACGGTGCCGGATCGTCCGGGAACAGCCGCAACCGGTGTGCCAGCGCGGCTGCCTCGCCCCGGCCGCCGACCGCGAGCTTGCCCAGGATGTTGGAGACGTGCACGCTTGCGGTCTTCGGAGAGATGTACAGCTCCTCGGCGATCTGCCGGTTGGTCCAGCCGCGCGCGAGCAATCGGAGCACGTCCCGCTCACGGGGGGTCAGGTTGAAGGAGTCCCCGACGGACGCGGCCGGAGCCGGCTCCGCCGCCGCCCGCTCGGCGGGGGCCAGGCTCAGCCCGGCCCGCTCGGCGAGGCCCGCGATCTGCGCCCCCAGCGTCCGGTCGTCCCGTACGGCCGCCAGTTCGGCCGCCTCGCGCAGCAGTTCGGCCCCGGCCTCGCGCCGCCCGGCCAGCACCTCGGCCTCGGCGGCCCGCAGCAGGGCGAGCGCCAGCGGGAACGGCAGGCCGGTCGGCCGCAGCGCCTCGAGCGCGGCGCCCCACAGCGCGGGGGTGTCGGCGCCCTCGGCGCGGGCCAGTTCGGCCTCCAGCAGCCGGGCCCAGCCATGGTGCAGCGGCGCCCTGGGCCGCAGCACGGCGGCCGCCTCCCGGATCGCGGCCAGCGCCTCGGCCCGGCCCGCCGCGGCCTGCGGCAGGCCCCGGATGTCCGCCTCCACCCCGGCGGCCTCTGCCAGCAGCGGGTAGACGTCGGACTCGTGGCCGAGCCGTCCGCCCTCCGCCAGCGCGGCGAGCAGTTCGGCCCGGGCTTCCAGCGGTCGGCCGCCGAGCGCGGCGAGCCGCACCGCCAGCCGGCTGATCGGCACGCTGTGCTGGACCTGGCCGACCCGGTTGGCCGACCGGGCCTGCGCCAGCATGGTCGCCGCGGTGGGCAGGTCGCCCTGCAGCAGGGCGAGTTCGCCGCGCATCCGGTCCAGGAACTCGGCGTGGGTACCGCTCAGGCTGGTCAGCTCGCAGGCGGCGAGCACCTCGGCGGCCTCCCCGACCCGCCCGAGGTCGGTCAGCGCCTCGACCAGGTTGCCGGTCAGGATGGTGCCGACGTTGCGCAGCAGGCCGTTGCCGTCCGCGAACTCCAGGCCCTCGCGGGCCAGCCGGACGGCGTCCTCGGCCCGGCCCAGCCCGCGCTGCATGCTGGCCAGGTTGTTGATGCCGCGCAGCAGCAGGTCGGGCACGCCCAGCCGGCGGGCCCGCTCGACCGCCCCGGCGAGCTCGGCCAGCCCGCCCTCGGCGTCGCCGTGCACGTCGTAGCGCAGGCCGCCGAGGGTCATCCGGGCGTGCACCTCGACCGCGTGCGCGCCGACCTGCTCGGCGATCCGGATCGCCCGCTCGGCGAGTTCGAGGTGCTCGGGCCCGGGCTGCTTGAGCATCGCCGAGCCGGCGCCGAGCGCGAGCACCTCGGCCTGCACGGCCGACGGCGGCAGCGGTTCCACCAGCCGCAGCGCGTGGCCGATCTCCGCCTCGTCGCCGGAGCGGCGCAGGCTGCCCAGCATCCGGGCCCGGTTGATCCGGAACCAGGCCGCGCGCACCGGGTGCACCGTCTCGTCGACCAGCCGCACCCCGCGCTTGGCCAGGCTCAGGCCGCGCTCGCGATCGCCGCAGCGCCGGGCCGCGACCACCGCCTCGGCCAGCACGTCCTCCAGCTGGATCCGGTCGCACTCCTCGTCGGCGGCGCTGTGGTCGCAGGAGCCCGGCGGGTAGGTCTCGGCCCAGTCGTAGGGGCGCAGGGTGTGCGCCAGTACCTCCTCGGAGACCATGTCCCACAGCTCCAGGGCCCGTTCCAGCATGCCAAGCTGCTCGGCGAAGGCGTTGCGGCGGCGGGCCGCGCGGGCGGCCTCCAGGGCGGTCGGCAGGGCGCGGGCCGGGTCGTGCGCGTGGTACCAGTAGTTGGCCAGCCGGGCGGGCAGCGCGTCGCAGGAGACCAGCTGCGGCTGGGCCTCCACGGCGAGCGCGAACTTGCGGTTGATCCGGTGGCGTTCGCCGGGCAGCAGGTCGTCCGAAACCGCCTCGCGGACCAGCGCGTGCCGGAACCGGTAGCCCTCGCCCTCGCTGTCCGGACGCAGGATGTTGGCGCCGACGGCCGACCGCAGCGCCTCGATCAGCGCCTCCTCGTCGTCGTCCAGGACGGCGGCCAGCAGGGCGTGTTCGACGTGCGAGCCGCCCTCGGCGGCGATCCGCACCACCCGCTGGGCCTCCTCGTCCAGGCCCTCGACCCGCACCAGCAGGATGTCCCGCAGCGAGTCGGTCAGCCCGGCGCCGCAGCCGTCCTCGAAGGCGGTGGCCAGCTCCTCGACGAAGAAGGGGTTGCCCTCCGAGCGGCGGTGGATCCGGTCCACCAGCTGGCGGTCGGGGGTGGCGGTGCCGAGGATCCCGGCCAGCTGGGCGGCCACCTCGCGGCGGACGAACCGCGCCAACTCCAGCCGCTGGACGGTGCGCAGCCGATCGAGCTCGGCGAGGAAGGGGCGCAGCGGGTGCCGGCGGTGCAGGTCGTCGCTGCGGTAGGTGGCGACCAGCAGCACCCGGGAGCGGTGCAGGGTGCGCACCAGGAAGGCGAGCAGTTCGCGGGTGGAGCGGTCGGACCAGTGCAGGTCCTCGACGGCGAGGACGAGGGTACGCTCCGCGCCGAGCCGTTCGAACAGCCTCGCGGTGTGCTCGAACAGCCGGGCCCGGCCGTACTCGTCGTTGGGTTCGCCGTCGGCCTCGCCGAACTCGGAGATCAGGCGGGCGAGATGGCCCTCGCTGCCGGCCGCCGCGGCCTCGAACTCGGCGCCCAGTGAGCGGTGCAGCCGGCGTAGTGCGGCGGCCAGCGGCGCGTAGGGCAGGCCCTCGGCGCCGACCTCCAGACAGCTGCCGAGCGAGGTGACCGCGCCCCGGTCGGCGGCACGCTGCAGGAACTCCTCCAGCAGCCGGGTCTTGCCGACGCCGGCCTCGCCGCCGATCAGCACGGCCTGCGGGCTGCCGGTGCCCGCCCGGCGCAGCGCGTCGGTCAGTTCGGTGATCTCGCTGCCACGGCCGACGAAGACGGGGCTGACCGATATCTGCTGCATGGAGGCGAGCATGCCATAGCCGGTGGGGACCGGCCGAGGGGTTATCTCCCCTGGCGAACGCCCGGAGGGGGAGACGCTCACTCGCAGCGTCTCCCCCTCCGTAACTCCGTCGGCACCGCCCTGGTGCCGCACCGTCAGCATTCGGGCTGACGCACGGGGCGCCGCTGGAAGCGGGTGGCCACCGGACGCTGCCGCAGGCGGCGCGCCTCCTTGGCCTCGCGCACCAGGCGCTCGTGCTCGGCGCGGGCCACGAGCTCGTGGGCGTGTTGCTGGAAGGTCTGGTACTCGATCACTTCAGGTCCCCTTTGTGGGTTCTCACTGCTGTCTTGCTGACAGGTAAGAGCTTCCTCTCCCAGTGGGGGGTGCGGCATCGGGAGCGTGCCCGATCTTCGGGGGCCCGGAGGCCTTAGATCGGGCGCCGGGAAAGGTTTAAGGCCCGGCCTCACCCCATTACGGGGGTGAGACCGGGCCTTAGACCTTACTTAGAGGGCCTTAGATGCCTTAGGCGCCTTAGGAAGGAAGGGTCGACAGCCTAGGTGCCCTGGGAAGAAGCCGCTCAGGCGGAGCCGCCCGGCTTCTCCAGGCTGTGCTTACTGTCCTTCCACGCCCAGCTTCTCGAGGATCAGGTCCTTCACGCGGGCGGCGTCGGCCTGGCCGCGGGTGGCCTTCATGACCGCGCCGACCAGCGCGCCCACGGCCTGGACCTTGCCGTCGCGGATCTTGGCGGCGATCCCCTCGTTCTCGGCGATCGCCTGGTCGACGGCGGCGCCCAGCGCGGAGTCGTCCGAGACCACGGCCAGGCCGCGCTTCTCGACGATCTCGTCCGGCTCGCCCTCGCCGGCCAGCACACCCTCGATGACCTGGCGGGCCAGCTTGTCGTTCAGCTTGCCCTCGGCGACCAGCGCGGCGACCCGGGCGACCTGCACCGGGGTGATCGGCTGCTCGCTCAGCTCGGTGCCGGTCTCGTTGGCACGGCGGGCCAGCTCGCCCATCCACCACTTGCGGGCCTGGTCGGCCGGGGCACCGGCCGCGATGGTCTCCTGGATCGGCCCCACCGCACCGGCGTTGAGGACGGACTGCATGTCCTTGTCGGACAGCCCCCACTCGGCCTGCAGCCGGGCGCGGCGCACCCGCGGCAGCTCGGGCAGGGCGGCGCGCAGCTCCTCGACCCACGCGCGGGCGGGGGCCACCGGCACCAGGTCCGGCTCGGGGAAGTAGCGGTAGTCCTCGGCGTTGTCCTTGATCCGGCCCGAGGTGGTGCTGCCGTCGTCCTCGTGGAAGTGGCGGGTCTCCTGCACGATGGTGCCGCCGTCGCTCAGCACGGTGGCGTGCCGACGGATCTCGTACCGGGCGGCCCGCTCCACGCTGCGCAGCGAGTTGACGTTCTTGGTCTCCGAGCGGGTGCCGAACTTCTCGGTGCCGTTCGGGCGCAGCGACAGGTTGACGTCGCAGCGCATCTGGCCCTTGTCCATCCGGGCCTCGGAGACGCCGAGGGAGCGGATGACCTCGCGCAGCTCGGCGACGTACGCCTTGGCGACCTCGGGGGCGCGCTCGCCGGCCCCCTCGATCGGCTTGGTGACGATCTCGATCAGCGGGATGCCGGCCCGGTTGTAGTCGAGCAGCGAGTGGGTGGCGCCGTGGATGCGGCCGGTCGCGCCACCGACGTGGCTGGACTTGCCGGTGTCCTCCTCCATGTGGGCGCGCTCGATCTCCACGCGGAAGGTCGAGCCGTCCTCGAGCTGCACGTCGAGGTAGCCGTTGAAGGCGATCGGCTCGTCGTACTGCGAGGTCTGGAAGTTCTTGGGCATGTCCGGGTAGAAGTAGTTCTTCCGGGCGAACCGGCACCACTCGGCGATGTCGCAGTTCAGCGCCAGGCCGATCTTGACGGCCGACTCCACGCCGACCGCGTTGACCACCGGCAGCGAGCCCGGCAGGCCCAGGCAGGTCGGGCAGGTCTGGCTGTTCGGCTCGGCGCCCAGCTCGGTCGAGCAGCCGCAGAACATCTTGGTCTTGGTACCGAGCTCGACGTGGACCTCAAGGCCCATCACCGGGTCGTACGACGCCAGAGCGTCCTCGTAGGAGACCAGGGTCATGACGCTCACAGCGTCCCTTCTCAACTAAAGACTCGGGAGGTACGGGCCCGGCCGCCGCTCGCGCGGGGCCGGGCCTGGGCGCTCGGCTCAGCCCAGCAGCACGTCGTCGGAGCCCAGCCGGCGCAGCTCGCGCACCAGCAGGGCGGTGCCGGTGATCAGCGCGGCGGCGCCGACCAGGGCGTTGACCAGCTTGAGGGTGTCGCTCTCCTCGCGGGCCTTGCGGACGTCCTTGGCGATGGAGACCGCGCCGAAGGCGCTGGTGCCGATGGACAGCCACAGGCCGGGCTTCGAGTGCTTGAAGCCCTTCAAGGAAGTCGACTGGGCCTTCGCCTTCTCGATCTTGCTCACAGTGCCGGTGCCTCCTCCAGCAGGGTGTGCCCCCACTTGTCGTTGAGTGCGGCCTCGACGGCGCCGCCCACGCGGTACAGGCGGTCGTCCGCCATCGCGGGTGCGATGATCTGCAGGCCGACCGGGAGATTGTCCTCCGGCGCCAGGCCGACCGGCAGCGACATGGCCGCGTTGCCCGCCAGGTTCGACGGAATCGTGCACAGGTCGGCCAGGTACATCGCCATCGGGTCGTCGGCGCGCTCGCCGATCGGGA
The DNA here is from genome assembly GCF_055575795.1 of Kitasatospora sp. NPDC034023. Lineage (NCBI taxonomy): Bacteria > Bacillati > Actinomycetota > Actinomycetes > Kitasatosporales > Streptomycetaceae > Kitasatospora > Kitasatospora sp. NPDC034023. The sequence continues at coordinate 27,008 of NZ_JBVIRY010000044.1, forward strand.
AGGCGGTGGTCGGCGTGGTCGGCGAGACCAGCACGTCCACGCCGGCGAAGGCCGCGTCGAAGTCCCGCGAGATGAGCGTGCGGACCTTCTGGGCCGAGCCGTAGTAGGCGTCGTAGTAGCCCGAGGAGAGGGCGTAGGTGCCCAGGATGATGCGGCGCTTGACCTCGTCGCCGAAGCCGGCCTCACGGGTCAGCGCGGTGACCTCCTCGGCCGAGCGGGTGCCGTCGTCGCCGACCCGCAGGCCGTAGCGCATCGCGTCGAAGCGGGCCAGGTTGGAGGAGCACTCACTCGGCGCGATCAGGTAGTACGCCGGCAGCGCCAGGGTGAACGACGGGCAGGAGACCTCGACGACCTCGGCGCCCAGCTCGCGCAGCAGCTCCACCGACTCGTTGAAGCGCTCCATCACGCCGGCCTGGTAGCCCTCGCCGGCGAACTCCTTGACGACGCCGATCCGCATGCCGCGGACGTCGCGCATCTTCGCGGCCTCGACCACGGCCGGGACCGGCGCGTCGATCGAGGTGGAGTCCAGCGGGTCGTGCCCGGCGATGGCCTCGTGCAGCAGCGCCGCGTCCAGCACGGTGCGGGCGCACGGGCCGCCCTGGTCCAGGCTGCTGGAGAAGGCGACCAGGCCGTAGCGGGACACCGAGCCGTAGGTCGGCTTGACGCCGACGGTGCCGGTGACGGCGCCGGGCTGGCGGATCGAGCCGCCGGTGTCGGTGCCGATCGCCAGCGGGGCCTCGAAGGCGGCCAGCGCGGCGGCCGAACCGCCGCCGGAGCCGCCGGGGATGCGGGTGAGGTCCCACGGGTTGCCGGTCGGGCCGTAGGCGGAGTTCTCGGTGGAGGAGCCCATCGCGAACTCGTCCATGTTGGTCTTGCCGAGGATGACGACGCCGGCGTCCTTGAGACGGGAGGTCAGCGTGGCGTCGTACGGCGGGATCCAGCCCTCGAGCATCTTGGAGCCGCAGGTGGTGGGGACGCCCTTGGTGGTGAAGACGTCCTTCAGCGCGAGCGGGACGCCGGCCAGCGGGCCCAGCTCCTCGCCCTTGGCACGCTTCTCGTCGACGGCCTTGGCGGCGGCCAGCGCGCCCTCGGTGTCGACGTGCAGGAAGGCGTTGACCTTCTTGTCGACGGCCTCGATGCGGTCCAGGTGCGCCTGCGCGACCTCGACGGCGGACACCTCGCCCTTGGCGATGGCGCCCGCGGTCTCGGCGGCGGTGTAGCGAATCAGCTCGGTCATCTCGGTCAGTCCTCCCCGAGGATCTGCGGCACACGGAAACGCTGCTCTTCGGCGGCGGGGGCGCCGGACAGCGCCTGCTCCGGGGTGAGCGAGGGCCGCACCTCGTCCGCGCGCATGACGTTGGTCAGCGGCAGCGGGTGGGAGGTCGGCGGGACGTCCTGTCCGGCGACCTCGGAAACGCGGGCGACCGCGCCGATGATCACGTCGAGCTGCTCGGCGAAGTGGTCCAGCTCTTCGGGCTTCAGCTCAAGACGCGACAGCCGGGCGAGGTGGGCGACCTCCTCGCGCGTGATGCCAGGCATGCAGCGATCCTCAGGGTGAGTTCTGGTGAGACCCGGCGGTGCCTTGCGGGCGGTGCCGGGCCCGGGCAGGAGCAGCCGGGTTCGGCGCTCCGTCCTCATGGTCTTTGGACCCATCCTATGGGGCCCGGCCCGGCCACCGGCCAACGAGTGAGCCGCGGCGCCCGTCACCGCCGAGCCGGCGCCCCCACCGCCGCGTCCGTCACTGCGACCGGAAGCGGGCCCAACTCTGCGCGCTCGGCGCCTTGATCTCCATCTGCGCGGCCTGCGCCGCCTGGACCACCGGCGGCAGCACGGGGGGCATCACCGGCGGCAGCACGGGCGGGAGCGTCGGCGGCAGCACGGGCGGGATGGCCGGCTGGACGATCGGCTTGCCCTGGACCGGCATGCCCTGGACCGACTGGAAGCCGGCGCGCAGCTGGGGCGGCGCGCCCAGTCGCTCCACCGGCGGGGCGCCGGTGCGGTGCACCAGCAGCCAGGCGGTGGCCTGCTCGGCCGGCATCGCGGCCGACACCAGCCAGCCCTGGACGGCGTCCACGCCCATGCAGTGCAGCCGCTCCCAGGTCTCGTCGTCCTCGACGCCCTCGGCGACCACGGTCAGGCCCAGCGAGTGGGCGAGCTCCACCGAGCAGCGCACCACCGCCGCGTCGTGGTCGTCGATGACCATGCGGGAGACGAAGGAGCGGTCGATCTTCAGCTCGCCGACGGGCAGGCTGCGCAGCCGCACCAGCGAGGAGTGCCCGGTGCCGAAGTCGTCCAGGGACATCCCCACGCCGTAGCCACGCAGTTCGGCGAGGGTGTCGGCGGCCCGCCGGGAGTCGTCCAGCAGCAGCCGCTCGGTGATCTCCAGCTGGAGCGCGTGGGCCGGCACCTGGTGGCGCACGAGGTGGCCGGCGACGCGCTGGGCGAAGCCGGGGTTGAGCACGTCCCGCGGCGAGACGTTGACCGCGACCTGCACCTGCAGCCCCTGGTCGCGCCAGTAGGCGAGCTGGCCGACCGCGGCCTCCAGCACGTAGTCGGTGAGCCGGGGCATCAGGCCGCTGGACTCGGCGAGCCCGACGAACTCGTCCGGCGAGACCCGGCCCTGGCCGGGGCGGTCCCAGCGCAGCAGGGCCTCCAGGCCGACCACCCGGCCGTCGAAGGCCACTTTCGGCTGGTAGTGCAGCTGTACCTCGCCGGTCTCCAGGGCCCGGCGCAGGTCCCCGAGCAGTCCGATCCGGTAGGGGGTGTCGGCGTCCTGGGTCTCGTCGTACTGGGCGACGCCGCTGCAGCCGCGCTGGGCGTGGCCCATCGCGACGTCCGCGCGGCGCAGCAGCGACTCGGCGTCCTGGGCGTGCTGCGGGTAGACGCAGACGCCGGCGCTGGCCTCCAGGACGAGCAGCAGCCCGTCCAGCCGGATCGGGGCGGCCAGTTCGGCGATCAGTGCCTTGGCGACACGTTCCAGGCTGTCCGGGCAGTTGATGCCGGGCAGCAGGACGGCGAACTCGTCGCCGCCCATCCGGGCCACCATCGGGCGGCCGCGCCGGTAGTGCCGGGGCAGCCCGGCGAAGACGTCGTCGATGGACTCCCGGGTGGCGCTGCCGGCCGGTCCGCCGGAGCGCAGCGCGCGGTGCAGTCGGCGGGAAATGTGAACCAGCAGGCGGTCACCGGCCGTATGACCAAGTGTGTCATTGAGTGATCGGAAGCGGTCGAGGTCAAGCAGGATGAGACCGACGCTGAAGCCCGGGTCGCATTCGGCGATCGCCTCCTGGGCGGCCAGCAGGAGGGCCTGACGGTTGGGCAGGTCCGTCAGCGGGTCGGTCAGTTGGTCGCGGGCGCGGTCCCGGGCGATCCGCCAGGCCGCGACCAGCACGGCCAGGGGCACCGCGAACAGCGGCAGCAGCTCGGGTTCGTACCGGTAGACCAGGACGGCCAGCGGGATGAGCGGCGCAGCTCCGGCCAGCAGCACGCCGAGCAGCAGGACCGCACCTGCCACCCCCTGCGGCGGGCGTGTGGGCGCACCGCCGGTCGTACGATCCATAAGCCCTGTCCTCCGTCGGGCCCGCCCCGTCAGGCCGCCTTACGGTGAGGCACCGTGCCGGTACCGACAGCTGCCGGGCATGGAGCGACCCCGAGGAGCACCGGCACAGCCGGTGCCCCCACCCCTGCTGACATTCTGTTGCGCTCCAGGGTATGCCGGGGTCCACCCGGTGGGCAGACTTTCGGACAACCGGAAACGCGCTGACCCGCCCGAGTGTCACACAGTGACACAATGCCCGCTTTCACTGCACGGCACCCGGTGACGTTGCATCAGGACGATAACAACACGGATTCGGCCACCCGCCGCTCGGGTCGGCCCCGGGTCAGCCCTCGGCGGGCGCCTCCGACGGCTCGGCGGCCTCCTCCGGCTCCGGAAGTCCCAGGTGGGCGCGGGCGGCGGCCGGTCCGCCGGCCAGCAGTGCGGCGAAGCCCGCGTCGTCCAGGACCGGCAGTCCGAGCTGAACAGCCTTGTCGTACTTGGACCCTGGGTTGTCACCAGCGACCACAAAATCGGTCTTCTTCGAAACCGAACCGGTCACCTTCGCTCCGCGCGAGGTCAGCGCCTCCTTGGCGCCGTCCCGGGTGTGGCCGGCCAGGGTGCCGGTCACCACGACGGTCAGACCCTCCAGCGGGCGCTCCGCCTCCTCCTCGTCCGCGAACTCCTCGACGAAGCGGACACCCGCGGCACGCCACTTCTCCAGGATCTGCCGGTGCCACTCCTCCTGGTACCACTCGACCACCGACCGGGCGATGATCGGCCCGACCCCCTCGACCGCGGCCAGCTCCTCCTCGGTGGCCGAGAAGATCCGGTCCAGGTCGCGGAACTCCCGGGCCAGCTCCTGGGCCGCGACCGGCCCCACGTGCCGGATCGAGAGACCGTTGAGGAACCGCCAGAGCGGACGTTCCTTCACCTTCTCGAGGTTCTCCAGCAGGATTGCGGCGGTCTTCTTGGGCTCGCCCTTCTGGTTGGCGAAGAAGGTGGCCTTCTTCTCCTTGCCGGTCCGGTCGTCCAGCTTGGGCATGCCGGTCTTCTGGTCGCGCACCAGCACCTGGATCGGCAGCAGCTGCTCCATCGTCAGCCCGAAGATGTCACCCTCGTCCCGCACCGGCGCCTCCGTCGGCTCCAGCGGCTGGGTCAGCGCGGTGGCCGCGACGTAGCCGAGGCCCTCGACGTCCAGCGAGGAACGGCCGCCCAGGAAGGCGATCCGCTCCCGGATCTGTGCCGGGCAGAACTGGGCGTTGGGGCAGCGCAGATCGATGTCCCCCTCGGCCATCGGGCGCAGCTCCGCCCCGCACTCGTGGCAGTGCGAGGGCATCACGAACTCCTGCTCGGTGCCGTCCCGCAGGTTCTCCACCGGGCCGAGGATCTCCGGGATCACGTCACCGGCCTTGCGCAGCACGATCGTGTCGCCCAGCAGCACGCCCTTGGCCTTGACGACCTGCTGGTTGTGCAGCGTCGCGTACTGCACCATCGAACCGGCCACCTTCACCGGCTCGGCCAGCACCGCGAACGGCGTCGCCCGGCCGGTGCGGCCAATGCCGACCCGGATCTGGGCGAGCCTGCCGGTGACCTCCTCCGGCGGGTACTTCCAGGCGATCGCCCAGCGCGGGGACTTGGAGGTGGCGCCGAGCCGGCCCTGCAGGGCGATCTCGTCCACCTTGACCACGACGCCGTCGATCTCGTGCTCGACCGAGTGACGCTGCTCGCCGAAGTGCCCGATGAAGGCCCGCACCTCGTCGAGGGTCTTCACCACCTTGTTGTGCCGGGCGGTGGGCAGGCCCCAGTCGTGCAGCAGTCGGTAGGCGTGCGACTGGTTGTCGATGTCGAAGCCGATCCGGGCGCCGATGCCGTGCACCACCATGTGCAGCGGGCGGGAAGCGGTGACCAGCGGGTCCTTCTGGCGCAGCGAACCGGCGGCGGCGTTGCGGGGGTTCATGAACAGCCGGATCATCGCCCGGGGCCGCTTGCCCTCCTTGGCGCGCTCCTCGTTCTCCAGGCGGCGGCGCTCGTTCTCCGCCACGAACGAGGCGTTGAGCGCCTCGAAGGCCTCGGTCGGGAAGTAGACCTCGCCGCGGATCTCCACCAGCTCGGGGATGTCGTCGCCCTTGAGTTGGTGCGGGATCTCCTTGATGGTGCGGACGTTGGCGGTGATGTCCTCGCCCACCCGGCCGTCACCGCGCGTCGCCGCCTGCACCAACTGGCCGTTCTCGTAGGTGAGGTTGACGGCCAGGCCGTCCACCTTGAGCTCGCACAGGTAGTGGTAGTCGATGCCGTGCAGCTCGCTCGCGACGCGCTCGGCCCAGGCGGCGAGCTCCTCGTCGTCCATCGCGTTGTCGAGGCTGAGGAGGCGCTCGCGGTGCTCCACCTCGGCGAACAGCTCGGTGGGGGCGCCGCCGACCTTCTGGGTGGGCGAATCCGGGGTGGCCAGGGCCGGGTGCTCGGCCTCCAGCGCCTCCAGCTCGCGCATCAGGGCGTCGAACTCGGAGTCGGTGACGACCGGCGCGTCCTGCTCGTAGTACCGGACGCGGTGGTCGGTGACCTCCTGCGCCAGCTCGGCGTGCCGCCGCCGTACCTCCGCCGGGACGTCCTTGCCCTCGACAGCCGTCACCGCAAGCCCTCCTACGTTCTCATTCCGGGTTGTCCACCAGGCTCTGCGCCGCCCGCACGCTCTGGGACAGCGCCTTGCGCGCGTACGCCGGGGAGGCCCCGGCCAGCCCGCAGGTCGGCGTCACCAGCACGCGACGGCCCAGCAGCTCCGGGGCGAACCCGAGCCTGCGCCACAAGGTCCTGACACCCTGGACACTACCGGCCGGGTCGGACACCGCCTGGTCAGTGGAGGGGACGACACCGGCGAGGATCATCGTGCCCGCCTCCACGGCCTCGCCGAGGTCGTCGTCGGAACGCTCGGTGAGGAGCGCGAAGTCGAGGGAGACGCCGGCCACCCCGGCGCGGCGCAGCAGCGGGATCGGGACCTCGGGGGCGCAGGAGTGCACCACGACCGGCGCGTCGAGGTTGGTGATCACCTCCCGCAGCACCTCCTCGGCCACCTGCCGGTCCACGGCGCGCAGCCGCTGGAAGCCGCTGGCGGTCTTCACCGAGCCGGTCAGGACGGCGGGCAGCGAGGGCTCGTCGAGCTGGAGGACCACCTGGGCACCGGGTACGCGCTTGCGGACGTCCGCGAGGTGGCGGCGCAGGCCCTCGGTGAGCGAGCCGGCGATGTCCCGGCACGCGCCGTGGTCGGAGAGCGCCTTCTCGCCGTACTTCAGCTCGATGCTCGCCGCCAGCGTCCACGGGCCGACGGCCTGGACCTTCAGCGCGCCCTGGTAGCCCTGGGTGAACTCCTCCAGGGCGTCCAGGTCCTCGCCGAGCCAGGAGTGGGCGCGCTTGGTGTCCCGGCCGGGCCGGTCGGTGAACCGCCAGCCGCTGGGCTCGGTCTGCGCGAACAGCTCGACGAGGAAACCGGCGCCGCGCCCGATCATGTCGGCGCCGGGGCCGCGCGCGGGCAGCTCGGGCAGGAACGGCAGGTGCTCCAACGCGCCGGTGGCCGTCTTGGCGGCCTCACGGGCGTCGACACCGGGCAGCGAGCCGACACCGGTGGCGGCGCCGCGCAGGTCGGGGAAGGGGTGGGGAGTGCTCACCCGTCCGAGCCTAGTGCGCGGCGCCTGCCGGGTCGGTCAGTACCCGGGGCGGACGGTGATGTCCGTGATCTCCGCGTCCCGGGAGGTGTCCAGGGCGGCCAGGACCGCCTTGGCCACGGACTCGGGCTCGATCCAGCGCTCGGCGTCGTACTCCTTGCCCTCCTGCTGGTGCACCTTGACCTGCATCGCGGTGGCGGTGCGGCCGGGGTAGACCGAGGTGACCCGGACGCCGCCCGCGTGCTCCTCGGCGCGCAGCGAGTCGGCCAGCGCCTTCAGGCCGTGCTTGCTGGCCGCGTACGCCGACCACTCGGCGTGGGCGTTCAGGCCCGCACCGGAGTTGACGAAGACCACGTGGCCCTTGACGAGGCGGAGGGAGGGCAGCAGGAGGCGGGTCAGCTCGGCGGGGGCGACCAGGTTGACGTTCAGCGTCTCCTGCCAGGCCTTCACCGGCAGGTCGCCGACCGTGCCCAGCTCGACGACGCCCGCGACGTGCAGCAGGGAGTCCAGCTCGATCGGCAGCGCCTGGTGCCCGAAGGCCCAGGACAGCTTGGCCGGGTCGCCGAGGTCGCCGACCAGGGTCTTCGCCCCGGGGAAGCGCTCCCGCAGCTCGGCGGCGCGGCGGGCGTCGCGGGCCAGTAGCCAGAGGTCGTCCCCGCGCTCGGCGAGCTTCCCGGCCAGGACGGCGCCGATGCCGGAGCCGGCGCCGGTGATCAGATGTGCAGCCATGGCTCCGATCCTCTCAGGCCTTGAGCTGCGCAAAAACCTCGGCGGGCGTGTCGGCGAAGGTGATCAGCTCGGCGAGCGGCCGGGGCAGGAAGCCCTCGGCGTCCATCCGCTCCAACTGCGTCCGCAGGCCCGAGTAGAAGCCCTCGGTGTCCAGGACGACCACCGGCTTCTCGAACATCCCGTGCTTCTTGAGCTCCAGCACCTCGGTGACCTCGTCCAGCGTGCCCAGCCCGCCCACCAGGACGACGATCGCGTCCGCCCGGGCCGCCAGCTCGGCCTTCCGCTCGGCCAGGTCGCCGGTCATGACCAGCTCGTCGGCGCCGACGTAGCCCTTGTGCTTCAGCATCTCCACCATGACCCCGACGAGCTTTCCGCCGGCCGCCTTCACCTCGTCGGCCAGCAGGCCCATCAGGCCGGCGTTCGAGCCGCCCCACACCAGGGTGTGCCCGCCCTCCCCCAGGAGCCGGGCGAACTCGGCGGCGGGGGCGGTGTAGCGGTCATCGAGCGAGTACGCGGAGCAGAAAACGCAGATATTCATAGTGCTGATTGGTCTATCACGCCCCGGCGCCCCCGCTCACCGGCATTACGGCGACCACGGGCAACCCCTGAGGTGCTGCGCGTGCGCCACCTTGAGATATCCGATCTGATCACGGCCGTGGATCCGTGCGACGGCCGCCGGCTCCCGGTCTCTCGCGACGAGGTCGTCCGGCGGCTGCGCGAGAACGGGGACCGACGCGCGGCCCGGGTCGTCGCCGGGCTGCCCGTCGACCGGGACGGCGCACTCGACCCCGTGGCGGTGGACCGGCTGCTCGTCAGCGCGCGTACGAACTCCAGCGGCTGAGCGCGGCGGCGGTGCTGCTCTCGCTCGCCGCCTACATCACCCTGCCGTTCCGCGCCGGCACCCTGGCGATGGTCATCGGCCTCGGCCCGCTGACGCTGCTGCGGCCGGCCGCCGTCGCCACCGCCTGCGTCGGTGCCCTGCTGAACGGCGGCGGCGCGGCGGCCCTGCTGGTCGGTGTGGTCGCGGGCGCGGCGGTGCTGTGCGTCGAGCCGTTGGTGCACCGGCGCTGGTACCGCGAGGTGCAGTAGAGCCCGGCTCCGGAGCTCAGTCCTGGTACGGAACGAGCTCCGACAGGCTCAGCGTGAAGCCGAACGGCTCCGGAATGCCGATCGCGTCGCCGAACTTCCGGTCGCTGCGGGTGTGGTACCGGTCGTGGTTCGGATCGGAGAACAGCGTCACCGTCTGCTGGCGCGGGTCCACGATGAGGTAGAGCGGGATGCGCATCGCCGCGTAGTCGTACAGCTTGTCCATCCAGTCGTTCCCCGGATTGGACGGTGAGACGATCTCCACGGCGATCAGGGCTTCCGCAGCCGGAGCCTTGTTGCCCGCCCCGGAGAGGACCTCCACCGGCAGGTACGTCAGGTCCGGCTCGCGCCCCTTGGAGACGTCCGGGCTGACGATTTCGCTCCGCTCCGTGGGGAGGTAGCCGTCAGGAGCGTGCTGCTCGAACTGCCTGCGCACCTGGGCCATGTTGAGCTGATGGATGTTGGACGGCGACGCCTGCATGATCAGCGTGTCTCCGGACCATTCGATCCGGACGCCTTCCGGGGCAATCCGCTCCAACTCCTCGATGAAGTCCCGGTGCTGCTCGTAGAAGGTCATGCCGTCCTCTCCGGGGGGTGCGCCTCGGGCATCGTAGCCGCCGGATCCGTCACGCGGGTGAAGGCCCGGCGGTAGGAGCAGGACGGGACTCCCCGGCGCCATCACTCATGCTCAAGACCACCTCTCGCGGCGAAGCGCGCAGGAGGCCCCTGTCCACTCGCCCTGGGTGGCGGCTGATCACGGGTGCTGGAAGAGCACCTCGGGGTTCGCTGCCGAGGGGCCGTCGAGGAGGGGCTGGTGGATTCCCTTCAGGGTCCGGTCGAAGAAGGCTCCGACGTACTCCCGGGTCAGCTGCATCCCGCGCTCCGGCGAGGTGGTCAGGTCCGGGGGGAGGGGAAGGCCGGCCTCGGCGGCCAGGATGGGGACGTCCGTGAAGCCGGCGTGCGCCGTGCCGGCGACGGCCAGCCAGGGCTTGTAGCCGTCCCAGCCCGCCCAGGTCTGTCCCCAGGACGGGTCTCCGCTGCCGGCGGAGTGGTCGCTCTGCTTCCCGAGCAGGAGGAAGGAGCGTCCCTTGAGGCTGTCGGTCGGGGTCGGCGGGAAGAACGTTCCGTCCATGTTCACTCCGGCGAGGATCCGCTGGTCCTCGGCCATCGCCGTCAGCGTTGACGCGCCGCCGATCGAGTGTCCGGCCATGCCGATGCGGCTGCGGTCGATCAGGTGGGCCAGGCGCCAGGCCGGGTGGTGCCCGGTCAGCTGGTCCAGGACGAACGACACGTCCTTCGCGCGGCTGTCGGGGAGCGTGTCCGGTGCCCCGGTCTCGCACAGGGCGCATCCGGGGGTGCTGCCGTCGGCGAGCGTCTCGCCGGAGTCCTCGTAGGGGTGGCCGACCAGGGCCACGACGTAGCCGTGGGCGGCCAGGTCGGTCGCCAGGCCGGTCAGTGTGGCGCGGGGGTTCTCGAAGCCCGGGGAGAGGACCACCAGCGGGAACTTCCCGCCTGCGGCCTTCGCGTCGGTGTAGGCGTAGGTCCTGAGGTCCGCGAGGTCCTGCGGCTGGAGTCCGGTCCCCGGCGGAACCCGGGTCGCCACGAAGCCCTGCGCCTCGCCGAGGCTCATGTACGGGGCGGGCGCGCCGGTGTCCTGCCGGGCCGGGTAGAACATCGACACCGTCAGCTGCCGGGGCCCGGCGGAGGGTACCCAGGGGTCTGTGCGGGCCCGGTCGGTCAGGTGCAGGACCTCCTCGCCGGCCGCGTACGGCCCGGTCGGGCGGGGCAGTTCGCCGTGGAAGGCGGCCGGGGTCGAGGCGTCGGCGACAGCGGCGGGCGCGGTGGCGGACGGCGGCGACGACAGCGAAGGCGACGACGACAGCGACGGCGACGAGGCCATGGCGGCCCCGGCCGGCGGGAGGGGCAGGGCGAGGGCGAGGGCCGCGATGGCCGCGATACGGCGGGTTCGGTTCATGGCCCTGAGATTAGGTTTGCGGCCCGGACCGTCGAATCAGCCCGACGAATGCAATCTCCGGCCGTGGTCATCCGCGGGATTCAGCGGCGTCATCCAATGGGATGACCACGGCCCCGCCCACCCCACGCCCGCACCCGCGCCCCCGAACCGGCGGCGCGGGCGGGACAGGCGGGTGTGCTCAGGCGTTGACGGCCGGGCGTTCGGTGGTGGCGATGGTGGCGGAGCCGACGACGCGGGTGCCGTCGTACAGCACCACGGCCTGGCCGGGGGCGATGCCGCGGGCCGGGGTGTCGAGGCGGACGTGGAGCTCGCCGTCGACCACCGAGGCGTCCACCGGCACCTCCTCGCCGTGGGCGCGCAGTTGGGCGGTGTAGCGGCCGTCGGCCAGGGGCTCGGTGCCGCACCAGCGGGGGCGGATGGCGGTGAGCGCGGTGACGTCGAGGCCCTCGACCGGGCCGACGGTCACGGTGTTGTTCACCGGGGAGATGTCGAGGACGTACCGCGGCTTGCCGTCCGCCGCCGGGCGGCCGATGCGCAGGCCCTTGCGCTGGCCGATGGTGAAGCCGTACGCGCCGTCGTGCTCGCCGAGCTTGGTGCCGTCGGTGTCGAGGATGTCGCCGGTCGCGGTGCCGAGGTGCTTGGCGAGGAAGCCCTGGGTGTCGCCGTCGGCGATGAAGCAGATGTCGTGGCTGTCCGGCTTCTTCGCGACCGCGAGGCCGCGGCGCTCGGCCTCCTCGCGGATGACGTCCTTGGTGGTGTCGCCGAGCGGGAAGAGGGAGTGGGCGAGCTGGTCGGCGTCGAGGACGCCGAGCACGTACGACTGGTCCTTGGCGGCGTCGACCGCGCGGTGGAGTTCGCGCGAGCCGTCCGGCAGGTCGACGATCCGGGCGTAGTGGCCGGTGCAGACGGCGTCGAAGCCGAGGGCGACGGCCTTGTCCAGCAGCGCGGCGAACTTGATCTTCTCGTTGCAGCGCAGGCACGGGTTGGGGGTGCGCCCGGCCGCGTACTCGGCGACGAAGTCGTCGATGACGTCCTCGCGGAAGCGCTCGGCGAGGTCCCAGACGTAGAACGGGATGCCGATCACGTCGGCCGCTCGCCAGGCGTCCCGGGAGTCCTCGATGGTGCAGCAGCCGCGCGCGCCGGTGCGGAAGGACTGCGGGTTGGCGGAGAGCGCCAGGTGGACGCCGGTCACCTCGTGCCCCGCTTCGACGGCGCGGGCGGCGGCGACGGCGGAGTCGACTCCGCCGGACATCGCCGCGAGCACGCGCAGACGGCCAGTGGACGGAGTGGTCGGGGCACCCGGGAAGTCAGTCATGATGCCAATAAGCGTACGGGTTGAACCGACTGTTCCCCGAGCCGATATCGGCGCCCCCTCGGCGCACCCTCGGCGCCGCATCAGCCCCGTGTCAGCGCCGCACCGATGCCAGCCCGGCGTTGCGCGCCCGCTGGACGACCGGGCCGATGGCTTCCGCGATCGCCGTGACGTCCTCCGGCACCGAGGTGTGCCCGAGCGAGAACCGCAGCGAGGCACGGGCCAGCAGCGGGTCGACGCCCATCGCGAGCAGGACGTGGCTGGGCTGCGGCACCCCGGCCGTGCAGGCGGAGCCGGTGGAGCACTCGATCCCCGCCGCGTCGAGCAGCATCAGCAGGGCGTCGCCCTCGCAGCCGGGGAAGGAGAAGTGCGCGTTGGCGGGCAGTCGGCCCTCGGCGGCCGGGTCGCCGTTGAGGACGGCGTCCGGCACGGCGGCCAGGACGGAGGCCACCAGTTCGTCGCGCAGCGTGCCGAGGGCCACCGCGTGCTCCTCGCGGTGCTCCACGGCCCATGTCGCGGCGGCCGCGAAGCCGGCGGCGCCGGGGGCGTCCAGGGTGCCGGAGCGTACGTCGCGTTCCTGGCCTCCGCCGTGCAGCAGCGGTACGGGTGCGGCGCCCCGGGAGAGCAGCAGCGCGCCGATGCCGAACGGGCCGCCGATCTTGTGACCGGTGACGGTGAGCGCGGTGAGCCCCGACTCGGCGAAGGAGACCGGGACCTGACCGAGCGCCTGCACCGCGTCGGCGTGCATCGGGATGCCGTACTCGGCGGCGACGGCGGCGAGTTCGTGTACCGGCTGGATGGTGCCGACCTCGTTGTTGGCCCACATCACGGTGACCAGGGCGACCGACGAGGGGTCGTGTTCGATCGCGGCGCGCAGCGCCTCGGGGTGCACCCGGCCCAGGGGGTCCACCGGCAGGTACTCGACGCAGGCGCCCTCGTGTTCGGAGAGCCAGTGCACCGCGTCCAGCACCGCGTGGTGCTCGACCGGGCTGCACAGCACCCGGGTGCGGGCCGGGTCGGCGTCCCGGCGGGCCCAGTAGAGGCCCTTGACCGCCAGGTTGTCGGACTCGGTGCCGCCGCCGGTGAGCACGATCTCGCTGGGGCGGGCGCCGAGCGAATCGGCCAGCGACTCGCGGGCCTCCTCGACCACCCGGCGGGCTCGGCGGCCGGCCGCGTGCAGGGACGAGGCGTTGCCGACCACCCCCAGGTGCGCCGTCATCGCGGCGATCGCCTCGGGCAGCATCGGCGTGGTCGCCGCATGGTCCAGGTATGGCATAACCATCCGATTGTAGAGGGCTGTACGGGGCGGCCCTCCAGGCCTGCGCATCGATCCGGCCATCGCGCGTACGGGCCGATACCCGACCGCACCCGAACAACCGGGCACCCACCGCTGGTCTGTACCAATTCCGGACGGCGGCGTCCGGCACTGGTTTGTACCACTACGCCCCCCAGCGGTTAGCCTGACGCACACTTCCAAGCCGGATCCACAGGGGGCGCCATGACGCAGTCGGTCGACCGCGCGCTGACCCTGCTCGGCGCGCTCGGTGAGGCACCGCTCTCCCTCGACCAGGCCGCGAGCACCCTCGGGGTGCACAAGTCCACCGCGCTGCGGCTGCTGCGCACCCTGGAGGAGCACGGCTTCGCCCAGCGCCAGCCCGACCTGCGCTACCGGCTCGGCGGCCGGGTGCTCTCGCTGGCCCACCGGGCCCTGGAGGACTTCGACGTCCGGCAGGTCGCCGCGCCGTACCTGGCCGCGCTCAACGCCCGCAGCGGGTTCACCGTCCGGCTCGCGGTGCTGCACGACGGCGAGGTGCTGTACCTGGACGAGGTGGCCGGGCCGTCGGCCGCCGGGCCGTCCCGGATCGGGCGCCGCGCCCCGGTGACCGGTACGGCGGTCGGCCGGGTGCTGCTGGCCGGGCTGCCCGCGGACGGGCCGTGCGAGGAGGCCGAGCTGGCGGCGGTGCGCCGCCGGGGCTGGGCGGCGGAGTCCGCCGAGCACCGGGAGCCGGTGACCTGTGTGGCCGCGCCGGTCGCGGGCAGCGGCGGGCGGACGGTCGCGGCCTGCGCGCTGAGCGCCCCGGCCGGCGAGGTGCCGCCGGCCGAACTGGCCCGGATGGTGCCGGAGCTGCTCTGCACGGCCGAGGCGATCTCGCTCGCGTACGGCGGCTCGCCTACTCCTCGCTGGTGCGAGAACCGTTGCGGTGCCAGGCCCGCGGGGCGCGCCAGCCGTACCTCAGGGCGAGCATCCGCAGGCCGAAGGCGGTGAGCGCGGCGGCGGTGCCGGTGACGCCGGTGAGCCGGTCCGCGCCGATCAGCGCGGCGACCAGCGCGGCACCGACCAGGGCCGGTACGGCGTAGATCTCCCGGTCCCAGCGCAGCAGCGAGGGAATCTCCCCGGCCAGCACGTCGCGGATCACGCCGCCGCCGGCCGCGGTGACCATGCCGAGCGCGATCGCCGCGACCGCGCCGAGTCCGTAGTCGTGCGCCTTGGCGGTGCCGGTGACGCAGAACAGCCCGAGCCCGAGGGCGTCCAGGGTCTGCACCGCGCGGTTGATCCGCTCGACCTCGGGGTGCAGGAAGAACACCACGAGCGCGGCGACGAGCGGGGTCACGAAGTAGCCGAGGTTGGTGAAGGCGGCGACCGGGGTGGCCCCGATCACCAGGTCGCGCATCACCCCGCCGCCGAGGGCCGTGACCTCGGCCAGCACACAGATCCCGAAGATGTCCATGTTCTTGCGGACGGCGAGCAGGCCCCCGGAGAGGGCGAAGACGAAGATGCCGACGAGGTCCAGCGACTGCTGCACGTCGGAGGGGAAGATCTGCGAGGTCACCGTCCCCTTTGTACCTGATGGGCCGGGATGCCCCCGCACCGGTGACGAAAGTCCGCCCGCCCCGATCGGCCGGGGCGGGCGGACTTCGTCGTCGGTGGCTCAGGCCTGCTCGGAGCCCGCGTCCGCGGCGCCCGACGGCGTGTTCTCGGGGCTGCGCCTTAGTTCCCCTCGCCGTTCTCGGGGCTGCGCCTTAGCTCCCCTCGCCGTTCTCGGGGCTGCGCCTTAGCTCCCCTCGCCGTTCTCGGGGAAGTGGCAGGCCACCTGGTGCCCGGTCTTCAGCGCCGTCAGCGGCGGCTCCTGGGTGGAGCAGATGTCCTGGGCCTTCCAGCAGCGGGTGCGGAAGCGGCAGCCGCTGGGCGGGTTGATCGGGGAGGGGACGTCGCCGGTGAGCAGGATCCGGTCGCGGCCGCCGCGCTGGCGGCGGCGCGGGTCGGGGACGGGCACGGCGGACATCAGCGCGTTGGTGTACGGGTGCATCGGGGTGCGGTAGAGCGAGTCCCGGTCGGCGATCTCGACGACCTTGCCGAGGTACATCACCGCGACCCGGTCCGAGACGTGCCGGACCACCGAGAGGTCGTGCGCGATGATCAGGTAGGTCAGGCCGAGCTCCTTCTGGAGGTCGTCCAGCAGGTTGACCACCTGGGCCTGGATCGACACGTCCAGCGCCGAGACCGGCTCGTCCGCGATGATCATCTTCGGCCGCAGCGCGAGTGCCCGGGCGATGCCGATGCGCTGGCGCTGGCCGCCGGAGAACTCGTGCGGGTAGCGGTTGTAGTGCTCGGGGCTGAGGCCGCACAGCTCCAGCAGTTCCTGGACGGCCTTCTTGAGCCCGCCCTCGGGCACCGCGTTCTGCAGCTTGAACGGCGCGCCGACGATGGTGCCGACGGTGTGCCGGGGGTTCAGCGAGGAGTACGGGTCCTGGAAGATCATCTGGATGTCGCGGCGCAGCGGCCGCATCGCCCCGACGCTCAGGTGGGTGATGTCGGTGCCCTCGAACTCGATCGTCCCGCCGGTCGGTTCGTCGAGCCGGGTGACCAGTCGGCCCATGGTCGACTTGCCGCAGCCGGACTCGCCGACGACACCGAGCGTCTCGCCGGCGTTGACGGTGAAGTCGATGCCGTCGACGGCCCGGACCGCGCCGGTCTGGCGCCGCATCAGCCCGCTGCGGATCGGGAAGTGCCGGGTCAGGCCGGTCACCTTCAGCAGCGGCTCGCGGTCGGGTGCGGGTGCCGGTGCGGGGATCGAGGCCGCCTGGGTGTCCGTCATCGGTTCTCTCCAGAAAGGTGGTACGAGGCCGGGCTCACAGCCGGGGCGCGATCTCTTCGGCGAAGATGCGGTGCCGCTCGTCGGCCGGCAGGTGGCAGGCCGCGAAGTGCCCGGGTACGGCCTCGGCCAGCACCGGGAGCTCGCTGGTGGAGCGTCCCTCGGTCAGGGCGGCGTACGGGCAGCGCGGGTGGAAGGCGCAGCCCGTCGGCACGTTGATCAGGCTGGGCGGGGTGCCCTTGACCGGGACGAGCCGGTCCTGCAGTTCCCGGTCCAGGCGCGGCATCGAGCCCAGCAGGCCCCAGGTGTAGGGGTGTTCGGGCGCGTCGAAGAGGGTCTCGGCCGGTCCGCGCTCGACGCACTTGCCGCCGTACATGACCAGGATGTCGTCGGCCAGTTCGGCGACCACTCCGAGGTCGTGGGTGATGATGATGACGGCGGAGCCGAACTCGTCCTGGAGGTCGCGGATGAGGTCCAGGATCTGCGCCTGGACGGTGACGTCCAGGGCGGTGGTGGGCTCGTCGGCGATCAGCAGCGAGGGGTCGTTGACCAGGGACATGGCGATCATCGCGCGCTGGCGCATGCCGCCGGAGAACTGGTGCGGGTAGTCGTCGATCCGGCGGTCGGGCTGCGGGATGCCGACCCGGTCGAGCATCTCGATCGCGCGGGCCCGGGCCTGCTTCTTGTTCGCCTCGGGGTGGTGGACCCGGTAGGCCTCGACGATCTGCTGCCCCACCGTGTAGTAGGGGTGCATCGCGGTCAGCGGGTCCTGGAAGATCATCGCCATTTCGCGGCCGCGCAGTTGGCGCACCCGGTCCGGGCCGGCGGCGATCAGGTCCTCGCCGTTGAGCCGGATCTCGCCGCTGATCCGGGCCCGCTTGGAGCGGTGCAGGCCCATGATGCCGAGCGAGGTGACGGACTTCCCGGAGCCGGACTCGCCGACGATGCCGAGGGTGCGGCCCTTGTGCAGGTCGAAGCTGACCCCGTCCACCGAGCGGACCAGGCCGTCGTCGGTGTCGAAGTGGATCCGCAGGTCGCGCACGGAGAGGAAGGGGTCACCGGTCGGGGCCTGCGCAGTGGCTTCCGTGGTCTTCTGGAGCTCGGTCACGAGAGCCTCACCCGGGGGTCGACGAGGGCGTACAGGAGGTCGACCACGAGGTTGCAGGCGACGATGAAGAAGGCGGCGAGCAGGGTGACGCCGAGGATCTTGGGCAGGTCGTTGTCGGAGATCGCCTGGACGGCGAACTGGCCGACGCCCTGGAGCGAGAAGACCTGCTCGGTGATCAGCGCACCGCCGAGCAGCAGCCCGAGGTCCATGCCGAAGATGGTGACGATCGGGGTGAGCGCGGCGCGCAGCCCGTGCCGGGTGACGACCTTGCGCTCGACCAGGCCCTTGGCCCGGGCGGTGCGGATGTAGTCCTCGCTCATGGTCTCCAGCATTCCGGCGCGGGTGAGCCGGGCGTAGAGCGCGGAGTAGAGGAAGGCCAGCGAGATCCAGGGGAGGATCAGGTTGCGGGCCCACATCAGCGGGTTGTCGGTGAAGTCGACGTACTGCAGGTTGTCCAGGATCGGCCACTCGTAGCTGAACAGCGTGAGCAGCAGCGCGCCGGTGAAGAAGACCGGCAGCGAGACGCCGGCGAGGGCGATGCCCATGGAGAGCCGGTCGAAGATCGACTTCGGCTTGAGGGCGGAGACGACGCCGGTGGCGACGCCGGAGACCAGCCAGAGCACGGCCGCGCCGGCGGCCAGCGAGATGGTGACCGGGATCCGCTTGGACAGCTCGGGCCAGACCTCCAGGTGGTTCTTGAAGGAGTAGCCGAAGCAGGGCACGTGGCAGGTGGCCGGCTCCGGCCCGAACTTGTACTCGGCGCCGCTGACCAGGCCCCTGAGGAAGTCCCAGTACTGGGCGTACAGCGGCTTGTCGAGGCCGAGGTTCTGCTTGACTGCGGCGATCGCCTCGGGTGAGGGGTTCTTCCCGATGTACTGGGCGGCCAGCTGGTCGGCCGTTTCGCCGGCGACGCGCGGGAGCAGGAAGAAGATCGCGAAGGTGACCGCGCTGACGACCAGCAGCAGCAGCACCGCCGAGAAGATCCTGCGGATGATGTAGGCAAACACAGTTGGGCGGCTCCGGCGGCCCGCCGTCGTCCGGGGTCTTCCGGACGACGGCGGGCGCCGCTGCCTTCACCTGCCTTCAGGGATGCGGAGCCAGGCTCTTACTTGGTGGTGCCGATGTTCAGGGAGTCGTACTCACCCGAGAACGCCGGGTTGGAGGCCATGTTGGTGGCGTTGTCCGGGCGGTACAGGAAGACCTTGAAGTAGGTCAGCGGGACGATGACCGCCTGGTCCATGACCTTCTTGTCGATGTCGCCGTAGATCTTCTCGCGGGCGGCCTTGTCCGGGTTGACGGCGGCGTCGTCGATCAGCTGGTTGACCGCCGGGTCGTTCAGCTGGGACAGGTTGCTGTTGCCGGAGGCCTTGATCGCGCGGCCGTCGACGATCTGCTGCAGGAAGCCGTAGCCGGTCGGCCAGTCGGCACCCCACTGCATCATCATCAGGCCGATGTTGTGGTCCTGGGTGAACTGCGGGGCACCGGCGCTGTCGGTCAGGTACTTGCCCTGCGGGTACTGCTGGATCTCGGCGTTGATGCCGACCTTCTTCAGCGCGGCCTGGATCGAGGTCGCGGCGGCGACCTCGGTGGCGCGCTCGGTGCGGGCGGAGATGACGGTGTTGATGCTGTCCTTGCCGCAGGCCTTCAGGGCGTCCTTGGCCTTGGCCTCGTCACCCTTGTTGTCCTTGGTCTCGAACTGGTTGAAGTCCTGGTGGCCCGGGATGTCCGGCGGGAGCACCGTGTTGGCGATCTGGCCGCGGATCGGGCCGCCCTCGGCGGTCTGCACCGAGACCTTGTCGATCGCGAACTGGACGGCCTTGCGGCAGTCGACGTTGTCGAACGGCGCGACCTTGGAGTTGATCGCCAGGTAGACCAGGCGGCCGCCGTAGGCGTTGTCGGTGCTGGCCTTGAGCTTCGGGTTCTGCAGGATCTGCGCCTGGGTCTGCGGGTCGACGCCGCCACCCACCAGGTCGACCTGGGCGTTGCCGGCCAGCAGGTCCTTGTCGATGGTGGCCTGGTCGATGTTCATCTTGAGCTGGATCTTGTCCGGCAGCTGCTTCCGGATCGGGTCCGTGCTCTTGTCCCAGTTGGTGTTCGGCACCAGGGTGGCCTGCTTGCCGTCCTCGTAGGACTCGAACTTGAAGGAGCCCGAGGACACGATGTGCTTGACGTAGTCGGCACCGGTGTCCTTGGCCTGCGGGACCGGCGCGGTCTGCGGGGCGCTCACCAGGTAGTCGAAGTCCGCGAACGGGTGCTTCAGGTGGAAGACGATCGTGCTGTCGTCCGGCGTCTCGATCGACTTCAGGTCGCCGGTCTTGTCCTTGTACGGACCCGCGTACGGCGTGTCGTTGTCGACCAGCAGGTCGTGGAAGTAGGTCGGGCCGTTGGAGTTCACGTCCGGCGCGAAGTTGGAGCGCTCGACGGCGTACTTGACGTCCTTCGAGCTGATCGCGGTGCCGTCGTCGTACTTCAGGCCCGCACGCAGCTTGTACGTCCAGGTCAGGCCGTCCGCGCTGGGCTGGCCCATCGACTCGGCGAGGTCCGGGACGAGCTTGTTGCCCTCCTCGCCGGCGGCCGGGTTGAACGTGGTCAGCGGACGGGCGTACAGGCGCGAGAAGTTGTAGATGTACGCGTAGTACGTGTTGCCCGGGTCGAGCGAGTCCGGGGTGCCCTTCATCTCGAAGGTGACCGTCCCGCCCTTCTTGTCCGAGGCGTTGACGATGTTCTTGGTGGCCGCGTTGGCTCCGCCGCCGCCCGAGGCGGAGGACGAGGAGGACGAGTCGCCGCTCTTCGACGAGCTGGAACAGCCGGTGACAACCAGGACCGCGGCGGCAGCCGCCGCGGTCAGGGCGACGGTACGGGACCTACGCATGGGTGAGATCAACCCCTTGAGGATGTGGAAAAGGTGGAGGGTCCTGACGCAGGGTCAGTTGCTCTTGGGATCGAGGGCGTCGCGCAGCCCGTCGCCGAGCAGGTTGAAGGCGAGCACGGTAAGGAAGATCGCCACACCGGGGACCACCATGTACTGGGGGTCCACCTGGTAGTACCGGATCGCGTCCTGGAGCATCCCGCCCCAGGAGGCCTGCGGAGGCTGGATGCCGACACCGAGGAAGCTCAGCCCGGCCTCGAAGAGGATGTTGGTCGGGATCAGCAGGGTCGAGTAGACCAGGATCGGACCGACCAGGTTGGGCAGCAGCTCCTTGAACAGGATGAACGGGCCCCGGGCGCCCAGGCTGCGGGCCGCGTGGACGAACTCCCGCTCGCGCAGCGAGAGGGTCTGGCCGCGCACGATCCGGCCCATGTAGGGCCAGTTGAAGAAGCCGATCACGAAGATCAGCACCAGGATGTGCAGCGGCAGGCCGTGCAGGCCGAACGCACCGCCCTGCAGCGAGGTCGAGATCGCGATCGCGAAGAGCAGCAGCGGGAACGCCAGGAAAACGTCCATCACACGGCTGATCAGGGTGTCCACCCAGCCGCCGTAGTAGCCGGCCATGATGCCGAGCACGGTGCCGATGGTGTTGGACAGCACGGTCGCGCCGAAGGCGACCAGCAGGGAGACCCAGGAGCCCTCGATCACGCGGGTCAGCAGGTCGCGGCCCTGCAGCGGGTCGACGCCGAGCGGGTGGGACCCGCTCATGCCGCCCCAGTCGCCGAGCGGCAGGCCGCCGAGGTCGGCGTCCAGCAGGTCCTGGTGGAGGGCGTCCGGGTCGAGCCCGAACATCGACTCGATCGGCTTGGCCAGCACGGCGAGCAGGATCAGCAGGATCACCACGACGCCGCCGGCGACGGCGGCCTTGTCCCGCTTGAAGCGGGTCCAGGCGATCTGGCCGAGGGAGCGGCCCTCGATCTTCTTGGCCGGGCTCGCGGCGGCGGGTGCCTCCGGCTCGTTCCCGGCGGTTGTGACGGATGCGGTCATGGTCAGTTGGTCCCCTCGCCGACGGTGGCCGGCCCACGGGTGCCGGGCGCCGGCTTCGGCGGTGCGGCTGCGGACGTGCGGAGGTGCGTAGAAGCGGGTGGGCGCGGCAGTGCGTCGTGCACAGGCACTGCCACCACGCGGGATGGGCGTCGCGTGGTCGAACGGGTCGGCGTGCGCGCTCACCTTTGTGGGGTTCCAGTACGCGCGGTGCGTTGCGCAGAACTCTCTGCCATCCGAACTGGCTTACGCCAGACCTGACAACCGACAGATGCCCAACTGTGATCTGCAGGCATGCATCTCCCGGGCCTTCGGCATATCCCTCTTCACACGTCTGTAACATGCATGTCAAGATGGCCGGACGGCGCAATTCGGAAATTCGTCCGGAAAGCATCGAAGCCGACTTGACGGACAATCAAGTCGGCTTCGGCTTCGGCCTCACGGCCCGGGATTTACGGCGGGAACGGGCCCTGAAGGACCGGGTTCGGCAGGACCGGGTTCGGCAATCAGCGCCCGGGGTAGCCGGGCCACGGCCGCTGCGGCTGTTGGGGCTGGGGCTGCTGCTGCCAGCCCTGCGCGGGCGGCTGCGTGCCGTAGGCCCATCCCGGCGTCGGCTGCCCCGACATCGACTGCCCCGGGTACGCGGGCGGCGGCACCGGCGGGTACGGACCGGTCGCCGGGCGGCCGGCCTCCCGGTCGAAGAACGGCCGCGCGTTGGCGCGCATCCACAGCGCCACCGGGTCGTACTCGTCCGACATCGCCACCGTGGACACCGCGAGCCCCTCCGGGGCCACCGCGATCGCCCGCTGCATCAGCGCGCGCACCGCCTCCACCGCGGGCGGCGAACTCTCGTACAGGTCCAGGCCGATCGCCAGGTACGGCTCCCCCACCGCCGGCTGCACCCACGCCCGGCGCAGCGCCCGGACCGCGCGCACCTCGCCGGCCTGCCGCTCCAGCAGCGCGAAGAACGGCTGGGCGTTGACCTGCGGCTCGCTCAGCTTCAGCGGACCGGCCGGCAGCCGGTCCAGGCCCGCGGCGACCCGCCGCAGGTCGGCCCAGGGCACGCCGACGCCGCCGCCGGGCGCGTGCGGGTTCAGCCACAGGCCCCAGCGGGTGCGGTACAGCGAGCCGGCGATCTCCCGGCCGGAGACGACCTCGTGGGCCCGCCCCCAGCCGGAGGCGGCCAGCTGCTCGGGCGAGGTGACGGCCGGCGCGTAGCCGTGGCCGCTGATCTCCATGTTCCCGTACTGCGCGTCAGGACTGCCCGGCGTGCCGTGCCAGAGCAGCATCCAGACCCGGCCGTCCGCCAGCGCGTGCAGCAGGCGCTCGTACGCGTCGTAGCGCTCCGGCGCGACCTCGCGCAGGGCGTGCTCCAACACGCCGGGATCCGCTCCCGGGCGCCCGGCCGGTGCCTGGCCCCAGGGCCCCGGCACCCCGCCCGCTCCCGTTCCCGCACTCATGCGCCCACCTCGCCGCGCCTCTTTCCTCGAACCACCGGCCGTCGGCCGTCTGCACGCACCCTATGGCGCGGCACCGGCCACCGCCACGGCGACGTGCCTTGGATACGAACCCCGCTCACACCCGCGTGTAGAAAGGCATGACCCGGGTGAGCAGCCACTCGACCACCGGGTCGTCGGCGAGGTCGAGCAGTACGAGGTGGACGCCGCCCGGCAGCGGCGCGGTTCCCAGCGCTCGGCCGAGCGCGTCGTTCACCGCGGCCGGGTCGGCCGGGGCCGCCGGATCCAACTGGACGCCCACGAACATCACGGTCGGCTCGCCCTCGATGCTGGCCAGCGCCCGGCGGGCGGTCAACACCCCGGGAAGGGCCGACAGTTCGGCCCGGCAGGCGGCCAGGAAGTGCTCCGGGTCCTCGCCCGGCACCGGCTCGCGCAGCGCCACCCGGCCGCCGGTAGGCGCCGCCGGGTCCTCGGCGGCCTCCCACCGGTCCTGGCGCGGACCGCGGCGCAGCTCGGCCACGCCCTGCGGCGGCACCGGGATGCCCACCGCCGCGTCCGGGTTCACCGCGATGCCCACGCCCAGCGGCAGCCCGCGGGCGAACTCCCAGACCGGCGCGATCGCGAAGGCCATCCCCGGCGCCTGCTGCAGGAACACCTCCTGCGAGGAGAACACCGGTACGTACGGGTCGCCGCCCAGTTCGATGGTCGGCAGGTCCAGCGACTGCCCCTGCGGGTCGGCCCCGCCGGGCAGCGGCACCCACACCTGGCTGCGGGCCAGCACCTCGATCACCCGCGGCGTCGCGCCCGGGTCGCCCAGGGCCGCGGTCAGCACCTGCTCCAGCTCGTTGGCCGGCCACGTGCCGCCCGCCGGCGCCCCCTCCGGGCCGCCCCACCCCTGCTGCTGCTCCACCGGGTACCCCATGCGCCGCCGATTCCGCCCTCTGCCGGTCGGCCGCCCTCTGCTGCGCCGACGCGGAGCAGTCTAGGGCTCGTGTTCGCCTCTGTGTCGTGTGACCGGCTCCCCCCTAGTCGTGTGACCGGCTCCCCTCTCACCGTGTGACCGGGTCCCCTCTCCCTTCCTCGTCCGGGACGTGCCATGATGTGCGCGTCCGACGGCATGCGCCGCGGGCCCCACAACTCCATACCGGCCGCTCGAACCCGCGCGGGAGAGCCCGGAGTGCCGCACCAGTGAGTGAGTGGCACAGCCGGCGCCGAAGGAGCAAGTCCTCCCCGGAATCTCTCAGGCCCCCCTACCGCACGGGTTAGGCACATCTGGAAAGCGGCGCGCGGCCCTGTCGCGCGCCCACCCACGGTGCAAGCCGCCATGCTGTCCTGGATGCTGGAAACAGCTGCGGGCCGGCGGGCGGTGAAGCTCTCAGGTTCGACGACAGATGGGGAGACCCACGCCGCCGCATGCCCGCGCGCAGGGTCGGCCCCCGAGAGGGTCCGGTCCGGCGCGTGCACCCATGAGTGCCCCGACCGAGGAGTTCCTGGCCATGTCGTCCCTCCGCCTGACCGCGCTCGACGCGCTGCACCGCGCCCTCGGCGCGACCATGACCGACTTCGCCGGCTGGGACATGCCGCTGCGCTACGGCAGCGAGCGCGAGGAGCACCTCGCCGTCCGCACCAAGGCCGGCCTGTTCGACCTCTCCCACATGGGCGAGATCACCGTCACCGGTCCGCAGGCCGGCGAGATGCTGGACCACGCGCTGGTCGGCTTCGTCTCCGCGCTGGGTGAGCTGCGCGCCCGCTACACCATGATCTGCGCCGAGGACGGCGGCATCCTGGACGACCTGATCGTCTACCGCCTGCGCGAGGACGCCTTCCTGGTCGTCGCCAACGCCTCGAACGCCCAGCTGGTCCTCGACGAGCTGATCGCCCGCGCCAAGGGCTTCGACGCCGTCGTCACCGACGACCGCGACACCTACGCGCTGATCGCCGTCCAGGGCCCGGAGTCCACCGCGATCCTGGCCGAGACCACCGACGCCGACCTGCCCGGCCTCAAGTACTACGCGATCCTCCCGGCCCACGTGGCCGGCCGCGAGGTGCTGCTGGCCCGCACCGGCTACACCGGCGAGGACGGCTTCGAGATCTTCTGCCACCCGGTCGACGCCGAGGAGATCTGGCAGGCGCTGACCGCCGCCGGCGAGGGCCGCGGCCTGGTCGCGTGCGGCCTTTCCTGCCGCGACACGCTGCGCCTGGAGGCGGGCATGCCGCTGTACGGGCACGAGCTGTCCACCGACCTCACCCCGTTCGACGCCGGCCTGGGCCGCGTCGTCCGCTTCGACAAGACCACCAACGAGGGCGCCTTCGTCGGCCGCAAGGCGCTGGAGCAGGCCGCCGCCGCGGCCGAGGCCAACCCGCCTCGGGTGCTGGTCGGCCTGCTCTCCGAGGGCAAGCGCGTCCCGCGCGCCGAGTACACCGTGGTCTCCGCCGACGGCGCCCCGATCGGCCGGATCACCTCCGGCGCGCCGTCCCCGACGCTGGGACAGCCGATCGCGATGGCCTACGTCGACGCGGCCCACGCCGCCCCCGGCACCACCGTCGCGGTGGACGTGCGCGGCAAGCACGAGCCGGTCCGGGTCGTGGCGCTGCCGTTCTACAAGCGCGCCCGCTGAGCGCCCGCCGAGCGCCCCGCCGACACCCGCCTTTCCCCATACCCGCACGTCGAAGCCGTCCACGCGGCGGCCCGCTTCGCCGTACCCGCTTCCCATCCTGGAGAATGACGCCATGAGCAACCCCCAGCACCTGCAGTACACCAAGGAGCACGAGTGGCTCACCGCCGCTGAGGACGGTGTCTCCACCATCGGCATCACCAAGCACGCCGCCGACGCGCTCGGTGACATCGTCTACGTGCAGCTGCCGGCCGTCGGCGACGCCGTGACCGCCGGCGAGACCTGTGGCGAGCTGGAGTCCACCAAGTCGGTCAGCGACCTGTACTCCCCGGTGACCGGCGAGGTCGTCGAGGTCAACCAGGACGTCCTGGACGACAACGGCCTGGTCAACAGCGCCCCCTTCGAGGGTGGCTGGCTGTTCAAGGTGCGCGTGGAGTCCACCGACGAGCTGCTCAGCGCGGACGAGTACGACGCGCTCACCCACAGCAGCTGACCCGCTCGTGATCGGGCGGGCCGCAGCACGGCGGCCCGCCCTCCCCCGCCGTCCCTCCGCTCTCCTCCCCGGGAAGACCACACCATGACGGTTCTCAACCAGTCCCTGCACGCCCTCGACCCGGAGATCGCCGCCGCGGTCGACGCCGAGCTGCACCGCCAGCAGACCACCCTGGAGATGATCGCCTCCGAGAACTTCGCCCCGGTGGCGGTCATGGAGGCCCAGGGCTCGGTGCTCACCAACAAGTACGCCGAGGGCTACCCCGGCCGTCGCTACTACGGCGGCTGCGAGCACGTCGACGTGGTCGAGCAGATCGCGATCGACCGCATCAAGGCCCTGTTCGGCGCCGAGCACGCCAACGTGCAGCCGCACTCGGGCGCGCAGGCCAACGCCGCCGCGATGTTCGCGCTGATCCAGCCGGGCGACACCATCCTGGGCCTGGACCTGGCCCACGGCGGTCACCTGACCCACGGCATGAAGATCAACTTCTCCGGCAAGCTCTACAACGTGGTCGCGTACCACGTCGACGAGAAGACCGGCCAGGTCGACATGGCCGAGGTCGAGCGCCTCGCCAAGGAGCACCAGCCGAAGCTGATCATCGCCGGCTGGTCCGCCTACCCGCGCCAGCTGGACTTCGCCGAGTTCCGCCGGGTCGCCGACGAGGTCGGCGCGCTGCTCATGGTGGACATGGCGCACTTCGCCGGCCTGGTGGCCGCCGGGCTGCACCCGAACCCGGTGCCCTACGCGGACGTGGTCACCACCACCACCCACAAGACCCTGGGCGGCCCGCGCGGCGGCGTCATCCTGTCCAAGGCCGAGTACGCGAAGAAGATCAACTCCGCGGTCTTCCCCGGCCAGCAGGGCGGCCCGCTCGAGCACGTGATCGCCGGCAAGGCGGTCGCCTTCAAGGTCGCGGCCTCGGAGGAGTTCAAGGAGCGCCAGCAGCGCACCCTGGACGGTGCCCGGATCCTGGCCGAGCGCCTGCTGCAGGCCGACGTCGCCGAGGCCGGCGCGTCCGTCCTGTCCGGCGGCACCGACGTGCACCTGGTCCTGGTCGACCTGCGCAACAGCGAGCTCGACGGCCAGCAGGCCGAGGACCGCCTGCACGAGGTCGGCATCACCGTCAACCGCAACGCCATCCCGAACGACCCGCGCCCGCCGATGGTCACCTCGGGCCTGCGTATCGGCACCCCGGCCCTGGCCACCCGCGGCTTCCAGGCCGAGGACTTCCGCGAGGTCGCCGACATCATCGCCGAGGCGCTCAAGCCCGCCTTCGACGAGACCGTCGCCGACGCCCTGAAGGCCCGCGTCACCGCGCTGGCCGAGAAGTACCCGCTGTACCCGAACCTCTGATCACTTCGGTGATCGTCCGGGCCGGGTGACCGGCCTCACCCCGCCGCGACACCTGGGGCTCCGGGGCACCGCGCACACTGGTAAGTGCGCGCGGTGCCCCGAGCCGTGTCGGCCCCCCGCCCGCAAGTACTTCCACGAGACCAGACAAGGACGTCCCCCGTGGCCATCAGCGTCTTCGACCTCTTCTCCATCGGCATCGGCCCCTCGAGCTCCCACACCGTGGGCCCGATGCGCGCCGCCCGGATGTTCGCCCGCCGACTGCGGTCCGAAGACCTGCTGACCCAGGTGACGGGCGTGCGTGCCGAGCTGTACGGCTCGCTGGGTGCCACCGGCCACGGCCACGGCACCCCGAAGGCCGTCCTGCTGGGCCTGGAGGACAACTCGCCCCGCACCGTCGACGTCGACCAGGCCGACAAGGACGTCGAGCGGATCACCGCCGAGAAGAAGCTCCACCTGCTCGGCGAGCACTCCATCGACTTCGACCCCGACAGCCAGCTCGTGCTGCACCGCCGCCGGTCGCTGCCCTACCACGCCAACGGCATGACCCTCTGGGCGTACGCGGCCGACGGCTCCACCCTGCTGGAGAAGACCTACTACTCGGTCGGCGGCGGCTTCGTCGTCGACGAGGACGCGATCGGCGCCGACCGGGTCAAGCCGGACGACACCGTGCTGAAGTACCCCTTCCGCACCGGTGACGAGCTGCTGCGGCTCAGCCGGGAGACGGGGCTCTCCATCTCCGGCCTGATGCTGGAGAACGAGAAGGCCTGGCGCAGCGAGGAGGAGATCCGCACCGGGCTGCTGGAGATCTGGTCCGTGATGCAGGACTGCGTGCGGGCCGGCATGACCCGCGAGGGCATCCTGCCGGGCGGCCTCAAGGTCCGCCGCCGGGCCGCCGCTGCCGCGCGCACGCTCCGCGCCGAGGGCATCGGGCCGGCCAACGCGATGGAGTGGGTGACCCTCTACGCGATGGCGGTCAACGAGGAGAACGCCTCCGGCCGCCGGGTGGTCACCGCGCCGACCAACGGCGCGGCGGGGATCATCCCGGCCGTCCTGCACTACTTCCTGAACTTCATCCCGGGCGCCGACGACGACGGCATCGTCCGCTTCCTCCTCGCGGCCGGCGCCATCGGCATGCTGTTCAAGGAGAACGCCTCCATCTCCGGCGCCGAGGTCGGCTGCCAGGGCGAGGTCGGCTCCGCCTGCTCGATGGCCGCGGGCGGCCTCGCCGAGGTCCTCGGCGGCACCCCCGAGCAGGTCGAGAACGCCGCCGAGATCGGCATCGAGCACAACCTCGGCCTCACCTGCGACCCGGTCGGCGGCCTGGTCCAGATCCCCTGCATCGAGCGCAACGGCATGGCGTCGGTCAAGGCCATCACCGCGGCCCGGATGGCGCTGCGCGGCGACGGCCGGCACCACGTCTCGCTGGACAAGGCGATCAAGACGATGAAGGAGACCGGGGCCGACATGAAGATCAAGTACAAGGAGACCTCGCGCGGCGGCCTCGCCGTGAACGTCATCGAGTGCTGACCGGGCACTGACCGCGCGCCGGTCACGACGCCCCGGCCCCCGGGTGGAGCCCCCTCCACCCGGGGGCCTTCGCATGCCCGCTGCGCGTTTCACCGCGCACTTCCCCTTGCGCATTTTTACTGGCCGACGGACCGTCAGCAGGTCCATAATCTCGGCGAGTTGGTTCACGCCAGAGGGGGAGGCGGATGACCTTCCAGCCCGGGCCGGTGCGGCCCGCCGAGCCGCCGTCCGTTCCACCGCCACCGCCGGCGCCACCGCCGACATCGTCGGGAACACCGGGATCGCCGGGATCGCCGTACGCGAGGTCCGAGGCCACCCGGCTGCTCTGCGCCGGGGTCTACCTCGACCCGGACTACCGCCGGCGTGTCATCACCGAACTGGTCGAGCACGACGAGCGCTCCGTCCCGCCGTCCCTGGGCTTCGACCTGGTCACGGTGCTGGCGCACGCCCTCCGGGCCCGGGCACTGGAGGCTCGCACGGGCGCGGTGCTCGCCTTGGTCTGGTTGGGCTTCTTCTGCACCGAGTACTGGCCGCTGCTCCAGCACCCACCGTCCGCCGCCGACTGGAAGTCCTACGGGGAAGGACTGACCGGCGGGTACTACGGCGACGATCCGTACGGCCAGGAGTCGGCGGCCGACACCGTGTTCGGCGTGCTCTCGCACTACATGCCACCGTTCACGGCGACCTTCGCCGTCCTGTACGCCCTGGTCTGCCTGCTGTCCTGGTACGCCAAGCCCGCGGAGGTCCGGGAGTACGCGCTCTACGCCCCAGCCGCCCCCACCACGCCCGGCGGCTCCCGGGCGTCCGAGGCCCGGCGCGCCGCCGGCGGGCTCCTCTCCGTCCTCGCCGTGATCGCCCAGATCCTCTACTGGGCACTGGCGCTGGCCACACTGAAGGAGGGGGCCTGGCAGGGCACGCTGTTCCCGCTGGCGCTCGCCGCGACAGTGGGCTGGCACCGCCTGCACGTCGCCCAGGTCCTCCGCCGGGAGCTGACCCGCGAGAACTTCCCCAAGCATCCGCGCCGGCTGCCGGCCCGGCCGCGCTACCCGGCGCTGCAGCGGGCCATCGCCGACGAGCAGTACTCGCAGCTCGTCGTCTACGATCCGGCCGATCCCTTCCTCGGCGCCGGACTCCCGTTCAGCGTCTGGCGGTTCACCCTGGAGCTGAGGCGCCGCAAGGACGCCCCGGCGGCCGCCGAGGAGGGCCTGACCGCCCGGGCCGTACTCGACCTGGTCATCCCGCGCCTGGCCGCCTTGCGGCAGGCCGCCGCCGACACCAGCCTGGACCGCCTGCGGGACCTGGA
Source organism: Kitasatospora sp. NPDC034023 (assembly GCF_055575795.1). NCBI lineage: Bacteria > Bacillati > Actinomycetota > Actinomycetes > Kitasatosporales > Streptomycetaceae > Kitasatospora > Kitasatospora sp. NPDC034023. The sequence goes on from NZ_JBVIRY010000044.1 coordinate 57,164, forward strand.
GATCGAGCACGTCGTCTACCTCCCGTACGGCCCGGCGCGCGGCGAGGTCCCGCGCGGGCCCGAGGAGATCGCCCGGCACATCGCCGAGGCGGTCGACGAGGGCGGCGAACGGCGCCGGCACTTCCTGCGGGTCCGGGTCGGCGCCTGGGACGAACAGGTGGTGCTGACGGTGCAGTTGCGGGTGCACACCCAGGGGAACCTGCTGATGGTGGAGGTCGTCCCGCACGTGCTCGGGCCGGTCCGGCGTGACTACGAGCTGCTGGCGGACGCGGTGGCCCAGCAGGGCACCCGACCGGGACGCCGCGGCCCGGCGATGTCCGCGTTCACCGCCGGGCCGGCCGCGCTCCGCTCGCTGCTGCGCCCGGGCGGACGCCGGGCCACGGGCGGCACGGATGACGACGACCAGCTGGTGGTGGCCGCCCGCCCGGTCGTCTCCTTGCGCGAGGCCGCCACCACGTCGACCATCTCGATCTTCCAGGAGCTGGACGTCATACGGTACTTGAAGTCGATCGAGGAGCGGATCATCGAGGGCGTGCGGGTCGCGCTGGAGCGGTCGGGGTACGAGACCGACCGCTTCGAGCAGACCGTGATCCAGGTGATGGAGGGCGGGGTCCACATCGGTTCGATGAGCGGCGGCGCCGTCGCCACCAACGGGGGCACGGCGCAGTCGGGCGCAGTGGCGGCTCCGCCGTCCGGCGGGAAGCCCTCCTAACGACGCGGATTCGCGTCCTTGACAGGGAGTTGAGATTTCCGATGAACGAGGAGCAGGACGTGCCGCAGGACGCGGAGAGCACTCCCCCGGCACCGGCGAGCGGCGGGGTGTCGAGCAATGGGGCCTCGAACGGTGGGGTGTCGATCGGCGCGATGACCGGCGGGGCCGTCGCCGCGGGCTCCGGCACCCGGGCGGAGGACCGCTCGCAGCGGGCCGGGGCGCCCGACCCACTGCCGGACCTGCGCGGTCTGACGGTGCCCGCCCCGGCGCCCGGCGGGGTCTCGATCGGCGCGATGACCGGCGGGGCGGTCGCCACCGGTCAGGACTCGACGGCCGTCGACGCCTCGATCCGCCTCGACGCCTCGGCCCGTGAACTGCTCGCGGCGGTCCGCGAGTTGCGGGGCCACCTGCCGATGTTCACCCGGGTCGAGGGCAACGGCGTGGCCGAGGTGGAGCAGGAGCTGGACGCCGTCGGCACGGCCCTCGAACAGACCGGCACGGCCCCGCGCACCCGGCTGGAACGGCTCCGCGACCTCCTGCGGAGCTCGACCACGGTAGTCTCCGGACTCGCCTCGGCGCTGGCGGTCGTCGAGGCGATCGAGCAGTTCCTGCACTGAGCGGGGACCGGGGAGCACAGGGGGAGCAGGGATGACGGGCAAGTACTGGGACAAGGACGGCCAGCAGTGGGTGGACCACCTGCCGGCGGGCAGGGCGGCCACGCCTCCGCCTCCGGCGGCTCCCCCGGCCACGCCTGCGCCCCCTCCGCCGACGGCCCCGCCCTTCGCGCCTCCGGTCGGGCCGCCTCCGGTCGCACCACCGCTGATCGCACCACCGCTGATCACACCGCGCGCCCCTCGACCGGGGCGCCCGCCGTCCGCCGGAACGCGGCGGTCCCGGCGGGTGCTGGTGGCCGCCCTCGCCGGGGCGCTCCTCGGCGTGCTCGCGGGCGGCGGCGGGTACCTGCTGACGCGGCACGAGGGCGGGAGCAAGCCGACCGGCGCGGCGACCCTGACGGGCACGCCACCGGTCACGGCGTCCGGCTCCCCCTCGTCGTCCCCCACGGCCTCGGAGTCACCCTCCGCCACGCCCTCGCCCACGCCCACCACCCCGGCGCCCGCGCCGACCCCCACCGGGCTGCACCTCAACCGGGTCCAGGACCCGAACGGGTTCACCCTCCTCGTCCCGGACGGGTGGCAGCGGAGGGAGCAGAACGGCTCCACGTTCTACGAGACCCCGAACCAGTCCAGCCTGGTCCAGGTGTTCTCCATGACCACCCAGTCCCCCTATGAGCAGGCCAAGTCGATCGACGCCAACCTCGCGGAGACCAAGGCGTCCGCGGGCTACCGCCGTCTCCGGCTGGAGCAGACCGCCAACGGCACCGCCGAGCTGGAGTACTCCTACAACCACGCCGAGACCGGCACCGTCCGACGCGCGGTCGACCACGTCCTGGTCGGCCCCGACGGCGTCGCCTACTCGGTCATCGTGGCCGGCCCGGAGGGCGACTGGCCCACCCTCCTCCAGGCCCTCCGGGACGCGGAGCTCACCGGCTTCTGCTTCACCGCCCAGTGCCCGGCGGCCACCGGCTGACCCCCGCCCGCCAGGCCCGGCCCCCCGTCCGCCGACCCGGACCCCGCCGACCCTGACCCCCGAACCGTCGTCCGCCGCCGGTCGGCTCAGGCCGCGAACGGGTGGGCCTGCCGGGCGGTGCGCAGCGCCTGCGCCCACCAGGTGAGCTGGTCGAGCATGGTCTTGGCGGCGGCGTCGGCGGCGGGGTCGATGGCCTTGCCATCGGCGTCGAAGCAGTGGGCGGCGCCGTGGAAGCTGACCGTGTTGCGGATCGTCGCCGCGTTCAACTCGGCCATGACCACCCGCAGTTGCTCGACGGCGCGGAGCCCGCCGGAGAGGCCGCCGTAGGAGACGAAGGCGATCGGCTTGCCGTGCCACTGCCGGTTGTGCCAGTCGATGGCGTTCTTCAGCGCGGCCGGGAAGCTGTGGTTGTACTCGGGCGTGACGATGACGAAGGCGTCGGCAGCCTCCAGCCGGGGCGACACGGCGGCCAGCAACTCGGCGTCGCCCGGCGACGGTTCGCCGCCGAAGGACGGGAGGGTGGTCGGCAGCGGGGTCTCCACCAGATCGACCAGGTCGGTGGTCGCGTCGCCGCGGGCGTCGAGGTGGCCGAGCAGCCAGTCGGCGACGACCGGGCCGAAGCGGCCGTCGCGGGTGCTGCCGACGATGACCGCGATCTGCAGGTTCTGCTCCGTGGACATGGGGGTCCCCCTCCGGGATGTGATGGACGGCGCGATGTCGCGTACGGCGATGTGTACGGCGTATCCGACAGATACAACGTACACATTGGCGCGTATGCCGTCCACTGTAGATACGACGTACGCTTCAGATACGCCGTACACGCCCGGGTGATACGGTGAGGAACACCGCAGTCGGAAGGAGCCCGCCCCATGCCCGCTCAGCAGGCACCCGCCGGGGGCACCCCCGCGGCCGGCGACGACAAGGCCCAGGTCTCACTCTGGGAGCGCCTCGCCCGTCCGGCCCCCGCGCCGCGCACCACACTGACCCCGCAGCGGATCGCCGAGGCCGCGGTCGCCATTGCCGACGCCGAGGGTCTGGACGCCGTCACCATGCGCCGCCTGGCCGGAGAGCTCGGCGTCGCCCCCATGGCCGCCTACCGGTACGTCTCCGGCAAGGACGAACTCATTGAGCTGATGGTCGACTTCGTGTACGGCCGGCTCCCCCTGGACACCCCGGCCGACGGCTGGCGGGACGCCATGCGCTCGCTGGCCGTCCACCTCCGGGCGATGACCCTGGCCCATCCGTGGACGGTCCGGACGGCCACCCCGTTCTCCCTCACCCCCAACCAACTCGCCGTCCCCGAGCGCGCGTTCGCAGCCCTGGCCGGGCACGGCCTGGACGCCGACACCACCATGGCGGTGTTCCGCGCCGTCAGCGGCTACGTGCACGGCTCGGTCGCCGCCGAGGTCGCCCTGGAGAACCTCCGCCGGGAGCACGGCTGGTCCGACGGCGACCAGACCCGGGCCGGCCTCGCCCCGCGGATGACCTGGCTGATGAACACCGGCCGCTACCCCAGCTACGAGCGCTACCTGTACGAGGCCACCCGCAAGGACGACCCCGACTGGCAGTTCGAGACCGGCCTCGACTGCGTCCTCGACGGCATCACCGCCCACTTCGGCATCTGACCGCCCCCGCCGCGCGGGAAGTCGGCCGGTCCGACTTCCCGTGCGGCGGCAGTGCACTTACCGGCGGGCGGGGAGCGCGAGGAAGGCCAGCCCGCCGGCCAGCACCGCGAGCCCGCACCAGGAGACGGCCGGCAGCCGCTCCCCCAGCGCCGCCACGCCCAGCACGGCGGCGACGGCGGGCTCGGCGAGGGTCAGCGTCGTGGCGGTCTGCGCGGTGGCGTGCCGCAAGCCGTGACCGAACAGCCGGTACGCGAGGCAGGTGGTGACCACGGCGAGGTACAGCACGATCCCCGCGCCCCGCACCGAGAGCAGCCACCCCACCGGCCCGAGGGCCACCACCGGCAGCACCAGCAGCGCCGCCCCGCCGAACATCGCCCCCATCACCCCGCCGGACGGGCGCCCCACCGCGATCAGCCGCCCGCCGACCAGCGAGTACACGGCGTACGAGAGCCCGGCCAGCACCGCCAGCAGCACCCCGAGGCCGTCCACCGCAGCGCCGCCCCCGGCGAGTTCGGGCCCCAGCACCAGCACCGCACACCCGAGGACGGCCATCGCCGTGGCCCCGGCCCAGCGCCCGCCCGGCCGCCCCTGCCCGGCGAGCCACCCGAGCAGCCCGGTGAACACCGGCGCGCTGCCCAGCGCGATCACCGTCGCCACCGCCACCCCGGTCCGGCTCACCGCCGGGTAGAAGGTGACCGGGTACCCCGCCACCGCGACCGCGCCGAGCGCGAGTTGCCACCGCTCGCGCGGCCCGCAGGCCCGGGGCAGGGTGCGGACTGAGCGGTCGGACAGGAACAGCAGCAGCCCGCCGAGCACCAGCCCGGCAGCCCCGATCCCCGCCGCGGGGGCGCCCCCGGGAGCCAGCGAAGCCGCCGTCCCGGTCGTGCCCCAGAGCACGGCGGCGAGCAGGATCGGCACCGGGCCGCCGAGCGCGCGGGGGCGGGCGCGACGGAGAGCCGTGGGCAGGGGACGGGCAGGCGAGAACAAGCGATTCGGCACAGTCGTGAACTTCCGTCGTCGAGGACCATCGGGAAACTGGTTCCGAGAACGGACGCACGCCATCAGCCCACGGCGGCCGCCATCAGGCCGAGCCGGGGTCGCGGGGGATCAAGCCACCGGAGCGCGCGCCCGTCAGGCGCTGAGCGGCGGCAGTACGACGTGCCAGTACAGGTTCACGGGTCGATGGTACTGACCCGTCACGGCTGCGTCTCTTCGCCTCCGATGGCGAGCGCGAGCTTCCACATGCCAGTGGAGGGATTGACCTCGTGCTCGTTCCCAGGCTCAGCCAGTTGCTTCGCCCGGCTGGCGGCCAACCGCCAGTGCGGCTTGTAGAGGTCGAACTTCATACCGGCCTTCTCATATCCGGTCGGGAAGATTTTCTCAAGCGCTGGCACAAGTTCCTTGAACGACCGAGCCGGGCGGCGATACTCCGCGAAGTGCAGCAGGAGCCACACTTCGAAGCAGGGATTTGAGAACGCCACCTCGATATTCTTCTTCCGCGCCTCGGCCACCACCTGCCCCAGGTCAGGGAATTCGTCGACATCGAGAACGCGCCACACCTCGTCGTACTCACCGCCGGCCTGGTCACGCAGAAGCTCGGCATGATCAACGACCTGGGAGGGTGACCTCGGATGTTCAACGACCCTCAGGGAGACCGCTGAATTCCGGGCGCTCGACTTCAGCCCCTGAAGGTAGTCGCGCTCAGTCGCCTTCGCGCCGCAGACCACCAGCAGCCTCTGCCTCGGCTCCCGCTGTCCCGCCCGCCTGGCCAGTGAGGTGTCAAAACAGGGACGCTTGCGTCCGCTCGGCTTGGCAGCCCTTGCCATCGTTGTCCCCCCGCGCCGCCACGGCACTGGCAAAATTGTCGTCGATGTACGGCACGCCGCCGTAGCTCCCGCTGAGATACCGCCGCTCGCGGTTCTCCTCCTGGCGTGGCTTGAAGTCGGCGAGGGCGACCAATTCGGTCTCGCCGTACTCGTTCTTCTCCACGAACCAGACCTGGTCGCGCCGCAGGATCTCTTCACCGTCAGCTCGTCCGAGCAGGCTGGCATCATGGGAGGTGAAGATCAGCTGAGCACCATTCGGATTAGTCGCGGAATTCTGGAAGAGCCCGATCAGGCGTGCGGTCAGAATCGGGTGGAGGCTCGAATCGATTTCATCCACCACGAAGGTCCCGCCCCATCGGAGCACCGACATGAATCGGGGCGCCTGCCGCAGCAGAGCCTGCGTTCCCTCGGACTCGTCGGACAGATCCATCCTGACGATCCCGTCACGCCCGCGATGCCCTATCCACGGGCGCATGACCTCACGCGGACCTCGCTCTTCAAGGTCCGCCAGCACTCGCTGCGGGATGCGCGAACCGTACCTCTTCCGCAACTGCTCCTCATCAAGCAGCACACGCTCCGTACCGCATTCCGCGATCCCTAGCCTCCGTGTTTCGGTTCGCGTCGGCTGATCTGGGGTGATCCCTGTGTCGGGGGTTGTGGGGCTGCCGTGGGACGTTGGGCATGCCGAGGGC
>NZ_JBVIRY010000045.1:0-62812 GCF_055575795.1 Kitasatospora sp. NPDC034023
GTCGCGTCTCTTGCTTCCACTCCGGCAAACCACCCATCAGGCACCAGAGCCGACGAATCGGTCCATCCCGCCAGCTGAGAACGCATCAGCCCTGCTTTCCGAGCGGCCTGGCGGGGGCAGGCCTCGTAGCGCATGAACTGATTTGTGAGCACTGATTCGTCCTTTTCTCGCCAGGGGCGAAAGCGCTTCCGACGTGGGGTGGGAAGCACTCCCGTCTCGACCTAGTTATCCGAGTAAGGAGAAATAGAGGAGTACGGCGAGCGTGGTCCAGACATTTGACACGCCCCCGCCAACAAGACTCCTGCATCCCCCGACGCCGTCTGGCATATGCAGTACGGCCCGTCCAAGATTCAATAACCGACAATGCCGCCCCCGCCACTTCTTTTAATGTGATGTCCATCACATGGCTTGATATACAACCTTTGGGTTCGTCCCCCGTCTAACAGGTGGGATCTGTATGCGCGCATTAGATGCGTCGTCTAACAACTCCCGGCATGCATTCCATAGGTGTCCTATGCGACAAGTCGGACCCTTCGGCGACGCGCCTGCGGCTCGTACAGAGCCAGCAGCAGGGCCTCCGCCCGGTCCGGAGAACTCACCCCTCTCGCCTTCATCGACCGCTTGGACTCGATCACCGTCCGCCCGGTCGCGCTCGTGCCGAGCTTGGGCGCGGACAGCTGGGCCTGAGTTCGCCGGTCCACGCGCAGGCGTAGCGCCGATGCGGCGGGCGAGACCAGCGCCCGGGTCGCCAGCCACATCTCATCGCGCTGGGTCGCAGGGCGCAGCGTCGCCGCCTCGTCGTCCCGGCCCGGTGCCTCACTGACGACGACCGAGACGATCTCCGCCTCGTGCAGCCCTTCCCGCCGCCATGCCTCCAGGAGACCGGCCACACCCCAGCCGACCCCAACACCATCGACCTTGACCCGAACCGGGAGCTGGGTGCCGATCGCTTGCGCGAGGACCTGAGCCGCCAGGATCTCGCGCAGCACGACGCCGGCGACCGCGACGGGGTCAGCGTTGTCCTGGCCAGCCGTGGCGTGGCGCAGCTCTACGAGGTCGCCGACCGAGCGGGCGATCACCATCTCGTCGCCGCCGCCGGCTGCGACGTCGACGCCAAGACGCACCCACGCGCCAGCCTTCACTCGGTGGGCGGACCGCTCGGTTTCCAGCCCTAGGCTGTCCAGAGCGCGGAAGTTGTCGCCTTCGGGTTCGGCCGCATCGGCGGCGGCCTCTACCCAGGACGACGGGATGGCGCGGGCCTGGCCGCCGCGCGGGAAGCGGGCGTGCACCTTCGCCGCGACGAACGGTGCGTCAGGTCCGTGGTCCCGGATGGTGTCCTGCACCCACTCGGGGTCGACGAGGTGGGATGCGAGCAGATGCGCGGGGGCCTGCGAAGGGCAGGACCGGCACCGGCGGGTTCGCTCGCCGGACAGCAACGGGGTGTCGTAGACGCTGATCGGCAGAACGTGGACGGCTGGGTCCGCGCAGGTTTGCTCGAACCAACTGCCCTCGTCGTCCGTCGGCGGGTTGCCGATCAGCAGTGCCCGGGTGTGCTCGCCCGTGAGGACACCGCGCATCGCGGCACCGATGATCCGGCCGATGCCGCCGGCCTCGTCCACGATGAACATCAGCCGCGGGGCGTGGATGCCCTGGACAGCGGACTCGTCGTGGTCGGGCGCGGAGAACCCGTAGGCCACCACCACGTCCGAGCCGTGGGAGTCGGGCATCTTCCACTGGGTGACGCCCACTTCGCCGGGCAGGCCGGCTCGGGCGACGATCTGACGGATGTGCGGCCACATCTGGCGCTGGACCTGCCGGGCACGGGTGGCGGTGGTGACCGTCAGGGCCGTACCTGGGGGGTGGACGACCGAGCTCCACACGGCGGCCCGGGCGGCGATGTGCGTCTTGCCGGAACCGAAGCAGCTCGGCACGGCCACCCGGCGGTTGTGGACCAAGGCCTCGAGGATTTCGCGTTGTCTGCTCCACTGGCTTTCTCCGAGGACGTCTTCGACGAAACCAACCGGGTCGTCGGCCCACAGGGCGTACGGGGTGCCCGCAGCCGCGTTGGCGGCAGCGAGGACCTGGCCCCAGTCCTTCGCCGTTAGGCCGTCGTAAAACCTGCGCCGCAGGGCGGGGGGTGCTGCGGCAAGGTCGGCGTACAGGCGGCGGCCTTCCCTGCCGGGGCGGGGTGCAGGCAGGGCTGGCAGGGGCTGCTTCACGTGCTCCCCCATGGGTCGGGAGTGATCGGCCAGCCAGGGTGCCCGGGCATCCGCCGTGTGTCGCGTCGAGTCTGCGAGCGGATGAATTTACCTGGGTAAGTTTTCTAGACCTGGGTCCAGTTATCTGCGAGGCTGGTACCGCCAGCCGGGGACCGCGAACCCCCGGCCCACTCACAAGGAGACCAACCATGGCCCTGACCAGCCGGATCACCGCCCGCCACACGGCCGTTGCCCTCGCAGTCGTCGCCGCCTTCGCCACCGGAACCACCCTCGCCTCCCACTCGACCATCAGCCCTGCCGCCCCCACCAGCCCGACGACCGTCTTCCTCAGCCCCGCCCCGGCCCAGCCCGTCGCCGGGCCGACCGGGCCCGCAGTCCCGGCCGCCCCTGCCACCTCGACCGCACCGCTGGCCCCGTCCCTCACCACGTGCCCCATCCCCGTCCCCGTCACCGACGACCCCAGCCCGGCCGCCGCGATCACCATGACCCAGCCCGCCGCAACCGTGACGGTCACCGAGCCCGCCCCGACCGTCACGGTGACCGTCACCGCCACCCAGGTCGTCACCGGCCCCACGGCCACCGCATCGGCCAGCGCCCAGCCCGTGCCGTTCCCGACCACCAGCCTGTCGCCGAGCCCGAGCGCCCCGCACAGCCCGACCCAGCCGGGCACCAGCCCGCAGGCGACCCGCTAGAGGTCAGCGCGCCCGGCCCCTCGGCGAGGGGCCGGGCAGCCGCTCATCGGCCGACGTGCTGCGGCGGCAAGGAAAGGACCCAACCGCGGGAGGTCTTGGTCGCCACAACGCCCAGCTGCGTGCGCGCCCGCTGGACCGTACGAGGGGCAAGTCCTATCGCCGCCGCCGCCGTAAGCACCTCCCTGGCCGGGGCTGGCCCCCCAGAGAGCAGGTTCTGCAGAAAGCTGTAGGCGCTGGCACTGGCAGGGCGGCGCCGGCACAGGTCGGCGCCCTCGATCGCCCGACACGTGCCACGCGGAAACCGGCTATTCCACACGATCGGCCGGTTCCGGCCAGCCTGGTGGAACTCCAGGCCGCCCATGACTTTCCACGACTCGCTGGCCACCGGCACCAGGGCCATCGACCCTGCAGGACCGTTGACCGCCATGTGCACCGCCGCCGTGCTGGCCAACACCGCCGCTGCCTGCGCCCGGCGCGACGCCAGCCAGCCCGCCCGTTTGGAGGCCTCCCGCACCGCCAGCACCGCCGTGCCCAGCCGGACCGCCAGCTCCGCCAACGCCCTCAGCGCCCGCTCTACCGGCGTGCGGTACGGGCACACCAGCATCACGTCCACAACGACAAGCTCCACCTCCCGCCCGGTGAGCTGCGCCTCCAACTCCGGAAGGTCCGCCGGCAGCCGCAACCCGCGCCGACCACCCCTCCCGCCCAGCACCTCGAGCACCTCCGCCAGCTCTTCGGATGCTCCCGACGCCGCAAGAAGCCGCCTCGCCGCAGCGGAGGTATGCGGCGCTGTCAGCACCGCCACCTTCCGTCCCCGGCAAAGCTGACCGTCTGGCAGTCCCCTGCCTGCCGATGCCCTGGCCGCCAGGTCAAGTGCCAGAGCCAGGGTGTTCACCCCTTCCTCGCCGTCGATCAACGTCAAGCCCGCGGACGGCACGTAGCCTGGCCAGATCCACCCGGGGCCCTGCCCGAACGCCGGCGGAGGCACCGCCACGAACTGCGCACCGATGCGGAGGGCCGACGCCACGTCCTGCGGGTCGCACCCCGCCCCCAAGCAGTCCAGCTCCACCCGGCCATCGCCCGCCGCGAGCACCAGCAGCGAGCCCTGCCGATCGTCGTGCGCCGGGCACCGTGCCAGCCACCCGCCCTCGGTCAGCCTCACGTTCCCCCAGCGGCGCAGAGCCTCCTGCACCACCGCGTAAGAGCCATCCGGCACTTGAATCACCCCTCCTTTGATCGCCGTCCACCAACGGCATCCACCTCTAGGTGCTACGTCTCCGCAGTCGGCGCGCTACGCGCCCTGGCCGTCGGCACTGACGGACCATCACCTGCCCTACCTGCAAGACGCACCAGAATGCGCAAGGTTGCGCTGTTTCGCACAACGGGCTCGGCAAACCTGCTGCTCATCGGCGCCACCTCAACGCCGTCGCGCCGTTGCGCGCCCGGCAGGTTGCCACGTGCGGCGCGTAAAGCCGTTCGTAGGACATCAGCGGGAGTTCCGAGGTCGGGCGACGTGAGCGAATCGTTCCCGTCCCGTCCCGGTAGACCGCGGTGTTGCCCTGCACGCTCGGCTCCGGGTCAACGGCGAGCCGCGCTCCGGACGCTGTAAGGCTCCAGTGCACGGGCCGCCCGCACCGGCGACACGTCGCCAGTCCTCGACGCGGCAGCTTTTACGACCCGACGGACGCCGGATCCGCTACAGCCAGAAGCGCAGCCACCTGGCGCCAGCCGTACATCGCCACCGCGTTCGCCTGCCCGTGCTCGGCGATCGCCGCCACCACGTCCACCGGATCTGCGGCCACGTGGCGGCCGCCGGGCAACGCGGCCATCAACGGGTGCTGCCCCGGCATCGCCAACGCCGCTCGGCTCTTCCCGCTGGATGGCGGTGTGTCCACCAGCGTCAGGGCCCGCCGCCCGGCGACCGCTGGCCCCTGGTCCTTCGCCACCTGCTCCTCGATGCCGGCCAGCCGCTCGGCAACTGAGACCGCCGCCGCGTCCGCAACGCCTCGGCGGCTGCCCGAACGGGACACGGCCGCCGGCGCCTGCGCCGGCCGGGCTTCTGGGTTCGCCCGCTGCTCCCTGACCCACTTGCGCCACAGCGCCTGCCAGTCCGCGCCTTGCGTGCCCCGGCCCCGGTGCCAGTCCGTGAAGGCCGCTGTCGTGGCCGCCAGGCCCGCCCGGCCGCCGAGGCGGTCGGTGTGCCCTTCGGCAGCGGCCCAAAGCAGGGCCGCTTCGTCCGGTTCGAAGCCTTCCGGCAGCGGGCGCCGGCGCGCCGGCCCCCAACTACCTGCCGGCCACACACCCACACCAGCCCCCTCCCTTCGGGAGGGGAGGGCAGGGGCCGGGCACGCGCGAGGACCGTGACCGTCCCCAGGGGACTCGACCGTCTGACCTGTATCTTCACCGCCACCGAACCGGCGACCGGTCGGCAGATCATCCAGCGGCGCGTCATCCTCCGCCGATGGGGAACCGCCTCCTCGCTGCTGGCGCTTCTTCTCCGCCGCGCGCCTTCGGCGCTCCTGGACCTGCCGCCGGCTGGGGTTCGCGTCCAGGTAGTCGTGCATCACGAAGTCGCCCTCCCGCACCTGCGGGCACTTCAGACAGGAGTGCCGAGCGGCGTGCCACAGGCCCGACGCCACGAGCTTGCGGATCTGCGTCGCGGTCCCGTTCTTGGCGGCCACCGCGCCGGGAATCACCCCGTCGGTCAGGTGAGCGCTCGCGTAGGCACCGCAGCGCACCCACAGCCCGAGGGCTGCGTTGCCTGCCGCCAGCGTCTTGCAGTGGTCGTCGGTGCTGTCGCCAACGGCGAACCAGGACATGGGGGTGATCTCCTACCAGGGGTTGGGTGCCGGGGCCGCAGTCCGGCAAGGCGCGGGGGAAGGCTGGGCCGCTCAGGCCGCCGCATCCGTCGTGGTCGCCACATCGATGCCGAGCAGGGCGCGCAACTTGGCCGTGGGCACCAGCAGGCGCCGGCCAACCGAGATCGTCGGGATCTCACCGCGCCGCGCCGCGTTGTAGCTCGCGGCCTTCTGGAGACCGAAGTACCGGCCAGCCTCCGGCACGGTCATCGTCGGCTGCACCCGCGGGTCCGGCAGGGCGGGAGTGGTGTCTGTCGTCGTCATGGCCGAACCCTGACTCAGGACCGGCCCTTTCGTCCCGCTGTCCACCTCCAGCCCCACCCGTCTCAGGATGTGCCACGGACGGCCGCTGCGGTACACGCCAGGCCACATACAGGCAGGTCACAGCGCATGCAAACCGCAGATGGCGTTCTTGGCGCCAAGCGACTGACGTGTGATCAGCCACCGTGCTGCGTGCCTTCACCTACCGAAATGCGCCTGGTGACAGTGCAGTTGCGGCGCCATCGGTCCACGCTTGTCCACAGCCGTCCCCCCTGCCCGCGCGCCGACCATCCGCGTCCAGGCGGACCAACTTGCAGATTTTCAGCCTGAAGGGCCCTGGAGGGCTTGCAGTACGGCAACCCGCTCTACCTGGCCAGGACCCAGGCCAGTTCGAGCACGTGTGTATGGCGCCATGCCGGGCAAGGTGCACGCGATGCACACGGTGCCTACGTTGGAGATAGCAGCCTCATCGCTCAACAAATCCTTGGTCTTGGGGTGCCTATGTCTTGGTGGAGAGAGAATCCCGGGCAGTGGGTCCGCGTGAAGGTCCCCAGGCCGGCCGTCGGCGGGTACGGCTGGCTGTGTGGATTCTTATTCGCGGCAGCCGCCGCCCTTTGGGGAATAGCGGCGTTCTGGCAGAATTCCCGAAGGGCGCAGGGCGACGTATGGGTTACGGCTCTGCAAGTTTCCAACCCTTTCCGATTCTTTATAGTTGGAATTTTCGCGATTGGGGCTTGCTACTGTTTTCGAAGATTCCGAATTAGTCGCAGAATGATAGTTCCCGGGCCGATCTCGGTACCGACCTTCAGTAGCGAAGGCAAAGACCCAAGGATCGAAGTTGAGAGATTGACGACAAACTTTCGCGAGGCTCTGGCGGAAGTCAGCCTGGAGGCGCCTTCCCCGATGCCTGGAGGGTCACAGCAGATCGATTTTGTGGAAGTTCTGCACAGCCCCGCGCTGGACTCCGGTAGTTCACCCGCCAGTCTGGCGGCAGCCTTTGGGAAACTCTTGAGCGCGACTCACGTCAGTTACTCCTATCAGGTCAACGGAGTGCTCTACCGTAGCCCGGAGAACGCGTGCAGCGTGACAGTGCAAGTCATCGTACTCCCCAAGTGGGCCAGCCAATCAATCACCTGCACCGCCTCGACATTTGAGGCCGCCATAAAGAGCGCGGCATACGAGGTCTGCGCTTTCATTCTTCCACTGACGCGGCTTGTAGAAAAACCGCCCTGGGCTGCCTGGTACGGCCTGGCCATCCCGCACGGACTGTTCAGGGATGTACAGGAGGCGCAGAAGTACAAGTTCTCCAGGCATTACGACGAGGCCCTCGGCAAGTACTTCGATGCAATTTCACAGGACCCTCACAACCCGTTCCTTCGGCTTGAGGTGGGGTTCATTCAGGAGCAGCTCGGTCTATGTCTTGATGCACTGATGACCTACCAGGACATCATCAAGCTGGGGCTGGATCGGGACCTCAGACGCCTGGCGTGGATAAAAGGAACTCCGGCGTATTTCCGCAAAATTGGGGTCCGGAAGAACTGGTGGCACGCAGCATTGCTCACGGCGCGATACCGTCAAGCGATACTGCTCGGCATGGGAGAGCAACTGATCGGTGATTGGTGCTCATGCAAAAAGGAACCGTCCGGAGAGAGTAAACGAGATGCCGAGCTCCAGCACCTACGCACCCGAATTCGGCAGATGTTCAAGGAGCATGAATCCGACTTTGCCGAGTACCTCAAGGATCATGGCGAGAAGGCTGGATCAGGAGGCAGGGCGGGTGTAAAGGAACTATTGGATCGCGATTTCGCGAATACGCCCAAGGGCAAGTACGACAAGTACCTGGTACAGGAGTTCCTTCAGTTTGTCGGGCAGAAAAAGGCGCAGGACCTGTGTCGGGCCTACCGTTTCCGGAGAGTTCCAGGGGGCACCGTGTCGCGGGTGGCTCTGAGACTCATGCTGGTATGGACGCCGGCGCGACGGTGCTGGACCCGGGCGGCTCGCAGGGATTTGGGGGTCTATAGGGAACTGTGCGAGCTGAAATATGCCAGAGTTTACGGTAGTTCACGCGTGGCGAAGTTGAGAAAGTCCACGTCGCAAGTGCTGACAAAGGTCGCCGGGCGAGAGTGGAAATGGCCGATGACCGTAGAGCACATCCATCGGGAGATACGGCTCGCCTGGTTCAGGGGCGTGCCGCTGCACCGGAGCCCATGGCACGACTTCTACTACTCTGCGTGTATTTTTGCTATTGGACTCCTGCCTTTCGACAAAGACAAGCCGGTCAGGGTGGAGAGCGAAAACGAGGACGAAAACGCGAAATCTCTGGCCGAGCGGGCCGTGGACTGCCTCGACAAGGCGTGTCGGCGTGCGGACAGCAGTTCCATCGCCTCGATGCGGTCGTGGATCGTGGCAGAGGATCCGGACCTCGCGGGCCTGCGAACATTCACTGCGTTCGTGGACTGGGAGGACGAGCACTACCCGCTCAAGAACCCGGCGTGTCTTCGCCCGGTCGACGTGCACGATCTGGAGCTGATCAGATACCAGCACGATTTGGTGGAAAAAGTGGCAGGCCTGATGGTTCAGATATGGGAACGTCGTGAGCGTGATCTTTCAAGCTCGCGCATCGACGCCGGCGAGATGCTGTCGCAATGGCGCGAACAGGAGAGCCGCACCTGGAAAATGGCTCGTGACTTCGTCGTCGACCGGCACCACTGGCAGACCAGGTTCGATTTCATCAGGACCATGCACGACTTAGCCCAGGACAACTCGTTCCTGTTTGATCATTCGTGTCCGAGCTACGGTGATGATCCAGTAATGAAGCTTCGGGAAGCGCGTCGCCGCCGCCAGGGTCCGGATAATTCTCACTGGGAATTCCAGCGAACAGTTCGCTCGGTGCACGAAAGCCGGAAGGACAGGATGGGCGCACTGGGTGAGCTTCTCGGAAGCGAGGGGAACCTCAAGGAGCCGATCCGGCTTCCGCTCCCCAAGACGTCGAGCCAGAAGGAGATGCGCCGCCTGTGTTCCGACCGTTCTCGGATGTGGGAGCGGCTGGCACAAGCCTTCTCCGAGGTGCCTGGAGAAGACTCCGTAGGGGCGGTCGGAGACGTCAACACCGTCTTCGAGGGGCCTGGCGGGAAGTAGCTGTGCCGGTAGACCGGGGTTGCCCCGACCGAAGATCGGCTTGGCGTCGCGTCTGCCCGGGACGATCGCCAGGCCTCCTGTACGGAGCCGGACCAGGGGTGCAACGTCCGCCGCTTCGGGCGTGGGTGCCGGGTCCTGCTCGGGGTTGGTGGTGCTGGCCATGCCGGTGATGCTCCCGTCTCGCCGAGGCAGACTAACCCGACATACCGGGCGTCTCAGTCGAGACTGTCGGGGAGGAGGACGATCCAGCCCTGAACCCCGGGATCCCCAGTGCTCATGAAGCCGCTATCCGCGCGGTCCTCGGCGCCGACCTCCAGAGCCCGCTGCATGAGGTGCTAGCCCGGAACATCAGCAATCGCACGGCCGCTCGCGGGTACCAACAGTTCCGCTCGCTGCTCGCTCCCCCGTCTCAGGCCTGAGGGGCCACGCGGCTTCGACAGGCCGCGCCGCCGATCCCAGCGACATCCCGACTAGGCACCGGGCGTCGCTAGGTGCGCGGCCCAGCCGGCAGCCACCCCGCATGACTTCGGACCTGGCGTCGCTATTCACCCGGACCGCCGACATCGCTGCGCGCCCCTAGCAAGACCGCCATCCGCGACCTGCACCATTTAGGCAGCCACGGCTACGCCAAATCGGGCGAGCCCACGCCCCGGTGACCTGCGCAGACTCCAGTGGCTCACGTGGCAGGGGCGAGCAGCCGCGGACGTGTAGCGACAGGGCAGACGCGGCGTGCCCCCTGAATCTCAGCGTGCTCTGAAGACCACTGCGTGCGTACGGTCTGCCTCAATCAGCACGCCAAAGCCTGTTCCGCCCGCCCAGGTGGCCAGGTGACTGTGGGCGTGCCCAGCCGAGCCCTAGCGGCTCCCACGCCCCCACAGAGGGAGACCATGCCTGCCCAGTCCCACACGTCCATCCGCACTCGACCTGCCGAACTGCTCCCCGATGCCGCTGGCCACCCCGAGCCTAAGGCCGAGCCTGCACCCGAGTTCGACCTCCTGCACAGCGGCTGGTACTCGACCGAGGAACTCGCGACCCTGCTAACCGTCGATCCCTCGACCCTGCGGCGCTGGCGCTCGGCTACTCCCCCGCAGGGGCCACCCTTCGTGCAGATCGCGCCGCGGCTCTACCTCTACAGCATCCCCGACACCCAGGTGTGGCTCGCCCAGAGGCGCACCGTCCCACCCAAGGCAGCCTAAATTGTCCGACCGCACCCAGCTCATCCCCATGGGTGTTCACCTCACCACCGACATCGAGCACCGCCCCGACAGGCAACCATCCCGCCAGTACCGCGCCCGCGTGCGCTGGACAGACCCAGGCGGTGACGGCCGCAAATCGCTCTCCTCCTCCGTCGCCACGGAGGAGGAGGCAGAAGCCTGGATCGCCCGCATGGAGCGCGCCGCAGGACGCGGCATCACACCCCATACCCTCACCATGACCCTCAGCGAATACGGCGACGAGAACTGGGACTTGGCCATGCGCGGCCTCGAAACCACCACCCTCGACCCCTACACCGCAGGCTGGAAGCTCCGAGTCGTCCCGACCCTCGGCCACATACCCGTCACCAACATCACCAACGGCATCACCGACCGTGCCCTGCACTCCTGGATCGCCGACGAGCTCAGCATCTCCTCCGTCAAGAACAGCCTCGCCCCACTCGTCCGCATCATGGAGCAAGCCGTCCGCGACGGCATCATCGACTTCAACCCCTCACGCATGAGCGGCTGGCAACGCCTCTACAAGAAAGCCGAGGACGAACTCGACGACCCCCGCTCCCTCGCCCTCAAGGACTGGGACGCCCTCGAAGAACTCGCCAACGCCGTCATCGAACGCTCCCACAACCACTACCGCGGCTGGGGCGACATCGTCCGCTTCGCTGCCTGCACCGCCGCCCGCATCGGCGAAGTTTCCGGCGTCCGCGTCAAAGACATCAACCGCTTCGACTGGACCTGGGACCTCTGCCGCCAAACCACCACCGGCCCCGGCGGCCTCATCGACAAAGGCACCAAAGGCAAGCGCCGCCGCACCGTACCCATCATCGAAGAGATCCGCGACCTCGTGAGCTGGCGCATGAGCGTCGTCGGCAACGACCCCATGGCCCGCCTCTTCACCGGCCCACGCGGCGGCCGCGTCACCACAGCCATCCTCCGCGACGCCACCCACTGGGACGAAGTCGTCGTCAGCCTCGGCTACGAATACCTGCGCCGCCACGACCTCCGGCACACCGGTCTCACCTGGCTAGCCGACGCCGGCGTTCCAATCCACGTCCTTCAGAAGATCGCCGGACACGGCCATATCACCACCACCCAGCGCTACCTCCACCCGGATAAGAGCGCCATTGAAAACGCTGGTCGAACCCTCAGCAAGCACCTGGCAGCAGACCGCCAAACCGCACCTGACTTCCGCGATGCCATGAGCACAAGCCCGAGCACAGCCGAGGCCCCAGTCCGTCATCTACGACTGGTCCAGTAGAACAGCCGATACCCACCCGCGTAACAGGTGGTTCGGCACGGCCGGAGCAATGGCGGTCACGCTGAGGTGGCCAGTGTGGCTGGCCATTTTGCGTGGCCGCCAGCAGCATGGGTGCCGACACGGCGACCGCCTGCGGCGAGGACTCGACACAGAGTTGTCGTGATCGTGGGCAGTTCCAGCGGCCGATTGCCAGCGGAACATGTGCCTGTCTGTCGTGCCGTATGACAGCCGGCCCCACCTGCGGTCGATGGTGACGACTCGCGGAGCTACAGGCCGGGCCCGGCGATGTACAGCGGAACACCGGTGCGGCGGGCTGCGCCGAGCTGCGAGATCAGCTCGAACTGCTCGGTCGGCACCAGCGGCTCCCACTCCTGCAGGCTACGGACCGCGTAGTCGGTGTGCTCCTGCGGATCCAGGACGATCGCCTCGATCTCCGTGTCCGTCATCGTGCCGCCGTCAAAGATGTAGCCGAACCGGGTGGGGAGCTTCTCCGTCGGCGGCCGGAACACGGAGGCAAGGATCTTCGGCTCCCCGGTGAGAACGCGACCGGTCTCCTCCCTGGTCTCGCGCACCGCGGCCTCCCACGGGGTCTCGCCGGGGTCAAGCATGCCGCCCGCCAGGAGCTGCCAGCCCTTGTCGCGGGACTTGAGCAGGATCGGTCGCCCAGCCGTGTCGGTGGTGTAGGTGCAGGCCCAGCCGAAGGCGTAAGGGTAGCCGTCGAACAGCCACCTGTGGCTCGGGGCGATGGTCACGTGCGGTCCCCGTTCGCGCTCCAGTCAGCCACGTGGTCGGACAGCATCGTCGCGGCGTCCGATGTCGTCGCCCGCAGCGCGACCATGCCGGCCACGATGACGTCGCACAGCTCGGCCTGGAGCTGCGCGAGGGTGTGGCTGTGGCCCTTGCGGGGGTTGGTCCCGAGAACTCCGAGAAGCGCTTGGGCCGCCTCGCCGACCTCTTCCTGAAGCTTCACCATCTGCATCGTCAGCAGCGGCTGCCCCAGGCTCTCGCAGTGCTCGTCGAGGCCATGGTGAATGCGGTCGACGGCCGCCCACACCCGCGGCTTGCCGACCCGCAGATGCCCCTCCAGCTGCCGCAGGTAGTCCTTCAGCGCCGGAGGAACCTTCATGGACTGGACCTCGGCCAGCGGTACGAGCCGCAGCTCCTGGCCCTCCCCGAGGACCAGTTCCGCGGGGTCCACCTCCCGGATCGCGTGAAAGAAGCGCGTGCTCACGGTGTCGTGTCCGTCGAAGGGAACCGGGTCGAAGGGCAGCAGACCGGGGACGTCCAGCCCCGTCTCCTCCCGCAGCTCCCGCCGGGCGGTCTCGTACGGGGTCTCGCCGGGCTCACGCTGGCCGCCGGGGACGACCCAGTGAGCGGGCCAGCAGATGTCCGGCGTATCGTCCCGAAGCTGGAGCAGGACTTCGTTCCGGCTGGTGGTGATGATCGCGTCGGCGCTCTTGAAGTCGTCCATCCGGACAGTCTGTCGTCTCCGCAGGGCAGTTGTCGGTGGCTCACTCGAATGAGCGACGGCCCGAACCCCGGCGCGGCGGTGATGATCAGACCGGGGAGCCCAGGCGCCTGCTCCCTCCCTCGACAGGCCTGCGAAACAGGCAGCCGTCCTGGTCGTGGAAGTGGCACCCAGCGCGACGTCGGGATGCCCGCGCTGTCGAGGCCGGATCGTGCGACGTTCTCCGGCATCGAATCCACAAGTACGCCGCCCGCCGGCCCCTGCGGCGGGAATCGCGCCTGGGGCGTCTGGGCCGGCCTCGATGACGCCCGGCAGCTCGTGACTGGCGCTGGTCCGCTCGCCTCGTGCGGGACCTCCGAAGGGCGGGCGGTCTCGCAATTCAAGCGTGAGAAGGGGTGGCCTATTCACGGCCAGGGCACCGGCCCTCGTGGGGTAATTCGCACGCCTCGAAGGGCGGCATCCGGGGCGTGTGCCCCTGTTACCGACGTCGCGTCAGGCGGCAGATCAGACGGCGACTTTTCCCGGGGGACGACCCTCAGGAATGTGCCGAGGGAATTCGGGGGGCGGTTTCTTAGGTGAGCCGTTGGTGGGTGTCCTAGCCGCCTCGCCCGACCTCGCGAGAGGCATGTGGCAGGTGCTGGTCCCTGCGCGGTCCCCAGCAAGATCGTTTAGGAGTCTTCGCGGGCGGCCCGCTCTACTGATGGAACGTCATGCAAAAGGCCGCTGACCTGGGATTTCTCCCGGTCAACGGCCTTTCCGACTCACGTCGGGACGACAGGATTTGAACCTGCGACCCCTTGACCCCCAGTCAAGTGCGCTACCAAGCTGCGCCACGTCCCGTGGTCTCGGTGCCTGCAGCGGGGCCTGGGGGGCTCTGCTGTGGGCTTCTCGACCTTGTCTCCGGTTGTCCCGGCGACGTGGAAAACAATACAGCACGTCGGGGGGTGCTCGCTGCCAGGTTTGAGGGGTGGGGTGGGTCAGGGGGTCGGGTGGCGGGCGTCGTAGGCGAGGAAGGCGGGGCGGCGGGCGGCGAGGAGGAGCACGGCGGCGACACAGGCGAGGCCGCCGCTGATCACGGAGGTGGCGGGGTTGGTGAGGGCGGCGACGGTGCCGGATTCGAAGTCACCGAGGCGGGGGCCGCCGGCCACGACGACGATGAAGATCCCTTGGAGGCGGCCGCGCATCTCGTCCGGGGCGGCGACCTGCATCATCGTGTTGCGGAAGATCATGCTGATGGTGTCGGCGCAGCCCGCGACGGCGAGCAGCAGGAGGCCGAGCCAGAGGTTGTGGAGGACGCCGAAGACGGCGATGGCGAGGCCCCACGCGACGACGGCGGCGAGGACGGCGACGCCTTGGCGGTTTACGCGGCTGACCCAGCCGGAGAAGAGCGCGCCGATCAGGGCGCCGACGGCCGGGGCGGAGACCAGCAGGCCGACGGTGCTGGCGTCGCCGTCGTAGAAGGTGACCGCGATGGCGGGGAAGAGGGCGCGCGGCATGCCGAAGACCATGGCGGCCAGGTCGGCGAGGAAGCTGGTGCGCAGGTTGGGTTGCTCGCGCAGGAAGCGGAGGCCGTCGAGGACGGAGGCGCGGCCCTTGCGGTCGCCGAGCGGGCGCATGGCGGGTAGGCGCCACATCGCGTAGAGGGTGCCGGTGAAGGCGACGGTGTCGAGCAGGTAGGCGGCCTGGGCCCCGTACACGCCGATGAGGACGCCACCGAGCATCGGGCCGATGGTGAGGCCGAGGTTCATGCTGACGGTGTTCAGGGCGTTCGCGGCCGGGAGCTGGTGGGTGGGCACCAGCCGGGGGATCATCGCGGAGCGGGCGGGTGAGCTGAGGGCGAAGAACCCGGCCTGGACGGCGACGGCCGCGTAGAGGACGGTGACCAGGCCGAGGCCGGCCAGGGCCTGCGCGGCGAGGATCGCGGAGACGACCGCCAGGCCGCCCGAGCCGATCAGACCCAGCCTGCGCCGGTCGACGGTGTCGGCGATGGCGCCGCCGTAGAGGCCGAAGGCGACCAGCGGGACGAGGGAGAAGATGCCGACCAGGCCGGTCGCGAAGGCGGAGCCGGTCAGCTCGTAGACCTGGACGGAGACGGCGACGGCCGTCATCTGCTGGCCTATGGAGGAGACGGCCTGGCCGAGCCAGACCCGGCGGTAGTCGACGTGGTCGCGCAGCGGGCTGAGGTCGGCGAACGCCCGCCGGTACCACGGCGCGGCGGTGGCCACCGGGTCCGCCGGCAGGTCGCCGGCGGCCACGGCGTCGGACATCGCGGCACCTGCGGCTGCGGCGCCGGCGGCCGCAGCGACGGGTGCCGATGCGCCGCCCGCCGGGTCAGGCGCGGGCTCGGCGGCGGGCGGAGCGTCCGCCGACGCGGCGGAGATGGAATGTTGATCGTTCGACATAGTCCTCCATGCTCCGCCCCGCCCCCGGCTGCCCCCGCACCGGGGCCCGCCCTCGACACCGCTGAGCCGACCGGCCCCCGTTGCCGCGCACCCGTCGCCACGAGCCCACGGTCGCACCCGCCGGTCTACCGGCTCAGCACCTGCTTCTCCCCCGCCTCCACCGCGAAGTCCAGCCGGTTGCCCGGCGGCGGGAACGGGCAGATGAAGTGGTCCGAGAAGGCGCATGGCGGCAGGTAGGCCCGGTTGAGGTCGAGGACCGTACGGCCGTCGGCGTCCGGCGCCGGCAGCGTGATGAAGCGGAAGCGGTAGCTGTCGATGCCGCTGCCCGCGTCCGCGATCACACCGCTGAGGCGGTTGCCCGACCGGCTGACGGTCAGCGTGCGGTGCTCGCCGGCCACGGTGAAGGCGATCTGCCCGGTGACGGCCAGTGGACGCTCCTTGCCGTCCGCGTTCGGGACCACGACCGACCGGGCCTCGTCGTCGAACGGGGTGAAGATCGCGGGCACGGCCCACTCGGGCGCGTACGCGTAGGCGGAGATGCCGGCGAAGGCGGCCCGGCGCGGCGCCGCCGGGTCGAAGACCCGCAGGGCCAGTTCGCCTTCACGCTCGATCGGGACGAGCAGCAGGTCGCCCAGGGTCGCGGTGTCGGCAGCCGGGTCGCTGTCCGGGCGCAGCAGCAGCTCGCCGTCCACCGGCCCGTCCGTGCCCGTGACGGTGATGCCGTCGCCCGCCTTCGCCCGGCCCCGGACGCCTTCGGTGTCGGCCCACCAGTGCCCGGGCAGGCCGGGGATCTCGGCGGGCTCGGGCTCCAGCCAGTGCGTGCCGGTGAGTGCGAGCTGGCCGTGCGGCGAGCTCACGGACGCCGCCCGCCCGTCGCTCCAGTGCTTCCAGTCCTCCGCGGCCGTCGCCGTCATCGGTCCACCCTCCCGGTCGGTCCGCGGACGGCCCGCCGTTCGGGCCGCCCGTCTCCTCATCCACAACACCGCCCGCTCGGACGGATCATTCCCACCGGTCCGAAGCCGCCGAAACGCAACACGGCGGCGACGCACCGAGACACCGCACAACTCGGAACACACACCACGGATCACGATGACGGATCACGGGTCGCGAAGCACGGATCACGGATCACGGATCACACGACGCCTACCCGTCCCGGCGCTGCAGCGGCCGGAACAGCCCCTCCTGCATCACGGACACCACCAGTTGCCCGTTCCGGTCGAAGATCTGCCCGCGCGCCAGGCCGCGCGCGCCGTGTGCGATCGGGGATTCCTGCTGGTACAGCAGCCAGTCGTCCGCCCGGAACGGCTGGTGGAACCACATCGCGTGGTCCAGCGAGGCCATGTCGAAGTGCCGCTCGCCCCACAGCGGCTCGACGGGGGCGCGGACGGCGTCCAGCAGCGTCATGTCGCTGGCGTAGGTGAGGGCGCAGACGTGGATCAGCGGGTCGTCCGGCAGCGGGCCGTTGGTGCGCAGCCAGACGCCGCTGCGTGCCTCGACGCCGACCAGTTCCTCCTTGGTCCAGCGCAGCCGGTCGACGTAGCGGACGTCGAAGGGTTGGCGGCGGCTGATGAACGGGGGCAGTTCGCCGAGCCGGGAACCGACCTCCTGCAGGGCGCTGGGCAGGTCCTCGGGGGCGGCGACCTCCGGCATCGGGTACTGGTGCTCGATGCCGCCCTCCTCGGGTCTGTGGAAGTCGGCGGTGAGCGCGAAGATCGACCGGCCGCCCTGGATGGCGAGCACCCGGCGGGTGGTGAAGGAGCGGCCGTCCCGGATCCGGTCGACCTGGTAGACGATCGGCACACCGGGCACCCCGGGGCGCAGGAAGTAGGCGTGCAGTGAGTGGACGGGGCGTTCGTCCTCCACCGTGCGGCCCGCCGCCACCAGCGCCTGCCCGGCGACCTGGCCGCCGAACGTACGCTGCAGTGCCTCCTCGGGGCTGCGCCCGCGGAAGATGTTCAGTTCGATCTGCTCGAGGTCGAGCAGATCGACAAGGTCGTCGACGGGGGTACCCATGAGCACGCTTCCTCTCCGGACTCCGATCCTTCCGGATGCGGACTCCGATCGAATTCTCCAGCTCACTCGAATTCTCCGGCGACCCGGGTCATTCCCGCTCACCGTGTCCAAGTCTCCATTTCACTCGAACGAGTAAACGAGTCGACGAACAGCTGACGGAAACCGCCCGATCCCTCCCGGGCACGCGTCCCTACGCCCCAGCCCCGCCGCGCCCCTACGCCCCCAGCCCCGACTCCCGCACCGTGATGTTGAGCCGCCCCACCAACCCCAGCTCCGGCTCCGCCGTCCCCGGCAGCGTGCGCACCACTCCGTGGTACGCGAACCGGGCCGGGCCGCCGAACACCAGCAGGTCCCCGCTGCGCAGCTCCAGGTCGGTCCACGGCCGGGTCCTGGTCTCGGTGTTCCCGAGCCGGAAGACGCAGCGGTCGCCGAGCGAGAGCGAGACCACGGGCGCGTCCTTCCGCTCGTCGCGGTCCTGGTGGAGGCCCATCTTGGCGCCGTGCGGGTAGTGGTTGACGATCGCGACGTCCGGCTCGTACGACGCGGCGCCCGCGATCTCCGGCAGCACCTCTCCGTACGCCCGGGCGACGGCCCGGCGGGCGAGGCTGCCCAGCTCGGGCGGGAACGGCTTGACGGGCGCGCCGTCCTCGGCGACCCGCCGGTACCCGTAGGGGTACCAGTGCCACCCGAGGCTCACCATCCGTACGGACATCATCCCGCCGGTGGGCATCCGCACCGTGTGCAGACCGGCCGGCGGGCGGGCCCACTCCCGGCAGGCGGCGATCAGGCGCAGCTGCGCGTCGAGGTCCAGCCAGCCGGGGAGCAGGACGGCGCCGGGAGCGGGCTCGAGGCGCGCACGCGCGCCGGTCCCGGAAGTCCCCGCATCCGCCGGGTCCCCCGAACCCCCGGAATTCCCCGAAGCGCTCGAGGTTCCTGGGGCCCCGGCTGCCCCGGGCAGGTCACCGAACAGCTCGCCCTGGATCACCCCACCATCCTCCCGCACCTCCCCTACCCGGGCCCAGTCCCGGCCCCAACCCCGGGCCCACCCCCGGGCCCGGCACCGCCGCTCCGGGCTGCCCCGCCCCCGAGCATCCCCAGTTCCCGCGCACAGGAAGGCCAGGCCTCCCACCCCTGCCGCCGTACGATCTCCTCGCCCACGGTCGTCTGCTCCCGCCGACTCGCGTGGTCCGGTCGGTCGGCGAAGCGCAGGCCGTCGGACTCCTCCCAGGTGGAGGGCCGGATCTGCAGCCCGCCGTAGTAGCCGTTGCCGGTGTCCGCCCGCCAGTCGCCGCCGCTCTCGCAGTCGGCGAGCTCGTCCCACACCAGGTCCGCAACTCGGACGGCAGCGTCGGCCCGCACGGCACCCATGGCAACCGCCAGCACCAGCATCACGGCGGCACCACCCCGGACCACAGCCCGACGGCGACCTATCGCTTCATCACGCGAATGCGGCATGGCAGCCGAGCCTAGGCACGCCAGGCGCCACCCGCCACGAAACGCCGACGGCCGCTCCCCCACTCGGCGGAGTACCCGCGCGAGGGAGAAGCGGCCGTGGGAGCCGGAGCCGCTGGCACATCCGAGCAGCCGGTGTCAGCCGCTCACGAGGCCTCAGGACTTTTGAGTCTCAGGACCTCCGAGCCTCAGCAGCTCGGATACACAGCAGCCCGGTTACACAGCTCGGATACGCAGCTCAGATGCTCAGATGCTGAGGGTCTGACCGGGGAAGATCAGGTCCGGGTTGCCACCGACGACCTCGGCGTTGTTCTTGTACAGGTCGTGCCAGTCCAGGCCCTGCGCGGCGGCGATGGAGCTCAGGGTGTCACCGGACTTGACGGTGTAGTTGCCCTTGGCCGGCTTGGCGTCGTTCGAGCCGGTCCATGCGTCGGCGCCCTTGTCGGCCTTCGGGGCAGCAGCCTTCGGGGCAGCAGCCTTCGGCGCGACGTCAGCCTTGGGCGCGGCAGCGGCCTTCGGGGCCTGCGCCGGCTTGGCGGCCGGGGCGGCGGGCTTGGCAGCCGGGGCGGCCGGAGCGGCCGGCTTGGCGGCGGTCGAGCCGGAGGTGGCGCCCGCCGAGGTGTCGACGGCGGCCGGGGCGCCGCCCTTGGTCAGACCGGCCTTGACGGAGCAGACGGGCCAGGCGCCCGGGCCCTGCGAGGCGAGGACCTTCTCGCCGATGGCGATCTGCTGCGCCTTGGTGGCCAGGTTGGCCTGCGAGGCGTAGGCGGTGCCACCGAAGGCGGCCCAGGTGCTGGAGGTGAACTGCAGACCGCCGTAGAAACCGTTGCCGGTGTTGATGGCCCAGTTGCCACCGCTCTCGCACTGGGCGACAGCGTCCCAGGTGGAGACCGAGGCGGCGGAGGCCGAGGTGGCCGTGACGAGGCCGGCCACCGGCAGGGCCGCGACAGCGGCGCCCGCCACGACAGCCATCCGAACGCGGTTGCGCTTGGTGGCGGTGGAGGTGGTGGCAGCGGCGTTCTCGTTACGGAAAGTCATGAGGTTCCTCTCGACAGCCCCGGGCGGACATGCGGAACCAGACCCCGTGAGGGGCCGCGTTCGCTTGCCGCGTCCGTCGGGCGGCCGTGCACGTGTCGGACGTGCCGCTGCCGCCCCGGCCACCCAGCCACTCGCCGACGACCTGTTCGAGCGATCGCGTCGGCGGGCACCGGCCGCACCCGGCGGACCGGGGGGCTGTGCGTCGGGGGTGAACCCGGGTGGCGCTCGTTGCGCCGACCAAGAAGCTACGAGCCGGTCGCCGGGGATTCCAAAACTCGAACGGTCTGCCCAGCTCAGCCAAGGGTTACCGGCGGTAAGACCAACACAATCATGTCTGAAATGTCGGATTTGGCCATTGATTCCTAGATCAAACACCCCCGCCGCGTGACTCACCTCACCGCTTCATTCCGGCAGTCCCGTCACCGACATCGACAGATTGCGACCACGAGAACACGCATCGCGGTCGGATAGGGGGCAATTCCCGTCAGCCTCGACGGGCACCCGTGACGCCTGACACAAGGGCCCGTTGGTCATGTCGACCTCCCCCTGTCCGCCCCCGAAGCCCCATCCGCATCCATCCGAGGAGACCCTGTGCCGCGCATGCTCGACGTCAGCGACGAGGTCCGGTCCGAGATCGGCGACGACGAAGCCGACCGCCTACTGGGCGGCGACCGCGCCCCCGACAGCTACGAGTGCACCTCCTGCCGGACCCCCGGTGACACCCATGTGGAGCCCACCAGCACCGTGCTGTTCGTCGGCGACGAGACCGCCGTGCTCGCGTTCGCGCACGCCCGCTGCATCCCCTCCCAGGTGGTTCCGGTCTCCGAGGCGCAGCTGGTCGGCGCCGTCCGCAGCATCAGCCAGGCCCAGACCGGCGCCCCGGACCTCGCCCTCCCCACCGCCCCGGCACCGGGCCCGGCCACCCCCGCCGAGTCCGCGGCCCAGTCGCCCGCCCCCGGCCAGGCCGCCATCCTCGGCATCACCTGCGGGCTCGTCCTGCACGGCAAGGTCGGGCACGCCTCGCTGGTGGTCGAGCCCACCGGCCCGGTGGGCCGCCCCGGCAGCACCTCGGGCGAGGACGAGTTCCTCGACCTCCTCCAGGACGCCGGCTTCCAGCCCGTCACCAACCTGGACGAGACCCCGGAGCAACTGGCCGGCTGGTCGGTCCTGGTCGCGATGGGCAAGCTGCACGCGATCCTGCAGCCCGCTGCCGCCGGTGGCAGCACCGGCTGGTGGCAGGCGCACCAGCCGCTCCAGGTCACCGACGCCTGGCGGATGGCCGCGAGCCAGCTCTCCGAGGTGACCATGTACGCCGTCCCGGCCGGCATGGTCGGCCGCCAGCCCCGCGAGGACCTGCTGCGCCAGGCGCTGGAGCGGGCGGTGGCGCTGGGCCAGGTGGTCGCCGCCTCCCTCCCGCTCGCCGGCACCTGATCCGCCTCCTCCCCTCTCTACGCGCCGGACGGCGGCCGCCTCCACCTCGGGCCGCCTCCGGCGCGGGCTCGCGCCCCGTAGCCCGGCGCACCGTGCGCATCCGCGTCGCCCCACACCGCGCGCTTCCCCCGCATGAGCCGCTCGCATGGAACGCAACACATGAGCGCCACTCATGAGGAGCTCCGCACCGCACATGAGCATCACTCATGGGCATCGGCATATGAGCATGACGCATGGGCGCCGCACATGAGCAACATGCATGGGCGCCCCTCGCATGAGCGTTGCTCATGGGCCCCGCACCTGAGCAGCACGCATGGCGCCCCCCGCATGAGCGCCCCGCATCCCCCGCCCCTCTCGCTCGTTGGCCCCTACGTGTACAGCTACGACGTCTCCGCGTCTCCCGGCCGCTCCGCCAGCGCCCCCCGCTCGATCCCGGGCATGCGCCCGTCGTACGACGCCGAGCACCCGCACTCCATCACGCCGATCTACGACGAGCTGTACTCCGAGTACCGGCGCCTCTTCCGTGCGCTGCCCGGCGACCGCTCGGGCGAGGAGGACCTGGCGTTCACCGGCTTCGCGGTCCGCGACGGCTACCCCCTGCTCGGTGAGCAGCGTCCGCACCCGCCCCAGCACCAGGCCTTCCACACCCTCGCAGGCCAGATGCCGGGCCTCCCGCAGTTCCTGTCGTCCCAACCGCACGGCACGGGCTTTGCCTCCGGCCACAACGGCGGCCACCACAGCGGGCACACGGGCAGCCACCAGCACAGCCACCACAGCCACACCGGCAGCCACCACCACGCCGGGCACCACACCGGAACCCACACCGGGCACCACCCCGGAGCCCATGCAGCCCACGCGACCCACCCCAACCCCGCCGCCACCACCAGCAACGGCCTCGGCCACACCGCCCCACCCCCCACTCCCGCCCCCACCTCCAACCCCAACCCCGCCCCAAACTCGGTCCAACTCGCCGGCACACCACCCCAGTTCACCAACGGCCAAGGCTGGATCGCGGCCGGCTACCTCGGCCCGCTCCCGCACCCGGTGTCCGTACCCGCGCCCGCACCGCCCGCGCCACCCGCACCATCCCCGGTGATGGGTACCGTCACCGGGCTCGCCACCACCCCGTCCACCGGCGGCCGCCACCGCCAGATGCTCTCCCTCCCCCCGGGCCGCAACGGCGATCACCACTGACACACCGCCCCACCGGCGCACAGAAACGCCGAAAGGCCCCGCCACCACCGTGACGAGGCCCTCCAGCCGTAGGTCCGTCGCCCGACTACGACGACGTACTACCGGACGTACTTACTGCTGCTACTACTTCCTCTTGCGCTTCTCCCGGACCCGCACCGAGATCGAGATCGGCGTCCCGACGAAGCCGAACTCCTCACGCAGCCGGCGCTCGATGAAGCGCCGGTAGCCGGCCTCCAGGAAGCCCGAGGCGAAGAGCACGAAGCGCGGCGGACGGATGCCCGCCTGGGTGCCGAACAGGATGCGCGGCTGCTTGCCGCCCCGGATCGGGTGCGGGTGGGCGGCCACCAGCTCGCCGAGGAAGGCGTTCAGGCGCGCGGTCGGGATGCGGGTCTCCCAGCCCTCCAGCGCGGTCTCGATCGCCGGGACGAGCTTCTCCATGTGCCGGCCGGTCTTGGCCGAGACGTTGACCCGCGGGGCCCACTGCACCTGGACGAGGTCGCGCTCGATCTCGCGCTCCAGGTAGAAGCGGCGCTCCTCGTCCATCTGGTCCCACTTGTTGTAGGCGACGACGACGGCACGCCCGGCCTCGACGGCCATCGAGATGATCCGGGTGTCCTGCTCGGCGAGGGTCTCGCTGGCGTCGATCAGGACGACCGCGACCTCGGCCTTCTCCAGCGCGGAGGAGGTGCGCAGCGAGGCGTAGAAGTCGGCGCCGGCGGTCAGGTGGACCCGGCGGCGGATACCGGCGGTGTCCACGAACTTCCAGGTCTTGCCGCCGAGTTCGATCATCTCGTCGACCGGGTCGCGGGTGGTGCCGGCCACCTCGTTGACGACGACGCGCTCCTCGCCGGCGACCTTGTTCAGCAGGCTGGACTTGCCGACGTTCGGTCGGCCGATCAGCGCGATGCGGCGGGGGCCGCCGGGGGCGCCGTCGCCGAAGGTCTGCGGCGGGGCCTCGGGCAGCGCGGCCATGACGGCGTCGAGCAGGTCGCCGGAGCCGCGGCCGTGCAGGGCGGAGACCGGGTACGGCTCGCCCAGGCCGAGCGACCACAGGTAGGCGGCTTCGGCCTCGGTGGACGGGCCGTCGACCTTGTTGGCGCACAGGACGGTCGGCTTGCCCGCCCGGCGGATGATCTTGATCAGGGCCTCGTCGGTGTCGGTGGCGCCGACCTTGGCGTCCACGACGAACAGCACCGCGTCGGCCTGCTCGATGCCCAGCTCGGCCTGGGCGGCCACCATGGCATCGATGCCGAGGACGTCGATCTCCCAGCCGCCGGTGTCGACCACCTTGAAGCGGCGGCCGTTCCAGGTGGCCTCGTAGGTCACCCGGTCACGGGTGACGCCCGGCTTGTCCTCGACGACGGCCTCGCGGCGGCCGATGATGCGGTTCACCAGGGTCGACTTGCCGACGTTCGGGCGGCCGACCACCGCCAGCACCGGCAGTGGGGCGTACTCGGCGCCGTCGAAACCGTCGACGGCGTCCATGTCGAAGCCCTCTTCGGCGGCAAGGGCCATGAACTCGGCGTAGTCGGCGGCGTCCAGCCCACCGTGATCGGCGGCGGAGTGCTCTGCGGTCATGTTCGTCTGTTCCGTTTCCCGGCCCGGCCCTTCCCAGGGGCGTGCCGTGCGTACCTGCCCCGTTCGGGGCAGCGCGATGGTTGTCTCCGCGGCGCCTTGGCGGCCCGCGGTTCACTCAGTGGCCGGACCGACGGCAGTCGGACCGGCAGTACTTCACACCGACAGTGCTTCCCGCCGACAGCGGTTCAAGCCGACAGCGGTCGGACCGGCAAGGGTCAGACCGAGGACAGCCCGGCCCGCTCCTCCACCAGCGCGGCGATCCGGTCGATCACCTGCTCCAGGGTGAGGTCGCTGGTGTCCACCAGGACCGCGTCCGTGGCCTGGGCCAGCGGGGCCGTCTCCCGGGAGGAGTCGGCGGCGTCCCGGCGGGCGAGATCGGCGGCCATCGCGGTGATGGTCGCCTCGTCCACGCCCTTGGCGCGCAGCTCGGCCGCACGACGCGCGGCCCGGGCCCCCTCGGACGCGGTCAGGAAGACCTTGACGGTGGCGTCCGGGAAGACCACGGTCCCCATGTCCCGGCCCTCGGCGACGATGCCCCGCTCGGCGACCTCGGCGCAGCCGCGCTGCAGCTCCACCAGCCGGGCCCGCACCGCCGGCACCGCAGCCACGGCGCTGACCTGCGCCGTTACCTCGGGGCCGCGGATCGGGCCGGAGACGTCCTGGCCGTCCACCGTGATGGTGGGGCCGTCGGCGTCCGTGCCCGACACGATCACCGGCTTGCCGCACGCGACGGCAACCGTCTCCGGGTCGTTGACGTCGACCTCGTTGGCCAGCATCCACCAGGTCATCGCCCGGTACATGGCGCCGGTGTCCAGGAAGCTCAGGCCCAGCCGGGCGGCGACCGCCCGCGAGACGGTCGACTTGCCGGAGCCGGAGGGTCCGTCGATGGCGACGACGACCGGGGCGTGCGCTCGGTCGGCAGTGTCCACGGGGGCGAACCTCTCTCTGAGCATGGGCGCCGAAGCCTGCACAGGCGGACGGCCGGGGATTGTCTCCCTCAAGGTTAATGGACCGCCGCCGTGACGAACTCCGCCGCCCGCCCCACCCCTGCCGGCAGAGCCCCTCAGAGCCCCGGAAAACCCCCGAAGCCCCGAGCCCCCGAGCCCCGGAAATCCCCCGAGCCTCCGAGCCCGGGAACACCCCGGAGCCCCCGGGGCCCCCGGAACCTCAGTCCCGCACGCTCCACCCGCTCGCCCGCAGGGCCTTCACCAGCCGCTTGACCGCCGTCGGCGCCACCGACAGCTGGACGAAGCCGACCTGCTGCCCGGTCGAGTGCTCGATGTCGACGTCCTCGATGTTGACCCCGGCGTCGCCGACCTCCCCGAACAGTCGGCCCAGCTCGCCCGGCTGGTCGCCGAGGACGACCGCGACGGTCTCGTACCGGGTGGGCGGCGCGCCGTGCTTACCGGGGATCCGGGCCTGGCCGGTGTTGCCGCGGCGCATGACCGCCTGGATCCCGGCCGCGCCCGCCCGCCGCTCGCCCTCCTCGGCGGCTTCCATGGCGCGCAGCGCGGTGACGGTCTCGCCGAGGTCGAGGGCGACCGCGTCCAGGATGTCGGCGACCGCGCCCGCGTTGGCGGAGAGGATGTCGACCCACATGCCGGGGTTGGAGGCGGCGATCCTGGTGACGTCGCGCACGCCCTGGCCGGAGAGCCTTATGGCGGTCTCGTCGGCGTTCTCCAGCTGGGCCGCGACCAGCGAGGACACCAGCTGCGGGGCGTGGGAGACCAGGGCGACGGCGCGGTCGTGCTCGGCGGCGTCCATCACGATGGGCATCGCACCGCAGAGCGCGACCAGCTCCAGCGCGGCGTTGAGCGTCTCGGTGTCGGTGTCGGCGGTCGGGGTGAGCACCCAGGGGCGGCCCTCGAAGATGTCGGCACGGGCGGCCAGCGGGCCGGAGCGTTCGCGGCCGGCCATCGGGTGGCTGCCGATGTAGTGGACGGTGTCGCACCCGAGCGCGGCGACCTCGCTGCCGGGGCCGGCCTTCACGCTGGCGACGTCGGTGTACCAGTGCGCCAGGTTGCGGCGCTGGCAGTCGGCGAGGACCTTGCCGACCAGTGCGGGCGGGACTGCGATGATCGCCAGGTCCACCGGGCCGTCGACCGGTTCGGTGGTGCCCGCGCCGAGCGACTCGGCGGTGCGGGCGGCGTCCGGGTCGGCGTCCTCCAGATGGACGGTCAGGCCTCGAGCGGTCAGGGCGAGCGCGGCGGAGGTGCCGATCAGTCCGGTGCCGACGACGACGGCAGTGCGCATGGCGGGTCGCTCTCCTCATCACGATTCTCGACAGGTGCCGGGACCGTCCGGGAGCACCCGCGCCCCATCCTCCCTCATCGGCCGCGCCGAAGTCCTCACCTGCCACCCGGCAACCACGCGGGCAGTTCCCGGCAGCTCCCGGCACCGGCAACCGCGACGATCCCGCCCCCGTCCCATCCAGTGCACGCGCCGCGCCCGGAAATCCGGCGACGCCCGTACCGAAGCCGGGCAGACTGGCCGCCCGGGGAAGGCCCGGACGAGCAGCCGGGCGGATGAACGAGCGAGCGCACGTACGGGCAAGCGGGCAAGCGCGGAACCCGCGTGACACGACGAGCGGCACGCGGCAGGCAACACGCGAACGAAGGGGTTGCGCATGGACGATCAACACAGCAGTCGGACCGGGCAGACCAAACCGCCGGCCGTACCGGCCCATCCGTCGGTCCTGGACTCCGTGGTGGTGTACGCGGAGGGCGCGGTGTGCCGCCGCCGGGCGACCGTCCCGGTTCCGCGCGGCGGGCGGCTGCGCCTGACCGGCCTGCCGACGTCCCTGGACGGCCGTTCGCTGCGTGCCCGGGTGCTCGCCGGACCGGCCGGCACGGCGGTCACCGAGGCCCGGCTGGAGCGGCAGGCCGAACTCCGCAGGCCGGGCGAACTCTCCGAACTGCAACGGGAGTTGGACGAGGCCACCGAGCACCGCAGCGTGCTCACCGAGCGCCGCCGGCTGGTCCTCGCCACCATCGCCGACACCGCCGCCCTGCGCGCCGTACCGCCGCAGCACCGGCCCGAGGAGCCGCTGCGCCGGACGCCCGCCGACGCCTGGCTGGAGCTCGCCGACTTCGTCGACGAGCGGCTGGCCGCCCTCCAGGAGCGCGCCGAGGAGCTCAACCGGGAGATCGAACTCGCCGACCACAAGCTCGACTTGGCAGCCGACCGGCTGGAGCGGGCGTCCACCGCCGACCGGGCCGAGCCGGTCGCGACCGCCGCCACCGTCCTGCTCACCCTGACCACGAGCAGCACCACGAGCAGCACCACGGACAGCACCACCGCCGAGGGCAACACCGGCAGCACCACCACCGAGGACGCCACGGACAGCACCACCGCGACCCTCGACCTCGAGCTGGAGTACGGCGTCCCCGCCGCCCGCTGGGTGCCCACCTACCGCCTGTCCCACCGGAGCGGCTCCGACGCCGGCCGCCTCGTCCTGCGCGCCGGCGTCGCCCAGCGCACCGGCGAGGACTGGACGGGCGTGCGCCTCGCCCTCTCCACCGCCGACCTCGACCGCCGCACCGACCTGCCCCGGCTCGCCTCACTGCGGATCGGCCGCAGCCAGCCCGCCCCGCCGCCCTCCGGCTGGCGCGAGCCCCCGGCCGGCCTGTCCGACCTGTTCACCGGCTACGACGCGGCCGACGCCCAGGCCCCGCGCGGACAGGCCCGCCGCGAGGACCGCCGCAAGGCCGCGGTGCCGCCTCCGGTCCCGCCCGGGGCCGCCCGTCTCGCCGGCCCCGGGTCGTTCGCCCCCCGGCTGGGCGGGGCCCGCCCGTCCGGCCCCCGTCCGGAGGCCCTCGCCGGGGCGGAGGGCGCCCCACCCGGGCCCTCCGGCCCGTACGGCGGCGGCAGCGGCAGCGGCGGCGGCACCCTGAGCGCCGACGAGCCGACGCCCGCGCTCCCGCCCGCCCCGGGCGGCTTCGCCGGCTACGGCGGCCCGCCGCCGCCCGTCCCCGCCGCCTTCGCTCCCGCCGCCTCGGTCCCCGCCGCCGCCCCGCTCCCGCAGGCCCCGGGCGGGCGCGCGCCGGAGGCGGCCCGCCGCTCCCGCCGGAGCCGCCTCGCCGTCCCGCCCCCGGCCACCGGCTTCGCCCCGGACACCACCCTGCTCGACTATCCGGACCTCGTCCTGGCCGGCCCCGACGAGGCCACCGCCCGGCGCGGCGCCCTGCACCCCCGCCCCGAGCGGGTCGAGCGCGAGGAACTGGACCGGACGCTGCCCGGCGGCAACCCGGGCGAGCAGATCCGCCGCCTCGCCCTCCCCCGCCACGCCGTCCCGCCCCGCAAGTCGGCCGGCTCCTTCGATCACCGCTTCGACGCCGCCGCCCCGGCCGACATCCCGTCCGACGGCACCTGGCACACCGTCACCGTGGACGAGATCCCGCTCACCGTCCGCCCCGAGTACGTCACCGTCCCCGCCGTCGAGGAGAAGGTGTACGCGACCCTGGTACTCGCCAACCGCACCGACCGCGCCGTCCTGGCCGGCCCGGTCGAGGTCACCGTGGACGACGAGTACCTGCTCACGGCCGCCCTGCCTACCCTGGCGCCCGGCGGCATGCGTCGCCTGGGCATCGGTGTCAGCGAGAGCATCGAGGTGGCGCGCCGCACCGAGCTGCGCGAGTCCACCACGGGCATGCTGAAGGGCAACAGCACGGTCCTCGACCACCGGGTGCACATCCGGCTGGCGAACCGGCTCGGCCGCGCCGTCACGGTGGAGGTCCGTGAGCGCGTGCCGGTCACCTCCGATGCCGAGATCCGGATCGAGGAGCGGGCCGACTGGCAGGCTCCGACCGTCTCCACGCCGGAGTGCCCGCCCAGCACCAGGCTCTGGCGGGTCGATCTGCCGCCGGGTGGCAGCACCGAGCTGGACGGCGGCTACCTGATCAAGATCCCGGCCGGAAAGGCCATCGTCGGCGGAAACCGGAGGAACTGATCATGACCGGAGAAACGACCGGGGAAACGACCGGAGCCCTGCCCGGACACACGACCGGAGAAGCAACCGGGCAAGCGACCGGACAAGCGACCGGAGCCACGCCCGGAGCGACGAAGCCCCTCCCCGTCACGGCCGTCACCTGCCTGGAGGACCGCAGCCAGGTCGAGCGGTCGACGACGGTCGCCCTCGCCGCGGGCGTCCAGCGGCTGCGTCTCGGCCCGCTCACCGCCCTCGCCGTCGACCGCACCCTGCGCGCCGAGTCCACCACGCCCGGCGTCCGCGTGCTGGACGCCCGGCTGGTCCGCACCTGGTCCCCGCGCGCCCCGCTGCCGCCCGGCCCGGACGACTCCGACCTGCGCCACCGGCTGCACCGGCTGGACACCGAGAGCCGCCTGGCCGACCAGACCCGGGCCCGGCTGGAGGCCCGGCTGGCCCTGCTCGCCCAGCTCTCCGCCGACCTGCTGCGCGAGATCGGCGAGGGCGCCGGTGTCGGCGAGCTCGAACGCACCCGCTGGTCCCGCGAGCTGGACCGGGTGGACGCCGAGCGCGAGCGCTACGGCGAGGAGCTGCGCGCCGTCCACTCCCGGCTGCGCCGCCTGGAGCAGGAGCGTTCGCAGGCCCTGACCGCCCTGGACGAGGCCGAGGAGGACCCGGCCGAGCTGGTCGCCCACCTGGACCTGACGGTCGAGGCGGCGCAGCCAGGCCCGGCCGGGCTGACCGTCTCCCACCTGGTGCCCTGCGCGCTCTGGCGCCCGTCGTACCGCGCGACCCTGGACGGGGGCGGGCTGCGCCTGGAGTCGGAGGCGGTGGTCTGGCAGCGCACCGGCGAGGACTGGACGAACGCCCGGCTCACCTTCTCCACCGCCCGATCCGCCCTCGCCACCGACCCGCCGGCCGTCGCCGAGGACGTCCTGATGCTGCGCGAGCGAACCGACGAGGAGCGCCGCACGGTCGAGGTCGAGCTTCGCGAGGAGGCGATCAGCGAGCTCGGGCCGACCTCCGAGGTCCCGGGTGTGGACGACGGCGGCGAGGTCCGGGTGCTGCCGGCGCCGGCCCCCGCGACCGTGCCCTCCGACGGCCGGGCGCACCGGGTGCCGCTCGGCGCCTTCACCGGCCCGGCGAGCAGCGAGTACGCCTGCGCCCCGGAGCTGTCCCCGCTGGTCACCCAGGTGGTCCGGTTCCGCAACGCGGCCGGGCATCCGCTGCTGGCCGGCCCGGTCGAGCTGGTCCGCGGCAGCGGCTTCACCGGCCGGGGCGAGTTGCGCTTCACCGCCACCGGCGCCGACGCCGAGCTCTCCTTCGGCAGTTCGGACGGCTACCGGGTGGTCCGCGAGACCGAGGAGCGCCAGGCCACCGCGGGCCTCACCGGCCGCCAGACCACCACCCGCACGGTGCGGCTGCGCCTGTCCCGCTTCTCCGGCCCGGAGGAGCGCGACGAGCGGATCGTCACGGTGCGCGAGCGGGTGCCGGTCTCCGAGGTGTCGGCGGTCGAGGTCCGGCTGCGCAAGGAGGAGTGCGCTCCGGCTCCGGACGCGTTCGACGCCGAGGGCATCGTCCGCTGGGACGTCCCACTCGGCCCGGGCGCCCGCCGCACCCTCACCCTGGTGTACGAGATCACCGCCTCCGCCAAGGTGGCCGGACTCTGACCGCCGCCCGGCGGGTACTCCGACCACCGTCCGGCGGGTGACGGCCGCTCAGGAACAAACCCGGAGACAACGGGTAGAAAAGGAAACATGATCCTCCACCTCGCACCCCTGGACGACTGGCTGGCCGACCCCGGCCGCCCGTACGCCACCGCTTCGCTGCTCACCGACGGGTTCATCCACTGCTCGGCGGACGAGCAGACGGCGCTCGCGGTGGCCAACGCCTTCTTCGCCGACACCCCCGACCCGCTGATGGTGCTGCTGATCGACGAATCGCTGGTGGAACCGATGGTCAAGTGGGAGGCCCCGCACGGCGCCCCACCTCCCGGGGCCACCCCCGACGTGCTCTTCCCGCACATCTACGGGCGGCTGAACCGCACCGCCGTGGTCGGTCTGGAGAAGATCGAACGGGGCCCGGACGGCCGCTGGGCCTCCCTCACCCCCTGGAGCTGAACCTCGAGCTGAACCCGAAGCCGAACCCCGGAGCCGAGCTCACAGCCACCCCCGCTCCCGGGCCGCCATGCCGGCCTGGAAGCGGGTGGTGGCGCCCAGCGAGCGCATCAGGCTCTGCAGCCGGCGCTGGGTGGTCCGGGCGCTCCAGCCGAGCGAGCGGGCGATCGACTCGTCGGTGAGTCCGGCGGCCAGCAGGCCCAGCAGTTTGCGGTGGTCGGCCTCCGGCTCCAGCGACGCGTCCGTGGTGCCGATCGCGGCCTGTAGTCGGACGGCCCGCTCCCACTCCGCCTCGAACAACGTGTCCAGGGCCTGGAGCAGCGCCGAGGGGTGGATCACGTACGCGGCGTCCAGCACGCTGTCGCCGACGCTGATCGGGATGATCGCCATCCGGTCGTCCGAGATGATCATCTTCATCGGCAGCGTCGGCCGGACCCGAGCCTCCTCGCCGTCCGCGACCCCGATCAGGATGTTCTTCTCCAGCCGACCGGGCCAGGCCACCGCCTCCCGGTCGTAGATCGTCCGGAACTTCACGCCCTCGCGCAGCCGTCGCCGCTGCAGCGGCATCGGCGCCACCGGGTCCTGGATGTACGGCGGGCGGTCGAAGCCGCGCACCTGGTACTGGCTGGTGTCGGTGATGTGCTCCAGCCGCTGGGCGATCGCCTCGCCGCCGGTCAGCACCTCCACCGAGTGCGCCGGGTCGGTGTAGCGCGAAGCCTCCCGGAAGGCGTCCATCAGCCGGTGCATCTCGGCCCTGGCCTGCCGCAGTTCGGATTCGCGGTGGCCGATCAGGGTGCCGATCGCGACGTCCGGCGCGACCGCCAGGTAGCGCTGCCGGTCCACCGGCGCCCGGGTGGCCATGCCCTGCTGCGCCAGCCGGTCCAGGGCGCGCACGCCCTGCTGGAGCGTCAGGCCGCAGCCCTGCGCCAGTTCCTCCGCGGTGGACTGCGGATTGGCCACCAGCGCCGCGTACACCTGCCCGTCCGGCTCGGGCAGTCCCAGTGTGCCGAGGGCCCGTCCGCTGACCCGCCCCAGTGGTGCATCGGACACGACGCCGTCTCCCCCTGTTCGCCCTGATCCGCCCCACCGGTGCCCGTGCCGGCGCAAATCTGCCACGCGACGCGGTGGTGGCCCGGCGGCCATCCTCGGCTACGGATCATGACGCTGACAAGGCCGTGACCAGCGGTTGCGTCCCGGCTCACACGACCCGCACACGCCCCACACCCCACAGGGCCCGCACACGCCGCACCGCCCGCCACCCCCGTACAGCCCGCCCCACCCAGCCTTGGCGGCCCGCACCGCCCGCACGGCAAAGGGCCCCCGGCCGCAGCACGGCGACCGGGGGCCCTCAGGGGCGGGCGAACGCGACGGCCTACAGGCCGACCTCGCGCATCAGCTGGCCGACCTCCGGGTTGGTCAGGCGGCGCAGCCAGCCCGACTTCTGGTCGCCCAGGGCGATCGGGCCGAAGTGCGTGCGCACCAGCTTCTCGACCGGGAAGCCGGCCTCGGCCAGCATCCGGCGGACGATGTGCTTGCGACCCTCGTGCAGGGTCACCTCGACCAGGTAGTTCTTGCCGACGTTGGAGATCACCTTGAAGCTGTCGGCGCGCGCGTAGCCGTCCTCCAGCTCCACGCCCTTGGCCAGCTGCTTGCCCAGGTCGCGCGGGATCGGGCCCTGGATGGCGGCCAGGTAGGTCTTGGTCACGCCGTACCGCGGGTGGGTGAGACGGTGGGCCAGCTCGCCGTGGTTGGTGAGCAGGATGATGCCCTCGGTCTCGGTGTCCAGGCGGCCGACGTGGAACAGCCGGGTCTCCCGGTTGGTCACGTAGTCGCCCAGGCACTGGCGCCCGTCCGGGTCCTCCATGGTGGAGACCACGCCGGCCGGCTTGTTCAGCGCGAAGAACAGGTAGGACTGGGTGGCGACGGTCAGGCCGTCCACCTTGATCTCGTCGTTCTGCGGGTCGACCCGCTTGCCCTGCTCGGTGACGCGCTTGCCGTTGACCTCGACCCGGCCCTGCTCGATCAGCTCCTCGCAGGCGCGCCGGCTGCCGATGCCGGCCCGGGCCAGCACCTTCTGCAGGCGCTCGCCCTCGGGCTCGCCGAAGGTCTTGGGCAGCTTGACGGCCGGCTTGTCGTGCCGGGCGAGGACGGCGTCCTCGATCTTGGCCTGCAGCTCGCGCGAGCGCTGCGGCTGACGGCGCGGGTCACCCGGGGCGCCCTGGCCCTCACGGCGCGGACGCGGGGCCGGGCCGGGGCGCCGGCCGGCGAAGCCGCCGCGGGCGGGGGTGGCATTGGGGCCGCCGCCGAACTCGGGGCGGTCGTACTTGCGCTCCTCGGGCCGCAGCGGACGGTCCGGGAAGCGGCGGTCGTCACGCCGGTCGTCGCGTCGGTCGTCCCGACGGCCGTCCCGTCCGTACGAGCCGGAGCCGCCGCGCGAGCCCGAAGCCGAACCCGAACCCGAGCCGCCACGGCCGCCGCCGCCCCCGTAGGAGCCACCGCCGTACGAACCCCCGCGCGCGCCGCCCGAGCCGCCGCGGCCACCACCGCTGCCGCCGCCGTAGGAGGAGGAGCCCCCGCCCCGGCCCCCGCCCTGTCCGCCGCGACCGCTCCCGCCGCCGCTGCTGTTCCTGCCGTTGCCACTGCTACGCATCAAAGTGTCCGTACGTCG
Source organism: Kitasatospora sp. NPDC034023 (assembly GCF_055575795.1). Classification (NCBI taxonomy): domain Bacteria; kingdom Bacillati; phylum Actinomycetota; class Actinomycetes; order Kitasatosporales; family Streptomycetaceae; genus Kitasatospora; species Kitasatospora sp. NPDC034023. The sequence continues at coordinate 33,923 of NZ_JBVIRY010000045.1, forward strand.
TTCCGTCTGGGATGTGCGGTCGTTTCGGCCGACCTCACCGCCCCCTACCGATCGGGCCCGGCCCGACCGGCCTCGCCACTGCCGTCCGCGGACTGCGCGGCGGCGACCGCCTCCGCGATCATCGTGCCCTCCAGGGACTCCGCTTCCACGTCGTCGACCTCGGGCAGGAAGGGAGCAAGCTCCGGCAGCTCATCCACGCCGCGGAGCCCCATCCGTTCCAGGAAGTAGTTCGTCGTCCGATACAGGATCGCACCTGTTTCGGGCTCGGATCCGGCCTCTTCCACCAGTCCTCGCTGTACCAGGGTACGCATCACGCCGTCACAGTTCACACCGCGGACGGCGGAAACCCGCGATCTGGACACCGGCTGCCGGTAGGCGACCACCGCCAGAGTCTCCAGCGCCGCCTGGGTGAGCCGGGCCTGCTGGCCGTCCAGGAGGAAGCGATCGACGGCCGCGGAGCAGGTCTCCCGCGTGTAGAACCGCCAGCCACCGGCCACCAGCCGCAGGTCGAAACCGCGGCCCTGGGCGGTGTAGGAGGCGGACAGCTCGCGCAGCGCCGCCGCCACCTCGGCCCGGGGCCGCTCCAGCACCCCGGCCAGCCGCTCCTCCGCCACCGGCTCGTCGACGACCATCAGGACCGCCTCCAGCTCGGCCCGCAGCCCGGGGCCGGCGGGCTCCCCCGGGTCGGCCGACAGCCCGGGGCCGACCGGCTCCTCGACACCGGAAGTCGACGGAGCCGACTTCTGGTGTACCACCCGGGCGTCCGGATCCACCGGATCCACCGGATCCACCGGATCCACGAAGCCCACCGGATCCACGGGGCCCACCGGCTTCACGGGGTCCGGCAGCAGCGCGAAGGCCGGCTCCAGCCACTCCTCGACCCGCGGCTGCCCCCGCAGCCCCAGCGGGCGCCGCACCGGCCGCCCGCCCTCGTTCCCGCCGCTCATCGCCGCTCGTCCTCCTCCGCCTCGCCCGAGGCATCTCCTCCGGCCTCGCCCGCAGCCTCGCCCGCCGGCCGGTCGAACTCGTCCGTCACCTCGACCACGCCCCGGCCCTCCTCGGCCACCCAGCGCACCCGCAGTTCGCCGAGCGCCTCCGGCTGCTCGAAGGCGAGCACCCGCTCCCGGTACAGCTCCAGCAACGCCAGGAAGCGGGCGACCACGACCAGGGTGTCCGGCGCGTCCTCCACCAGCCGCTGGAACGACGCCTCGCCCAGCGCTGTGAGCAGCCCGACCACCAGCCCGGCCTGCTCCCGCACGCTGACCGGCGGGGTGTGGATGTGGTCCACGTACACGACCGGCTTCGGCCTGGGCTCCATCGCCTTGGCCGCCAGCTCGGCGAGCCGCTGCGGACCGATGGTGATCACCACCTCCGGCAGCAGCTCCGCGTGCCGGGGCTCCAGCCCGACGGCCCGCGGGCGCCGCCGCAGCTCGGCGGCCCAACGCTCGCCGAACAGCGCCGCCGCCCGCTTGTACGCCCGGTACTGCAGCAGCCGTGCGAACAGCAGGTCACGGGCCTCCAGCAGAGCCAGGTCCTCCTCGTTCTCGACCTCCGCCGCGGGCAGCAGCCGGGCGGCCTTGAGGTCGAGAAGCGTGGCGGCCACCACCAGGAACTCGGTCGCCGCGTCCAGGTCCCAGTCCGGCCCCATCGCCCGGATGTGCGCCATGAACTCGTCCGTGACGGTGGCCAGCGCCACCTCGGTGACGTCCATCTTGTGCTTGGCGATCAGGCTGAGCAGCAGGTCGAAGGGGCCCTCGAAGTTGTCCAGTCGCACCCGGAACCCGCCCCGCGACCCGTCCTCGGTCGCGCTCACGGCGGTTTCAGCTGGTTCGGCGGTGCTCGGCATGACGGTCCATCTTCACCCGTCCTCGGCCCCCGTCCCGCCCCGGGCCCCCCGACACGCCGCCCGACGGCCCCGCCCGCGACTCTCAGCCCCGCACACAGGCCCTCGCAGCCCACCGGACCCGCAGGGGGCCCGCGCCCCCGGAAAAGGCCCTCCAGCGCCCGTCCCAGACCCCGTCGGCCGCCGAGACCAACCATTGGCCCCATACCGGCGGACATCGCCCCCGAGGCAAGCGGCCTCATGAGCCCGACTCATGACCCTCGGCGCCGAACCAGGGCCGCACCCCACGAGCCCGGCTCATGACCCATGAATGCCCGACCAGGAACCCCACGCCCGAGGCAACAACCCCATGAGCCCGCTTCACAGCCCTTGGCGCCCAACCGCCCACCGACGGGCCTCCGGCGCCGCGCCGGGCCGATGGCCCCTCGACGCCCTGCGGCGGCCCTGCCGGACCCACCGTGCCGCCCTCCGGACCCACCATGCCGCCCTGCCGGGCCTGCCCCGGGCCTGCGGGCCCGCCCTGCCGCGCCCTACCGTCCGCGCAGGCGCCGGACCAGGATGGAGGCCTCGCCGCGCTGCTCCAGGTCCGCCAGGACGACCGCGATGGCCTCCCGGACGATCCGTCCACGGTCCACGGCCAGGCCATGCTCGCCGCGCAGCACCAGCCGGGCGTGCTCCAGGTCCATGAGCTCCTCGGCGGACACGTACACGGTGATCTTCTCGTCGTGCCGTTCACGCCCGCTGGGCCGACGCGGCGCGCGGCCGCGCGGCCGGGCGCGCCCGGCGGCGCCGGCCTGCTCCTCGGCGGCACCCGCGTGCGTCCAGGCCGCCGGGGCGGCGGCGCCTCGGCCGCCGGGCACGGTCTTCCCGGCCGCCGGGGCACCCGACACGGCCTGGGACCCGCCCGGCCGCTGGACGGGCGGCTGCGCGGGCGCCGGCACGGCGGCGGACGACTGCTGCTCCGGCGTCAGCCGCCGGTCACCCTGGGAGCCCTGAGACCCCTGGGGGCCCTGCGCCCCCGGGGAGCCTTGGGCGTTCTGGGCGGACTCGGCGCCCTCGGCGCCGTCCGGGCCGTTGACGGTCCGCGCGGTCTCCGGTCTGGATGCCTCGGCGGCCGAACGCGACGCGAGGGACGGCGACAGCGCCATCCCTCCCGTGGTCCGGAACAGCTCGTCGGCACCCGGGAGACTCACTCGGCGGGGCGGCACCGGTCGAGCACCTCCCTGGCGAGCTGGCGGTAGGCGGCGGCCCCGACCGAGTTGGTGGCGTACGTGGTGATGGGCTCGCCGGCGACGGTGGTCTCCGGGAAGCGCACGGTCCGCCCGATGACGGTGTGGAAGACGTGCTCGCCGAACGCCTCGACGACCCGCGCCAGCACCTCACGGCTGTGCACGGTGCGCGAGTCGTACATGGTCGCGAGGATGCCGTCGAGGCGCAGCTCGGGGTTGAGCCGCTCGCACACCTTCTCGATGGTCTCGGTCAGCAGCGCGACACCGCGCAGCGCGAAGAACTCGCACTCCAGCGGGACGATCACGCTGTGAGCGGCCGTCAGCGCATTGACCGTCAGCAGGCCCAGCGAGGGCTGGCAGTCGATGATGACGTAGTCGTAGTCGGGCAGCAGCGGCTTCAGGGCGCGGGCCAGCGCGGACTCCCGGGCCACCTCGCTGACCAGCTGCACCTCGGCGGCGGAGAGGTCGATGTTGGACGGCAGCAGGTCCATGCCCGGGACCGCGGTCTTCAGCAGCACCTCATCGGCCGTCAGGCCCCGCTCCATGAGCAGGTTGTAGACGGTGACGTCCAGTTCCATCGGGTTGACGCCGAGGCCGACCGAGAGCGCGCCCTGCGGGTCGAAGTCGACGAGCAGCACCCGGCGGCCGTATTCGGCCAGCGCCGCGCCCAGGTTGATGGTCGACGTGGTCTTGCCGACGCCGCCCTTCTGGTTGCACATGGCGATGATCTGGGCGGGGCCGTGCTCGGCGACCGGCGCGGGGATCGGGAAGTACGGCAGCGGCCGGCCGGTGGGGCCGACCCGCTCGCGGCGCTGGCGCGCGGCGTCGGGGGCCAGCGTGGCGGCGTACTCCGGGTCCGGCTCGTATTCGGCGTCCGGATCGTCGTAGGCGCCGTAGGCGAACTCGCCGTAGGCCAGGCCGTAGGCCGCCAAGTCGGCGTCGTGATCGGTCACCGTGGTCACCTGCGCTGTGTTCTGGCGTGCTTCGAAGGTGCGGAGTGCGACCGAGCCGACCTCGGCCGAACCCACGGAGGGCTGCCGGGCCCCGGGCTCCACACTCGGCTGGCCGGCGGTGTGCTCCGCCAGTCCTGGCTGACCACCCCCGGGAGCAATTGTCGACTCATTCACAAGTCGTCTTACCTCCTTGGGCATCCCGGACTCTATGTCGATTCGTCAGCGTGGCAGCATGCCGACGGTTTGCGACTCTAGGCCGTTCAAGGCGTTCGCAGCAACACAATCCACGGTAGTGGGCAGGATGTGTCGACTATCAGGCGGGCTGCTGTCAAGGGATGAGTGGGTCAATGACCCCGACGTTTCTGCGGGCGGGTGACGTGACCGACGGAAATTGACGACAGAGCGACCTACCTGCTCCACCCACCGTTCACGGGCACGGCGAAGCCCCCGACCCGAAGTGATCGGGTCGGGGGCGAACGACCGCCGTGCGGTCAGGCGGTTCAGGCGAGCACGCTCTCCAGGGTGACCGACTCCAGGCCGAAGGCCTCGGCCACGGCCGGGAAGGTGATCTGGCCCTCGTGCACGTTCAGGCCCTTGGCGAGCGCCGGGTCGCGGCGCAGCGCCTCCTTCCAACCGCGGTTCGCCAGCTCGATGACGTACGGCAGCGTGGCGTTGGTCAGCGCGTAGGTGGAGGTGTTCGGGACGGCGCCCGGCATGTTGGCCACGCAGTAGAAGACCGAGTTGTGGACCTGGAAGGTCGGGTCGTCGTGCGTGGTCGCGTGCGAGTCCTCGAAGCAGCCGCCCTGGTCGATGGCGATGTCGACGAGCACGGAGCCCGGCTTCATGCGGGAGACCAGCTCGTTGGTGACGAGCTTGGGGGCCTTGGCGCCGGGGATCAGCACGGCGCCGATGACCAGGTCGGCCTCGAGGACGGCCTTCTCCAGCTCGAACGAGTTGGACATGATGGCCTTGATCTTCGTGCCGAAGATGCGGTCGGCCTCGCGCAGCTTGTTGATGTCGCGGTCCAGCAGGGTCACGTCGTAACCCATGCCGATGGCGATGGTGGCCGCGTGCCAGCCGGAGACGCCACCGCCGACGACGACGGCCTTCGCCGGGTGGGTGCCGGGCACGCCGCCGGGGAGCACGCCGCGGCCGCCGGCCGGACGCATCAGGTGGTACGAGCCGACCTGCGGGGCCAGGCGGCCCGCGACCTCGGACATCGGGGCGAGCAGCGGCAGCGCGCCGTTGCCCAGCTGCACGGTCTCGTACGCGATGGCGGTGGTGCCCGAGGCGATCAGCGCGTCGGTGCCGGCCCGGTCGGCCGCCAGGTGCAGGTACGTGAAGACGGTCTGGCCCTTGCGCAGCCGGTGGTACTCGGAGGCGATGGGCTCCTTGACCTTCAGCAGCAGGTCGGCGGTGGCCCACACCTCGTCGGCGGTGGGGAGGATGGTGGCGCCGGCGGCCACGTACTCCTCGTTGGGGATCGAGGAGCCGAGACCGGCGTTGTCCTCGATGTAGACCTCGTGTCCGTTGCGGACCAGCTCATGCACGCCGGCGGGCGTGATGGCCACGCGGTACTCGTGGTTCTTGACCTCGCGGGGGATGCCGACCTTCACGGCTAAACACGTCCTCTTGCCATGGGGGTCCCGACCGGAGAAGTCCGGTGGGCTGCGCGCACGGGGGGAAGCCTCCGGGCAGCCCGGGGCGGGGATCGCTGCGCGACTAGGTCCGAGTGTAATGAAGCCCAGTCGGCGTGTCAGCCTTCCAAAGTGAATAAATTTCCCGCACACATTGGCAGGTTCGTAGGCTTCCCCTGCGACTTACCTACCAAAGACGTCGCAACCGGGCATCTTCGACAATACCTCTGAAACGCCCGTCACCACCCGGCGTCGACGCGTTCCCGCAGGTCCGCGAGGGCCGCCCCGACGGCTTCCCGGGCGCTGTCGTCGCCGATCCTGCGGAGCACCGCGAGGGCAGCCCGGTACTCGCGGTCCGCCTCGTCGAAGCGGCGCTGGGCGGTGTGTGCCTCGGCCACCCGGGCCAGCAGCCGGGCCTCGGCCGCGTGGTCCCCGAGCGCCTGCCGCAGGCCGAGCGCCCGCCCGTACCAGTCGGCGGCGCGCACCGCGTCGCCGAGCGCCCGGTGGCAGCCGGCTGCGCCCTCCAGGGCACGCGCGCAGAGCGGTTCGTCGTCGGCCGTCCGGGCGTGCTCCAGGGCGGCCCGGTAGTGCGCGGCGGCCTGCTCCCAGCGGCCCGCCGAGACCTGCAGGTCTCCCAGGTTGAGCAGCGCGGCCGCGGCCCGGCGGGGCCGGCCGTTGCGCTCGGCGACGGTCAGCACCAGCTCGTGCAGCCGGTAGAGGTCCACGGGGGCGGCGGCGCCGGTCAGCGGCAGCGACCGCAGCAGCGCGGTGACCAGCCGCCCGGCCGAGCCGTCCAGGTCGCCCTGGCCGATCGCGTCGGCCACCGCGCCGAGCAGCAGCTCCCGCTCGCCGAGCAGCCACGCGCGCGCGTGCTCGGCCGAGCGCAGCCGCAGCGCGGACGGCAGCGGCTCGGGGGCGGGGGCGCCCGCCGGGTCGAGCAGCGCGCGGGCCGACTCGGTGAGCCGGACCAGCCGCTCCAGCAGCCGGGCCCGGGCGAGTTCGGTCTCGGCGGGCCGGTCCTCCTGCTCGCGCAGCCGGACCAGCCGGGGGTAGAGCCGCCCGGGCACCCGGTAGCGCGGGGTGCCGTCGGCGGCCGGCGCCTCCTCGCCGAGCAGTTCCCGCTCGGCCAGCGCGGCCAGTGTCGTGGCCGCGTCCGGCACCGGACAGCCGACCAGGGCGGAGGCGGTGCGCGGGTCGGCGGTCTGCGCCGGGGCCAGGGTGAGGGTGCGCAGCATCCGTGCCTGGGCAGCCGGCAGCCCGCGGTACAGCAGGGTGAACGCGCCGAGCAGCGGGTCGTTGTCGGGGACGGGCACCGGCTCGGCCGGCCCCGGGCCGGGCTTCACCCACGCCGCCGGATCGCCCGCCGACTCCGCACCGGGGGCGGCCCCGTCCTCCTCCCCCTTCTTCTTGGACGCGTTCCTCGACGCGTTCCTCGGCGTGTTCTTGGACGCGTCCTTGGACGTGCTCTTCGACACGTTCTTCGGCGCGCCCGTCGACGGCGTCGCCTTCTCCGCCCCCGCCCTCGGGGCGCCGTTCGCGCCGCCCTCGGACCCCGGCGCCGTCTCCTCCCCCACCACCCGGTTGAGCTCACGCGCCGCGTCGGTGACCGCGGTCTTCGCGCTCCCCCGCAGCCACCCCGCCATCAGCCGCAGTGTGGCCGGCCGGGCGGCGCAGGCCTCGGCCAGGTCGGCGGCGCCGACCGGGTCGCAGGAGACCCGGGTGCCGCCGACCAGGTCGGCGAGCAGTTCACCGGAGGCCGTCCGGTCCAGTCCGCCGAGGATCACCGGGTCGATGTCCTCGATGCCGGTGAGCGGCCCGGCGGTGGTGGCGAGCACCAGGCAGCCGGGTTCGTCGGCGAGCAGCGGCCACACCTGCCCGGCGTCCCGCACGTCGTCCAGGACGAGCAGCACCCGCAGCCCCGCCAGCGCCTCGCGCAGCGCGACGCAGCCCGGCTCGTCCCGCCCGTCCTCGACCGCCCCGGGCAGCGGTACGGCCGACTCCGGGTCGAGCTGTTCCAGCAGCAGCCGGGCGGCCCGCGCGGGCGGCACCCGCCCGCCGTCCGGGGCGGACAGCCGGGCGAACAGCACGCCGTCCGGGTAGTCGGCCGCGACGGTACGGGCGAAGCGCGCGGCCAGCGCGGTCCGCCCGGAGCCCGGGCGCCCGGCCAGGACCAGGACCGGGCAACGGCCGCTGGCCGGACGGGCGGCGGCCGCCCGCAGCGCGGCGAGTTCGGCGCGCCGCCCGACGAACAGCGCGGGCCCGGCCGGGAGCCGGTCCAGTCCCGGGGCGGCCCCGGCGGGCGCGTCGGGGCCGGGGTCCATCGTCGCCGTCTTCCTCGCCACGCGTGCCACTCCCGATGTCGTTCCGCGCTCGGCACCCGGCGCCGGCATCCGGAGTTCGGCATCCGGCGCTGGCATCCGGTGCTGGGCATCCGGACGCGGCGCCCGGTGCTCAGCGGAGGCGGCCCGGAACGGGCGCCCTGTCTGCGAAGCGTAGTTCGACCGTCCGGCTCAGCCGAGGTGACATCCGGTCGTACGAACCGGCAAATCACCCGGGCGAATCAACCGGGAGGTTCGTTCACGCCTCGAAGGGCCGGGCCGGCCAAGGCGAGTCCGCCGGGCGCAGCGCGTTGAGCCCGTCCGGGCCGGTGAGCGCGGCGTGCACGGCGAGGGTGCCGGTGACCAGGGTCGGGTTGTGCAACTGCCCGGCCTGGATCAGTCCGATCAGTTCCGGCACCGGCACCCAGGCGACCTCGATCTCCTGTTCCTCGCCCTCGGCCGCGTAGCGCTCGCCCTCGGCCGCCGACAGGTCGGTGGCCAGGAACATCCGCAGGGCCTCGTCGGTGCCGCCCGGGGAGGTGTAGTAGTCGGCGAGGATCCGCCAGGTGCCGGCCTTGCAGTGCGCCTCCTCGTACAGCTCGCGCTGGGCGGCGTGCCACGGGTTCTCGCCGGGGACGTCGAGGAGGCCGGCGGGCAGCTCCCACAGGCGCTGGCGCACGGGGTGGCGGTACTGGCGCAGGACCAGCACCCGCTGCTCGTCGTCGAGCGCGAGCACCGAGACCGAGCCGGGGTGGGTCTGGTAGTCGCGGCGGGCCCAGCTGCCGTCGGGCATCCGGACCTCCTCGCTGCGCACGCCGGTGACCTTGCCCTGGAAGGGCGTCCCGCTCGCCCGGACCTCCCACTCCTCGGCCACGTCGGCGATCACCAGGTGGCTCTGCTCGTCCATCACTCTCCCCTTTTCGTCAGTACGACACAATCTAACGCCGAACGGCGGCCCCGCGGGAATCGCGGGGCCGCCGTCCGGTGAACGACCGAGGCCGAGGAGGGGAAGACTACGCGGAGGCCGCGGTCTTGATCTCGATGGCGGCCTTGACCAGGCCCGCGAACAGCGGGTGCGGGCGGGTCGGGCGGGACTTCAGCTCCGGGTGGGCCTGGGTGGCCACCAGGTAGGGGTGCACCTCGCGCGGGTACTCGACGTACTCGACCAGGTCGCCCTTGGGCGAGAGGCCGGAGAACATCAGGCCGGTCTTCTCCAGGTCCGCGCGGTAGGCGTTGTTGACCTCGTAGCGGTGGCGGTGGCGCTCCTCGACGTACTGCTCGCCGCCGTAGACCTCACGGACGATCGAGCCCTCGGCGAGCTTGGCCGGGTACAGGCCCAGGCGCATGGTGCCGCCCAGGTCGCCCTTGCCGTCGACGATGGCCAGCTGCTCGGCCATGGTGGAGACGACCGGGTGCTTGGCGGCGGCGTCGAACTCGGTGGAGTTGGCCTCCGGCAGGTCGGCCAGGTTGCGGGCCGCCTCGATGACCACGCACTGCAGGCCCAGGCACAGGCCCAGCAGCGGGACCTTGTTCTCGCGGGCGAAGGTGATGGCGCCGACCTTGCCGTTGACACCGCGGTCGCCGAAGCCGCCGGGGATGCAGATCGCGTCCACGTCGCCGAGCTGCTCGCGGGCGCCCTCGGGCGTCTCGCAGTCGTCCGAGGTGACCCACTTGATCTCGACGCGGGCGTTGTTGGCGAAGCCGCCGGCGCGCAGCGCCTCGGTCACCGACAGGTAGGCGTCGGGCAGGTCGATGTACTTGCCGACCAGGGCGACCTTGACGATGTGCTGCGGCTCGTGGACGCGGCGCAGCAGGTCGTCCCAGGTGGTCCAGTCCACGTCGCGGAACGGCAGGTCGAGGCGGCGCACCACATAGGCGTCCAGGCCCTCGCCGTGCAGCACCTTGGGGATGTCGTAGATCGACTTGGCGTCGATGGCCGCGACCACGGCCTCCTCGTCCACGTCGCACATCAGCGAGATCTTGCGCTTGATGGCCTGCGGGACCTCGCGGTCGGCGCGCAGCACGATGGCGTCCGGCTGGATGCCGATGTTGCGCAGCGCGGCGACGGAGTGCTGGGTGGGCTTGGTCTTCAGCTCGCCCGAGGGGCCGATGTACGGCAGCAGGGAGACGTGCACGAAGAACACGTTGTCCCGGCCGACCTCGTGGCGGACCTGGCGGACGGCCTCCAGGAACGGCAGCGACTCGATGTCGCCGACGGTGCCGCCGACCTCGGTGATCACGACGTCGACGTCCTCGGTCGCCATCCGGCGGATCCGGGACTTGATCTCGTTGGTGATGTGCGGGATGACCTGGACGGTGTCGCCCAGGTACTCGCCGCGGCGCTCCTTGGCGATGACGGTCGAGTACACCTGGCCGGTGGTGACGTTCGCCGAGCCGTGCAGGTTGGTGTCCAGGAACCGCTCGTAGTGGCCGATGTCCAGGTCGGTCTCGGCGCCGTCGTCGGTGACGAACACCTCACCGTGCTGGAACGGGTTCATGGTGCCCGGGTCCACGTTCAGGTACGGGTCGAGCTTCTGCATCGTGACGCGCAGGCCGCGGGCCTTGAGCAGCGCTCCGAGGCTGGAGGCGGTGAGCCCCTTGCCGAGCGAAGAGGCGACACCCCCGGTGACGAAGAGGTGCTTGGTCGTCACGGCTCGGCCGTTCGCTGCCTTGCCGGAATGGGGCTGTGCCAAGAGGGGGCTCCCGTGGGTCGCGTGTCGAAGGTGACGTGGGCGGGAGGCTCGGGGTTCGCCGGGCGACGGAGCCGGGTGCGGTGCACCGCGCTCGAAGGGTCGCCGGTTCGGCTGGTCCGGGGCGTTTTGATCCCGCCGGTCCACGGGATACCAGGGTAACAGTGACCCGACCGGGACGCCGTCCGGCCCGCGCGCGCCACTCCGGAGGCGCACGCCGGGCGCACCACCGGCGCATCATCCGCCGCATGCGTCACACCGGTCGCACAACCTACCGGACCGGGTCAGGCCGCGGCTTCCGTCCGGGTCATGGCGGCTCCTCCGTAAAGGCCACCCGGAGGTGATCCTTCCGGACCATCCTGCGCCACGCCCCCGCGATGCACGGCATTTCCGCCGAATTGCGGCGCCACATCGGGCTGCGCCCGCGTGCTTCGCCCCTTTCGTCCGTCGTAAGCTGCTCGGACGCATCGCCGACAGCACGAGCACGCGGAGGGCGTGGGAGCGTCAGGACACTCCCGGTCCCCGATGCGCGACCGGACCTCCCCGTAATTTCAGCTCATCCCCACCCACCCAGGGGCTCGAAGAGCCCCGCGCGGACACTCCAGCAAGGCCTGCCACCACCCCCGGCAGGCCGGACGTCCCGGGGTGGACCCCCGGCCCCGCAGACCGCTCGCTCTCTCCGCTCGCCGATGCCCTGACCACATTGCGAACTGGAGATCCACGTGGCCGGCCGTATCGAGGACTACGCACTCATCGGGGACATGCAGACCGCTGCCCTGGTCAGCAGGGACGGGGCGGTGGACTGGCTCTGCCTGCCCCGCTTCGACTCGCCGGCCGTGTTCGCCGGCCTGCTCGGCACCGATGAACACGGCTTCTGGCGGATCGGGCCCGCCGAAGCCGTCCTGACCGAGGTCCCCGCCCCCGCTGCCACGGCCCCCACCGGCGCGGCCCCCACCGGCGCGGGCCGACTCCGCGTCGCCGACACCGCCGACCTGCGCGTGCCCCCGCCCACCGCCTCCGCCCCCGCCGTGCCCGCGGACCGCCGCCGCTACCGGGGCGACTCGCTGATCCTCGAGCAGGAGTGGGACACCCAGGGCGGCACCGTCCGGGTGATCGACTTCATGCCGCCGCGCCCGCTGGCCGGCCGCGACGCCGTCCCCCAGGTGATCCGGATCGTCGAGGGCGTGGTCGGCACCGTCCGGATGCGCTCGGCGGTGCGGATGCGCTTCTCGTACGGCCGCATCGTGCCCTGGGTGCACCGGGTCGAGCAGGCCGACGGCAACCACCGCACCGTCGCCGTCGCCGGGCCCGACTCGGTCTGGCTGGACGGCGCGGCCGACACCTACGGCCGCAACCTCACCACCTACGCCGACTTCACCGTCACCGCCGGTGAGCGGATCGCCTTCGCCCTCACCTGGCAGGCCTCCCACCTGGAGGCGCCCACGGCCCCGGACGCCGAGGAGATGCTCGACGCCACCGCCGACTTCTGGCACGAGTGGGCCGACCAGTGCACCTACCAGGGCCCCTACCGCGAGGCCGTGATCCGCTCCCTGATCACCCTCAAGGGCCTCACCTACGCCCCCACCGGCGGCATCGTCGCCGCCCCCACCACCTCGCTGCCCGAGGACATCGGCGGCGAGCGCAACTGGGACTACCGCTACACCTGGCTGCGCGACGCCGCGATCACGCTCTCCTCCCTGCTGCGCACCGGCTACCGCGAGGAGGCCAAGGCCTGGCGCGAGTGGCTGCTGCGCGCCGTCGCGGGCGACCCGGAGAACCTGCAGATCATGTACGGCATCGCGGGCGAGCGCGAGCTCACCGAGTCCTCGCTGGACTGGCTGCCCGGCTACGAGGGCTCGCAGCCCGTCCGGGTCGGCAACGGCGCCGCCGGACAGCTCCAGCTCGACGTCTACGGCGAGGTCGTGGAGGCCCTGCACCTGGCCCACATGACCGGCCTGGTCCGCAACGACCACGCCCACCACCTGCAGCTGCGCCTCATCGACTACCTGGAGGAGCACTGGCAGGAGCCGGACGAGGGCATCTGGGAGGTCCGCGGCCCGCGCCGGCACTTCGTCCACTCCAAGGTGATGGCCTGGGTCGCCGTCGACCGCACCATCAAGCTGCTGGAGCAGACCCCCGAGGACGCCCCCGCCGACGGCCACCTGGAGCGCTGGCGCGAGCTGCGCGACACCATCCACCGGGACGTCTGCGACAAGGGCTACGACCCGGAGCGCAACACCTTCACCCAGTACTACGGCGGCAGGGAGCTGGACGCCTCGCTGCTGCTCATCCCCCAGGTCGGCTTCCTGCCGCCGGACGACAAGCGGGTGATCGGCACCATCGAGGCGATCCAACGCGAACTGTCCACCGAGGACGGCTTCGTGCTGCGCTACCCCACCCACGACGAGAGCGGCAACAACGTGGACGGCCTGTCCGGCCACGAGGGCGCCTTCCTGGCCTGCTCGTTCTGGCTGGCCGACGACCTCGCCATGATCGGCCGGGTGCAGGAGGCCCGCGACCTGTTCGACCGGCTGCTCTCGCTGCGCAACGACATCGGCCTGCTCGCCGAGGAGTGGGACCCGCGGCTCAAGCGCCAGGTCGGCAACTTCCCGCAGGCCTTCAGCCACGTCCCGCTGATCGACACCGCCCTGCGGCTGACCGCCTGCGGCGCCGCCTACCTGTCCGCCCAGCCGGACGGCCTGGCCGCCGACCGGGTCGAGCAGGCGACGGTCTGACGGTGTGGGGGCCTGTCCTCCCGAGGACAGGCCCCAGCCGCCCTAGCCGCGCTGGACCAGCTCGTCGTACGTGCTGAGCACCTGGGCGACGGTGGCCGCCTCGTCCGGCCAGGTCTCGGCCTGCTGCCGGCCGGCCGCCACCAGCCGCTCGCGGCGGACCGGGTCGGACAGCAGCCCGCGCACCCCGCCGCCGAGCGCGGCCGGGTCGCCGGAGGGCACTAGCACGGCGGCGTCGCCGACCAGTTCGGGGATGCCGCCGACGGCGGTGGCGACCACCGGCACGCCGGCCCGCATCGCCTCCTGCACCACCAGCGAGCGGGCCTCCCAGCGGCTGGGGACGACCACCACGTCGGCGGCGGCCAGCAGGTCGGGCACGTCGGTGCGGTAGCCGAGCAGCCGCACCGGCAGCTTCTCGGCTGCCACCCGCTCACGCAGCGCGCCCGCCTCCGGGCCGTCCCCGGCGAGCAGCACCAGCGGCTCCGGGTCCAGGGCGGACAGCTCCCGGGTGGCGTCCAGCAGCAGCCCGAAAGCCTTCTGCGGGACGAGCCGGCCCACCGCCAGCACCAGCGGGCGGTCCGGGCCCGCACCGAGCAGCGCGGCCCGCGCCTCGGCCCGGCCGAGCCAGCCCTCGGGCATCGGCGGGGCGGCCACCGGACCCAGCCGGGCGTCGGTGGCGCCCAGTTCGCGGGCCCGGGCGACCAGGTCGGAGGAGGCGCCGAGGACCAGGTCGGCGGCGCGCGCGACCCGGCGTTCCATCAGCCGCTGCAGGCGGCGCTCCATGCCGGTGGCCAGCAGCGCGTGGTGCGAGGTGACCACCAGCGGGGTCTCGGGGCGCAGGCCCGGGAAGCGGCCGGCGGTGCGCAGCGCGAGGTCGGAGAGCAGCCCGGCGCGCAGCCCGTGGGCGTGCACCACGTCCGCGCCGGTGAAGGCCCGGCGCAGCTCGCCGATCGCGGTGGCGTCGCTGCGGGCGCCCGCGGTGGGGGTGATGTCGACGGTGTGGAACCTGGCGCCCGTGCGGGAGAAGCCGAACAGGGCGTCCGTGCCGGCCGGCGCGCAGACCGTGACGATCACTCCGTGCGCGACCAGGCCCTGGGCCAGGGAGCGCACGTGCGCACCGATGCCGCCGGTGCTGGCGGCCAGGACGAGTACCACGTGCAGCTGCCCCGGTTCCGGGGCGGCCGCGGTGGCCCGGGCGGCGGAATGGTCCACGTCGTCTCGCATCCGACTCGATCAGGTTCGCGCGCCGCTTCGCGAGGGTTGCCCGCCGGGCGGCGCTCGGGGCTGGGAAGCCAGTGTCCAGCGGCCACCATGCCAGGTCGGCGGCCCTCTTGGACAGTCGGCGCCACCCGGGGCGCGTCGCCGACGATCCGCGGGGCCGCCGCCGTCGGCTACCGGTGGCGCGGGGCCCGGGCGGCGGCCAGCAGCTCCTCGGCGTGGGCGCGGCCCAGCTCCGAGTCCTCCAGGCCGGCCAGCATCCGGGAGAGTTCGCGCACCCGCTCCTCGTCGTTCAGCACCTTGACACCGCTGCGGGTCACGGTGCCGTCGTTGGTCTTCTCCACCACCAGGTGCCGGTCCGCGAACGCGGCGACCTGCGGGAGGTGGGTGACGACCACGACCTGGGCGGACTCGGCCAGTTTGGCCAGCCGTCGGCCGATCTCGACCGCGGCCTTGCCGCCGACGCCCGCGTCCACCTCGTCGAACAGGTAGGTCGGGACGGGGTCGGCGCCCGCGAAGACCACCTCGACGGCGAGCATCACGCGGGACAGCTCACCGCCGGAGGCGCCCTTGGCGATCGGCCGGGGCTGGGCGCCCGGGTGCGGGGCGAGCAGCACCTCGACCTCGTCCACGCCGTGCGGGCCGTACGCGACGGTGCGGCCGCCGACCTCGATCCCGCCCAGGTCGTCGACCTGGCTGAGCGAGAAGGTCACCCGGGCGTGCGGCATGGCCAGTTCGGCGAGTTCGGCGGACACGGCTTCGGCGAAGCGCCCGGCCGCGGCCTGCCGGGCGGCCGACACCTCGGCCGCGAGTTCGGCCAGCTCGGTCCGCAGCTCGGTCTCCCGGGCGCCGAGGTCGTCGATCCGGTCGTCGTCGCCGTCGAGTTCGGCGAGCCGGAGGGCGCCGGCCTCGGCCCAGGCAATCACCTCGGCGAGGGTGTTGTCCTCGCCGCCGTACTTGCGCAGCAGTTGGGACAGCACGGCCCGGCGGTCCTCGACGGCGGCCAGGCGCACCGGGTCGGCGTCCAGGTCGTCGGCGTAGCCGGCCAGGTCGCCGGCCACGTCGGCGAGCAGGTAGCCGACCTCGTTGAGCCGGTCGGCGAGGGCGGCCAGGCGCTCGTCGTGGTGGCGCACGGCGTCCAGGGCGCGGCGGGACTGCGCGAGCAGGGTGCCGGCGTCCAGGGCCTCCGGGTCGGCCGGGTCGCCGGCCAGCGCGGCGTGCGCGAGGGTCGCGGCGGAGGACAGCGCGTCGGCGTGGCCGAGCCGCTCGGCCTCGGCCGCGAGCTCGACGTCCTCGTCGGCCACCGGCTCGGCGGCGGCGATCTCGTCCAGCCCGAAGCGCAGCAGGTCGGCCTCCTGGGCGCGCTCGCGGGCCCGGGTGGTCAGCTCCTCCAGGGTCGCCGAGACCTCGCGCAGGACGCGGTAGGTCTCCCGGTAGCGGGCCAGCGGCTCGGCCACCGCCCCGCCCGCGTACCGGTCCAGCGCGCCGCGCTGGCGGGCCGGGCGCAGCAGGCGCTGCTGGTCGGTCTGGCCGTGCACGGCGATCAGGTCCTCGCCGAGTTCGGCGAGCAGCCCGACCGGGACGGCCCGACCGCCGACGTACGCCCGGGAGCGGCCCTCGGCGGAGACGGTCCGGCTGATCAGCAGGGCTCCGTCGTCCAGTTCGGCCCCGGCCTCGACGGCGCGGGCCGCCACCGGGGAGTCGGCGGGCAGTTCCAGTCGGCCCTCGACGACGGCCCGTCCGGTGCCGTTGCGCACCAGGCCCGGGTCGGCTCGCCCGCCGAGCAGCAGGCCGAGGCTGGTGACGACCATGGTCTTGCCGGCGCCGGTCTCACCGGTCACGGCGGTGAAGCCGGGGGCGAGTTCGACCACCGCGTCGTCGATGACCCCTAGATCCCGTATCCGCATCTCGTCCAACACGGAGACGACCTTACGAGGTTCCGCCCCCGGCGCGCGACGAGCGGCAACGGCGGGCGGCAACTCCGTGCCCCGAAATTCACCCCTTCCGGGAGTTTCGCGCGGGCGTCGGCGCGGTGCACCAGGGCAGGAAGATCTGCACCAGCGGGCCGATGGCCAGCGCGTATGCGACGGTGCCGACCCCGGCGGTGCCGCCGAGCAGCAGGCCGGCGGCCAGAACGGTCAGTTCGATGCCGGTGCGGATCAGCCGCAGCGAGCGGCCGGTGCGCCGGTGCAGGCCGGTCATCAGACCGTCGCGCGGGCCGGGGCCGAGGCGGGCGCCGATGTAGAGGCCGCTGGCCAGGCCGTTGAGCACGATCGCGGCGGCCGTCACGGCGATCCGGGCGGGCAGGGCCGCGAAGTCGTCGACGATCCGCAGCGTGAGGTCCATCGCCGCGCCGATCACCAGCACGTTGGCGACGGTGCCCAGCCCCGGACGCTGGCGCAGCGGTATCCACAGCAGCAGCACCAGGGCGCCGCAGATGGTCACCCAGGCACCGACCGAGAGGCCGACGCTGCGCTGCAGACCCTGGTGCAGGACGTCCCAGGGGTCGAGGCCGAGGCCGGAGCGGAGCATCAGCGCCATGCTCACGCCGTACAGGGCGAGGCCGGCGAACAGCTGCGGGATCCGGCGGCCCAGGCCGTGGGTGTCGCCGAGGACGCGGACCGCGAGGGAGGCCTTCCCGGTGGCGGGTACGGGCGCGGTCGGTACGGGGGTGGTCGTGGTGGCCAAGGGTGCTCCTGCGGTGGTGCTGCACCTCCGGGCGGCCCGGCGGTGGCGGCCGACACGGCCACTCTGCCATGATGACCGGGCCAAAACGACGCCCTCCAGGGCCAATCCAGAGCAAGTGGACTGATCTCCATGGCCGACTGGCACACCACCGTCACCCCGCCCGCGCTGGCCCGGCTGCTCGCCACCGCCCGGCTCCCCGAACCGGCCGCCGCCCGCCGCCCCGCCTACCGCACCCTCGCCGGGCAGATCCGGCTGCTGGTCACCGAGGGCCGGCTGCCGGTCGGCGCCCGCCTGCCCGCCGAACGCGAGCTGGCCACCACCCTGGAACTGAGCCGCACCACCGTCGCCACCGCGTACGAGACGCTGCGCGGCGACGGCTACCTGCACAGCCGGCGCGGCGCGGGCAGCTGGACCGCCCTGCCCGAGGGCGCCCCGCCGCCCGGCGACGCCCTGCACCCCGTCCCGCCGGACGAGCAGGGCCGCACCCTGGACCTCGGCGTCGCCGCACCGCCCGCCCCGCAGCCCTGGCTCGGCGCCGCCGCCGCCCGGGCCGTCGAACAGCTGCCGTACTACGCCTCCGGGCACGGCCACTACCCCACCGGCGTCCCGGTGCTGCGCGAGGCCGTCGCCCGCCGCTACACCGAGCGCGGGCTGCCCACCACACCCGACCAGATCCTGATCACCACCGGCGCGATGGGCGGCCTGCACCTGGTCCAGCGGGCGCTGGTCGGCCGCGGCGACCGGGTCGCCGTCGAGGCCCCCAGCTACGCGCACACCCTGCAGGCCCTGCGGCTGTCCGGCGCCCGCCTGGTCCCGGTGCCGTACGTCTACCACCCCACGACGAGGTGGGACCTCCCGGAGTGGCAGCGGGTGCTGCGCGGCGCCGCCCCCAAGCTCGCCTACGTGATCCCGGACTTCCACAACCCGACCGGCGCGCTGATCGGCGAGGAGCAGCGCCGCGAGTTGCTGGCCGCCGCCCGGGCCGCCGGGAGCATCGTGCTGGTGGACGAGACCACCGCCGAACTCGGCTGGGGCGTACCGGAGTCCGAGCCGCTGCCGCGCCCGATGGCGGCGCTGGGCCGGTCCGCCCAGGTGGTCACCGTCGGCTCGGCCGGCAAGCTCCTCTGGGGCGGTCTGCGGATCGGCTGGGTCCGGGCCGCGCCCGCGCTGGTGCGCCGGCTGGCCGGCGAGCGGGTCTACAGCGACGTCGGCACCCCGGTGCTGGACCAGCTGATCGCCGCCGAGCTGCTGGGCGAACCCCTGGCCGCCGTCCGGGCGCACCAGCTGGACCGGCTGCGGGCCGCCGCACACGCCTTCGCCGCCGCGCTGCCCGAGCGACTGCCCGGCTGGACCTTCCCGATGCCGACCGGCGGGCTCGCGCTCTGGGTCTCCACCGGCGGCCTGTCCGGTGCGGCGCTGGCGCAGGTCGGGGAACGCGACGGGGTGCGGATCGCCTCGGGCAACCGCTTCGGCTCGGACGGCGCGTTCGAGCACCACATCCGGATCCCGCTCACCGTGCCCGCCGTGGCTGTTCCGGCCGCCGTCGAACGCCTCGCCGCGACGGCCGGCCGCGCGGCGGCCGGCGGTCGGCTCGGCTCGGCCGACGAGGCCCAGCCGCTGGCGGTCTGACGGACCGTCGACGGCCGGGCCTGCCGGTCCGTTGTGGTGCGGCTCGTCCTACTGGTGGTCCGCCCGGCCGCGCCAACCCGTCACGGGCAGCGCGAACTTGGCCACCAGCCGGTCGGTGAACGGCGCCCGGTGCAGTCTGGCCAGCCGCACCGGGGTCCGTCCCCGGCGGACCTCCACCCGTGCCCCGGCGGGCAGTTCGACCGAACGCCGCCCGTCGCACCAGAGCACGCCGTGCGGGGTCTTCGGCTGCACCTCGACGGCCAGCACCGACTCGGGCGAGGTCACCAGCGGCCGGGCGAACAGCGCGTGCGCCGAGATCGGCACCATCAGCAGCGCTTCGACCTCCGGCCACACCACCGGCCCGCCGCCGGAGAACGCGTACGCGGTGGACCCGGTCGGCGTCGCGCACACCACGCCGTCGCAGCCGAAGTTGGAGACCGGGCGGCCGTCCACCTCGGTCACCACCTCCAGCATCCGCTCCCGGGACGCCTTCTCGATCGAGGCCTCGTTCAACGCCCAGTCCTCGTGCAGCACGTCGCCGTTGGTGCGGACGATGACGTCGATCGTCATCCGCTCCTCGACCTCGTAGTCGGCGTCGACCACCCGCTCGACCACCACGGCCAGGTCGTCCCGCTCGGCCTCGGCGAGGAAGCCCACCCGGCCCAGGTTGATCCCGAGCATCGGCAGCCCGTGCGAGCGCGCCAGCTCGGCCCCGCGCAGCAGCGTCCCGTCCCCGCCGGCCACCAGGATCAGCTCGCAGCCGTCCGCCGCCCCGGGGCCCTCGGCCACCTTCTCGACGCCGTCGGGCAGGTCCAGGTCGACCGCCTCGGCCTCCAGCAGTCTGATCCGGAGCCCGGCCTTCAGCAGCCCGTGCACCAGGCTCTCGACGCTGCGCAGCGCCGCCTCCCGGCCGGTGTGCGCGATCAGGAAGACCGTACGTTCTTCATCGCTCATGCCGCTGCCCTCTCCCTCACGCCTGCCGGGTCACCCTCGGCCCGGTGCGGCCCCCATACAGCATGACGGGCCGGACGTCCGCTGAGCACCCTATCGGGGCCCCTCCGCCACGGCCCGGTCCGCGTCCGCGGGGTCCAGCTGCGGGGCGTCCCGGCGCAGCCAAAGGAAGTACTCCACGTTGCCGGACGGTCCCGGCAGGGGGCTCGCGGTGACGGCGCGCACGCCAAGCCCGAGCGCCCACGCCTGCCCGGCCACCTGGCGCACCATCTCGGCGCGCAGCTCGGGGCTGCGCACCACCCCGCCGCTGCCCAGTCGCTCCTTGCCGATCTCGAACTGCGGCTTGACCATCAGCACCAAGTCAGCGTCCTCGGCCGCGCAGGAGGCGAGGGCGGGGAGCACCAGGCCCAGCGAGATGAACGACAGGTCGCCCACCACGAGGTCCACCGGGGTGCCGCCGATGAGGTCCGTGGTCAGCTCGCGCACATTGGTGCGGTCCATCACGGTGACCCTCTCGTCGCTCTGCAGCGACCAGGCGAGCTGCCCGTACCCGACGTCCACCGCCAGCACGCCGGCCGCCCCGGCGCGCAGCAGCACGTCGGTGAACCCGCCGGTGGAGGCGCCCGCGTCCAGCGCCCGGCGGCCCTCGACCACCAGACCCTGCGGCACAAAGGCGGCGAACGCCCCGGCGAGCTTGTGGCCACCGCGCGAGACGTAGTCGGGGTCGTTCTCGTCCTTGGCCACCACGACCGCCGCCGAGGTCTCCACCTGGGTGGCCGGCTTGGTCGCGGTGGTGCCGCCGACGGTCACCCGCCCGGCCGCGATCAGCTCGGACGCGTGCTCACGCGACCGGGCCAGCTTGCGGCGGACCAGCTCCGCGTCGAGTCGGCGTCGTGCCACTGCCACTGGTGTTCAGCTCCTACGGATCCCACGGGTCATTCCTGGTCGAGCGCGGCCAGCGTGTCGGCGAGCCGCTGGTGAACATCTTCGTACACCGCGACGTGCGCCTCGGCGGGGACCCCGTCCAAGGCCTCCAGCCGGGCCAGTCCGGCGTCCACCGCGGGATGGCCGGTGGGCAGCAGGTCGACGCCGAGCGGCTCCACCTGCTGGGCCTGCGCGCCCGCCTCGGCCGCTCCGGCCGGTTCACTCGTCTCGGGCATCGGGCTTCTTCGCGCTGGTGGCCTTGCGGACGGTGGTCTTCCTGGTCGCCGTGCGCTTCGCGGGCGCCTTGGACTGCGCGGCGGACTGCTCGGCGGTGGTGGTCTTCTTGACGGTCGTCGTCTTCCTGGCGGCGGTCCGCTTGGCGGCGGACTTCTCGGCCGCGCTCTCCTTGGCCGCGGCCTTCTTCGCGGCGGGCTTCTCGGCCGGAGCCGCCTTCTTCGCCGCCGTCTTCCGCGCGGCGGCCTTCCGCGGCGCCGCCTTCCGCTCCTGCTCCTGCTCCTGCGGCGGAGTCGGCGCGAGCAGCGCCACCGGCGGAACCGGCGGAACCGGCGGATCGACCTCGACCGGCTCGTCCACCTCCACCCGCTCGGCGACTATCGGCTGCCCCGCCGACCGGCCCGCCGACGGCTCGTCCTCGTATTCCCAGCCGCGTCCGAACAGGTCGTCCGCCCGCGGCGCAGGGACCGGCTCCTCGGCGCCGTACGCACCCTCGCCGGGCGTCGCCGCCGGAACCTCCTCCTCCACCTCGCGCAGCTTGCTCTCCAGGTACGCCAGCACCACGCCGACCTTGGTGACCTGGTCACCGACCTTCTCGAAGACCTTCTCCGCCTCGTTGCGCGCCACCCCGACCGCCAGGTCCACCCCGGCCAGCCCGGCGGTGACCGCCTCCCCCGCCAAGGTCTGCAGCGTCTTCGCCGACGGCGGGAACTCCCCGCCCAGCCGACGCTCGACCTCCGCGACGTCGACCCCCGCCTTCTCCAGGATCGAGGCCGCCGTCACGACGACCCGCTTGCCGACCTCCTCGACCACCTCGGCAGCGGTCTCCACCACTCCCCGAACCGTCCTCGGCAGCATCCGGGTGCCTCCCAATCGCCTACGCGCGTCGCTCCGTCGCCCTCGGTACCCGAGCCGTTCCGGGCACCCCACTGACGACGCTACCGCCAAAACCCCGCTGAGGTACCGTGGCCCGCAGTCAGCACCGTAGCGACCGCGGGAGGGAGCCGCCGCCTATGGCGAACGCCGAGGAGTGCCGGGAGGCGCTGGAGCAGCTCAGCCGGAACATGGCGAAGTCCACCGGTGACGTCCGCAAGGCCGCGTCCCTCGACCGCTCGCTCAGCTGCCGGATCACCGACCTCGACCTGACCTTCACCGGGCGGCTGCGCGAGGGCCGGATCCAGGACGTGGTCACCACGCCCGGCCCGCCCGCCGGGAAGGCCGAGATCCGGCTCACCATGAGCAGCGACGACCTGGTCGCGCTGGTCGGCGGCCGGCTCAACTTCGCCTCCGCCTGGGCGAGCGGCCGGGTCCGGCTGGAGGCGGGCTTCCGCGACCTGCTGCGGCTGCGCACCCTGCTCTGAACCCGGCCTGCCCCGCCACGAAACCTCAGGAACGCAAGGCTCGGGGACGCAAAGCCCTCGGGACCGTAAAGCCCTCCGGGACCCCGGGACTCGAAAGCCTCGGGGCTCAGAAGCCCAGCTCGGCCAGCGTCTTCCGTCCGTCCACCGGCTCGCCGCCCGCGTCCAGCGCCGTCCACGCCGCCGCGCACAGCGCCCGCAGGCCGTCCCAGCGGTCCCCGGAGCCGGTCAGCCGCAGCGCGCCGCCCTCGACGCCGGCGACCCAGCCTCCGCACGCGAAGCCGTCGGCCTGGGCCGTCACCGCCGCGTGCGGGACCAGCAGTCCGCGCAGGTCGGCCGCCAGGTAGGTCGGCCGGTGCTCGACCGGGGCCGCCAGCAGCAGCTCGGGGGTGGTCACCCCGGTGAAGACCAGCAGACTGTCCACCCCGCCGTTGAACGCGCCCTCGATGTCGGTGTCCAGCCGGTCCCCGACCACCAGCGGCCGCTTCGCGCCGGTACGCAGCACGGTCTCCCGGTGCATGGGCGGCAGCGGCTTGCCCGCCACCTCCGGCTCCACCCCGGTCGCCGCCCGCACCGCCGCCACCAGCGTGCCGTTGCCCGGCGCGATCCCGCGCGCCCGCGGCACCGTCAGGTCCAGGTTGGACGCCACCCACGGCAGCCCGCTCTGCACCGCGTACGCGGCCTCCGCCAGGTCCGTCCACCCCACCGAGGGGTCGAAGCCCTGGACCACCGCAAGCGGCTGGTCGGCCAGCGAGCGGACCGCGACCAGGCCCTGCTCGGCCAGCGCCTCGTCCAGCCCGAGACCGCCCACGACCAGCACCTTCGCCCCGGCCGGGACCTTCTCGGCGACCACCCGGGCGGCCGCCTGGGCCGAGTTGATCACGTCCCCCGGCTCGGCCGGCACGCCCAGCTCGGTCAGGTGCTCGGCCACCACGCGCGGCGGGCGGGAGGCGTTGTTGGTCACGTACGCGAGCCGCATCCCGGCCGTCCGGGCGGCGTCCAGCGCGGCCACCGCGTGCTCGATCGCGTGCGCGCCCGCGTAGACCACGCCGTCCAGGTCCAGCAGCGCCGTGTCGTAGGCCTCGGTCAGCGGCCGCTCGCTGCCGCCGGGGGCGGTCCGTCGCACGGGGGTGGCCGTCTCGGTCATGGCTGCGCTACCTCATTCACTGCGTCGTCGGTCACGTCGGTCACGTCGTTCACCTCGGCGCCGCACCGCGCGGTGCGGCACTGCGCCCCTCGGTCGGACGCCAGCCGGTCGGACGCCCATCGGTCGGGCGCGGGCCGGTCAGGCGTCGCCGTCGCCGCCGTCCGGCTCTCCCCCGACCGGGTCCGCGGCACCGGGCGGGGGCGCCAGGTACCCGGGTGCCCCCGGCAGCAGCGGGCCGTACGCGCCGGTCCGGGCCGCCAGCGTCGCCCGGGTCTGCCGCAGGGCCGCCCGGTAGTGGTCGGTCTCCGGCCGCATCGCCACGGCGAGCGCCAGGTGCTCGGCGGAGGTCTCGAAGTCGCCCAGCCGGGCCGCCGCGACCCCCCACCCGAACTGAGCGTAGTCGTCCGCCGGGTCGGCCAGCGCCACGGCCCGGAAGTTCTCCAGCGCCGCCGCGTACGAACCCGCGTCGAACTGGGCGCGGGCCAGCGCCTCCCGGATGCTGCGCGAGTGCGGCTCGGCCGCCACCGCCCGGGCCAGCAGCTGCTCGGCGGCCGCCGGATGCCCCTGCGCCAGCAGCCGCGCGCCCCGGCGGAACCAGTCGTACACGTCCCCGGTGGGCTCCCCGGAGCGGCTCTGCGACGGCACCCCGCCGACCGGCCCGCCACCCTCGGCCGGAGCGCCCCCGCCCGTGGCACCGACCGGCCCGCCCGACCCGGCAAGACCGCTGCCGTCCACCCGTTCCTGCCCGTCGTCCATGCCGTACCTCGCCCTCGGTCGCACACCCGCCCCACCGCTCGGCGCGGGCATTCCGATCTCTCAACAACGCGTACCCGGTTACGATGCCCAGAATGAGCACACCCAGTGCAGAAGACGGAGTCGAGACTCCCGAGGGCGGCCCCGGCGATCCCGGGCACGTCGCCACCGCCGGCCTGTCCCTGTCCCCCTTCCGCGGCCTGCGCTACGTCCCCGACCGGGTCGGCGCCCTGGCCGCGGTCATGTCCCCGCCGTACGACGTCGTCGACCCGGGCCGTCGGCTCGACCTGGAGACCGGCGACCCGCACAACGTGGTCCGGCTGATCCTGCCCAGGCCCGAGCCCGAGGACGCCGGCGACCGGCCCGACCGCGACACCCGGTACCGGCACGCCGCGCGGCTGCTGGCCGCCTGGCAGCGCGAGGGGATCCTCGCCGCCGACCCGGATCCCGCGATCTACGTCTACGAGCAGCGGGTGCCCGCCACCGCCGACTCCCCCGAACTGCTCCAGCGCGGCCTGATCGGCGCCCTCGCGGTGAGCGGCCGCGAGGCCGGCGTCGTCCTCCCCCACGAGGACGTGATGCCCCGGCCGGTCGCCGACCGGGTCGGCCTGATGCGCACCACCCGGGCCAACCTCGAACCGCTGCTGCTCACCTACCGGGGTGACGGCGGCGCCTCCGGCGTGATCGAGCGGACGGTCGCGGGCGAGCCGCTGCTCTCCACCGCCACCAGCGACGGCACCCACCACCGCCTGTGGGCCGTCACCGACCCGGCCGACATCGCCGAGATCAGCCGCGACCTGGCCACCTGCCGGGCGCTGATCGCCGACGGCCACCACCGCTGGGAGATGTACCTGCGCCTCCAGCGCGAGCACCGCCACCTGCCGCGCAGCCCCTGGGACCGCGGCCTGGTGCTCCTGGTGGACACCGCCCGCTACCCGCTGCGGGTCCGCGCCATCCACCGCGTGCTCTACCGGCTGCCGGTGGCCGAGGCGCTGGAGAAGCTCGGCGACCAGTGGCAGGTCAAGGAGGTGCCCGGCCCGCTGCCGGCGGCGCTCCAGGCGCTCGCCGAACAGAAGCGGCACGGCGGCAACGGCTTCGTGCTGACCGGCGGCGACGGCGTCTACTGGCTGCTCGGCGAGCCCGATGAGGCCCTGCTGGACGCCACCGTGCCGCGCGACCGGCCCGAGGAGTGGCGCCACCTGGACGCCACCGTCCTGCACGCCACCCTGCTCGACCGCACCTGGCACGTCCCCGACGGCCCGGACGACATCGGCTACCTGCACACCGCCCTGGCCGCCGAGCAGGAGGCCGCCCGCACCGGCGGCACCGCCGTCCTGCTGCACCCCGTCCGGGAGAGCGTGGTGCGACGGCTGGCCGAACAGGGCGTCACCATGCCGCGCAAGTCCACCTCCTTCGGGCCGAAGCCGGCCACCGGACTGGTGCTGCGCAACCTCGCGCTGGGTTGACCTCGCGCCGGGCCGACGCCACGTCGGCGGCCCGGACGCCGTGAGGCCCTGCCGTTCCCGGATCTCCCGGGGAACGGCAGGGCCTCACGGCGTTGCCGGGGGGACAGCTCAGCCCTTGGCCTCGTCCTTGTCCTCGACCTCGGTGTCCTCGTCCTTGACCGCCTCGGCCTTGACCGCCTCGGCCTCGGCGGCGCGGGCGCGCTCGGGCACCACGCCGTCGAACTCGTCGTCGATCTCGAGGTCGTCCTCGTCGTAGAACTCCTCGACGTCCTCCTCGTCCTCGAAGATCACGCGGTCGTCGGCAACCTCGCCGCCGCGCTTCTTCGCAGGGGCCTCGGCCTTCTCGGTCTCCTCCTCGGCCAGCTCCGGGTCGAGCGCGTCGGTGAACTCCACGCCGTCGATCTCGGCGAGCCGCTCCGCAGCGTTGGTGGTGCCGTCGGTGTCGGCCTCCGCCGCCTTGGCGAACCAGTCACGGGCCTCGTCGCCACGGCCGGCCGCGATCAGCGCCTCGGCGTAGGCGTACCGCAGGCGAGCGGTCCACGGCTGCACCGAGCTGGACGCCAGCTCCGGGCTCTGCAGGGTCACCACGGCGGCGTCGAACTGCTCCATGTCGCTGCGGGCACCGGCCGCCACCAGGCGCATCTCGACCTGGCCCGACTTGTCCAGCTGCTTCACCTCGGGCTCACCGGCCATCGCCAGCGCCCGCTCCGGACGGCCCAGACCGCGCTCGCAGTCGGCCATCACCGGCCACAGGTCCGCCCGGCCGGTCATCCGGCGGGCGGCGCGGAACTCGGTCAGCGCCTCGGAGTAGCGCTGCGTCATGTACGAGGCGAAACCGGCCGCCTCACGGACGGCGGGCACACGGGACGCCAGACGGAGCGCGACGCGCGAGTACTGGTAGGCCTCCTCCGCGTCGCCGTCGAGCAGACGGGCCACCATCACCAGGTTGCGGGCGACGTCGTCCGCAAGGGTCTTGGGCAGGCTCTTGAGCTCCTGACGCACGTCCGCGTCCAGCTCGAACCCGGTGACGTCCTCCGGGATCGGCAGGCGCCTGACGGGCTCGAAGTTGCCCCGGCGGTCGTCGTAGTCCCGACGGCCCCGGTCGTCGTGGCGGTCGTCGCCACCGCGGTAGCCGCCGGAGGGACGGTCGTCGCGACGGAAACCTCCACGGTCCCCACCGCGGTCATCGCGGCGGAAACCGCCACGGTCACCGCCGGACGGGCGGTCGCCACGGTCGCGGTTGAAGCCACCGCCGGACGAGCGGTCGTCGCGACGGAAACCACCGCGGTCGCCACCGCGGTCGTCACGGTCACGGTTGAAGCCGCCACCGGAGGGGCGGTCGTCACGACGCGGACGGTCGTCACGGTCACGGTTGAAACCGCTCGGCCGGTCGTCACGACGGAAACCGCCACGGTCGCCACCGCGGTCATCGCGGTCACGGTTGAAACCGCCACCGGACGGGCGGTCGTCACGACGCGGACGGTCGTCACGGTCACGGTTGAAACCGCCACCGGACGGGCGGTCGTCACGACGGAAACCACCGCCGGAGGGACGGTCGCCACGGTCACGGTTGAAACCGCCACCGGAGGGACGGTCGTCACGACGGAAACCGCCACGGTCCCCACCGCGGTCGTCACGGTCACGGTTGAAACCGCCACCGGACGGGCGGTCGTCACGACGGAAGCCACCGCCGGAGGGACGGTCGCCACGGTCGCGGTTGAAACCGCCGCCGGACGGGCGGTCGCCACGGTCGCGGTTGAAGCCACCGCCGGACGAGCGGTCGCCGCGACGGAAACCACCGCGGTCGCCACCGCGGTCATCACGGTTGAAGCCGCCACCGGACGGGCGGTCGTCACGACGCGGACGGTCGTCGCGGTCGCGGTTGAAACCGCTCGGCCGGTCGTCACGACGGAAACCGCCACCGGACGGGCGGTCATCGCGACGGAAGCCACCGCCGGAGGGACGGTCGCCACGGTCACGGTTGAAGCCACCACCGGACGGGCGGTCGCCACGGTCGCGGTTGAAGCCACCACCGGAGGGACGGTCGTCGCGACGGAAACCGCCACGGTCCCCACCGCGGTCGTCACGGTCGCGGTTGAAACCGCCACCGGACGGGCGGTCGTCACGACGGAAACCACCGCCGGACGGACGGTCGCCACTGCGGTCATCGCGGTCACGGCCGTAACCACCGGACGGGCGGTCATCGCGGCGGAAGCCACCGCCGGAGGGACGGTCGCCACGGTCACGGTTGAAGCCACCACCGGACGGGCGGTCGCCACGGTCGCGGTTGAAACCGCCACCGGACGGGCGGTCGCCACGGTCGCGGTTGAAACCGCCACCGGAGGGACGGTCGTCGCGACGGAAACCGCCACGGTCCCCACCGCGGTCATCACGGTCACGGTTGAAACCGCCACCGGAGGGGCGGTCGTCACGACGGGGACGGTCGTCACGGTCATCGCGGCGGGAGCCGCCACGGTCGTTCGACCAGCCCCCACGGGACCGGGGCTCGTAGCCTCGGCCATCGTCCGATCGACGCTCGGGACGGTCCTGGGGCTGGTTCGACATCGTGGTGACTCCTTCTGCTGCTTCAGCTTCACCGCGCGGGCCGTGCGTGCAACTCCCGCTGCGCTCACGCGGTTTCGGCGCCGGCCTCCTGGCCCGCGCACCTTCTCCATTGTCCGACATGTCGGGACCCTCCGCGTCTGGGCGGAAGTCCTGTCCTGCCGGACTTGTTCACGTTCGTAAAACACAAAAAAGGCCGCGGCCCCAGCGAATCGCTGGGGCCGCGGCCTTTGAATAATTGTTCGGCGGCGTCCTACTCTCCCACAGGGTCCCCCCTGCAGTACCATCGGCGCTGTGAGGCTTAGCTTCCGGGTTCGGAATGTAACCGGGCGTTTCCCTCACGCTATGACCACCGAAACCCTATCGGGTATTCAGCGAAACACACTTTTCAATTGATAAGTGTTTCCTTGTTCGCCGGCGATAGCTGTTCGCTACCCGGGAACCACACAGTGAACGCGAGCGTCTGAGGACAAGCCCTCGGCCTATTAGTACCGGTCAACTCCACCCCTCACAGGGCTTCCATATCCGGCCTATCAACCCAGTCGTCTACTGGGAGCC
>NZ_JBVIRY010000046.1:0-62478 GCF_055575795.1 Kitasatospora sp. NPDC034023
ATGACGGCTTCGGTGCGCAGGGGGTTGATCTCGGAGACGGCGCCGACGAGCGTGGTCTTGCCGACACCGAAGCCGCCCGCGACGACGATCTTCGCCGACGTCGTGGCACGGGCGGGTCCGTTAGAGCTTGCGAAGTCCACTGAGGACCCTTTCGAGCAGCGTGACATCGGGCGTTCCGCCCGACTCGCCCGCGGCGGCGGGCTGGTGGATGGCGACGAGACCGGCCTCCGCGAGGTCGGCGACGAGAATGCGGGCGACACCGAGCGGGACACCGGCCAGTGCGGAGATCTCCGCGATGGACTTGACCTCACGGCAGAGGTTGACGATCCGGGCGTGCTCGGGCAGCAGCCCGCCGGTCCGCTCGGCGGAACCGGTGGTGGAGATCAGGGCCTCGATGGCGAGCTGGTAGCGGGGACGGGTCCGGCCGCCGGTCATCGCGTACGGACGGACCAGCGGCTGCTGCTCGTAGCCATCGGACTGCTGCCCGCCGTAGCCGCTGCCGTACCCGCTGCCGTACGAGCCGGCGGGTGTCGAGGGCGGGGTCATGGGTCCTCCTTGTGCTGCAGCCTTGAGCAGCCGGTTCCAGCTGGGGCGGTGCCAGCTGAGGCGGGATCAGCTGCCTGAGGGTAGCTGAGAGTGAGACGCCGGGTCCGGTCGGGTCGGACCCGGCGGGGAGGTGGGACGGGTGGGTGGATCCGCACGGGTTCCGGTCAGTGCAGGAGACTGCCCTGGAGTTCCGCGCGAAGTGCGGGGGTGAGGACGGCGCCGGCGCGGTCGACGAGCAGGGCCATCTCGTAGCCGACGAGGCCGATGTCGGAGTCGGGGGCGGCGAGGACGGCGAGGGCGGAGCCGTCGCTGACGGCCATGAGGAACAGGAAGCCCCGTTCCATCTCGACCACGGTCTGGTTGACCTCGCCGCCCTCGAAGATCCGGCTGGCGCCGGAGGTGAGGGAGGTGAGGCCGGAGGCGACGGCGGCGAGCTGGTCGGCCCGGTCCCGGGGGAAGCCCTCGGACATGCACAGGAGGAGGCCGTCCGCGGAGACCACCACGGTGTGGGACACCCCGGGGGTGTTGTCCACGAAGTTGGTGATCAGCCAGTTCAGGTTCTGTGCGGCCTGGCTCATCTGGTTCAACTCAACGCTCCTGGTGATCTGCGCCGTTGCCGTCGCTCCGGCCACCGAAACTATCGAATCCGGGCTGCTGGGCACCATGAGGGAAGCCCGGCTGGTTGGCGGCCTGTTCGGCCCCGGCCCGGCGGCCCTGCTGGATGCCGCGGCGCAGGTTGGTCAGGCGCCCGCGGACCTCCTCGGGGGCCCGGGAGACCTGCGGACCGGTCAGCGGCGACGACTCGGCGGTACCGGAGACCAGGTTGGCCTGCGGGGTCCGCCGGGGCAGGCCCGACATGGTGACGCCGTTGGTCGAGGGCTCGCGGACCTGCTCGGCGCGGCGCCAGCGCTCGTCGTTCGCGGACGGGCGCCAGGGCGCGTCGCCTTCGCCCGGCTGCTGGGCCTGCTGCTGCTGCGGAGCCTGCGGCTGCTGGGCATGCTGCTGGGGAGCCGGCTGGGGCTGCTGCTGCGGGGCCTGCTGCCGGGGAGGCTGCTGGGCGTGGCCCTGCTCCTGGAACTCCGGCGCAGCGGTGCCGGGCCGACGCGGCTGGTAGGACCGCGGCCGCGCCTGCTGGGCGTCGCCCTGCGGGTACCAGGGCTGCTGGTCGGCGGCCTGCTGGTCGCCGGGCTGCCGGCCGGTGGCCGCGGACGGGCCGGTCGGCAGCGCCATCGGCTCCTGGTACGGCAGCGGCTGCGGCTGCTGCGGGCCCTGCTCCTGGCGCACCGGCTCCGGACGCGCCGGGTTCGGCACGTTCGGCAGCACCGGCTCGACCAGGCCGAGGCCCAGCGGGTCGCGCGGGTCGATCTGGCTGGCCTCGAACCGCGGGCGGGCGAACTGCTGGGTGCTCTCCACCGGCGCCGGCTCGGCCGACGGCAGCGGCTGGGGCTGCTGCTGGGCCTGCTGCGGCAGCTGCGGCTGGCGGTCGCGCTGCGGCGCGTCCGGGCCGGGGCGCTGCGGACGGCGCGGACCCTGGGCACCGGGCCGCCCGGGGGCACCCGGCGCACCGGGGCCCTGACGGCCGGGGGCGCGCTGCGGCAGGCCGTCCTGCGGACGGTTGCCCGGACGGGCACCCTGCTGCGGAGCACCGGGACCGCCGGGGCGGCCGTGCTGGGGCTGCTCGCCGGTCCGGGGACCCGGACCGCCGTCGAAGTCACCGCCGGGGCGCGGCCGTTCCTGACCGGGCTGCGGCTGGCCGGGCTGCTGGCCCGGCTGCTGCTGCCCGCGGCGGGGCAGGCCGTTCGGCCCGGCCTGCGGCGGACCCTGGCGGCCCGGGGCGCGCTGCGGCAGGCCGCCCTGCGGCGACTGCTGCTGCTGCGACTGCTGCTGGGGCTGCTGCGGCTGCTGGGCCCGCTGCGGCTGCTGGGCCCGCTGCGGCTGCGCGGGCTGCCGGCCCGGGCTCTGCTGGCCCTGGTGCTGGCCCTTGCCTTGGCCCTGCGGAACCGCGGTCTCGCGCAGCGCCTTGCCGACCTGGCGGGTCGGCAGACCACCGGCGCGGCCGCCGGGCGCACCCGGACCGGCCTGGGCACCGGGACCGGCCTGCGGGCCCGTCGGGCCGCCCTGGCCGAGCTGCGGGCGGCCGCCCTGCGGGGCGCCGCCGGCCGGGCTCTGGCCGAGCGCGGCCGGACCGTTCTGGCGGGCGGGCGGCATCTGGCGCTGCTGGCGCGGCGTGGGGGCGACCCCGCGCTGCTGCTTGCCCTGGGCGGGGCCGGGGCGGCCGGCGCCGCGGCGGTCGCCGGAGTTGGTGACGTCCACCGGGAGCATGACCAGCGCGGTGGTGCCGCCGGAGTCGCTGGGGCGGAGCTGGATGCGGATGCCGTGGCGCAGCGACAGGCGGCCGACCACGAAGAGGCCCATGCGGCGGGAGACCGAGACGTCCACCGTCGGCGGGTTGGCGAGGCGCTCGTTGATCTCGGAGAGGTCGTCGGGGCTCAGGCCGATGCCGGTGTCGTGGATCTCGACCAGCACGCGGCCGTCCGGCAGCGCGTGGCCGGTGACCCGGACGCGGGTCTGCGGGCTGGAGAACGAGGTGGCGTTCTCCAGCAGCTCGGCGAGCAGGTGGACGAGGTCGTTGACGACGCGGCCGGCGACCTCGGCCGACGGCACGGCGGCGAGCTCGATGCGCTCGTACTGCTCCACCTCGGAGGCGGCGGCGCGGAGCACGTCGACCAGCGGGACGGGGCGGGTCCAGCGGCGGCCCGGGTCCTCACCGGCGAGGACGAGGAGGTTTTCGCCGTTGCGGCGCATGCGGGTCGCGAGGTGGTCCAGCTTGAAGAGGTTGGCCAGCTGGTCCGGGTCCGCCTCGCGGCTCTCCAGCTCGGAGATGAGCGACAGCTGGCGCTGGATGAGGCCCTGGCTGCGGCGCGAGAGGTTGGTGAACATCGCGTTGATGTTGCCGCGCAGGAGGGCCTGCTCGGCGGCGAGGCGGACGGCCTCGCTGTGCACCATGTCGAAGGCGTGCGCCACGTGGCCGATCTCGTCGGCGGAGTCGACGGCGACGGGTTCGACCGTGGTGTCGACGTCGTGCGGGTCGCTCTCGGAGAGGATCTTGACCAGCTCGGGCAGCCGGCGCTCGGCGACGTCCTCGGCCGCGTTCTGCAGACGGGTCAGCGAGCGCACCATCGAGCGGGCGATCAGACCGGCGCCACCGAGGGCGACGAGCAGCACCAGGGCGACCGCGACACCGATGATCAGGGCGTCCGTGTCGGCCTGGGACTGCAGGTCCTGGGCCTTGCCGTCGAGGTTCTCGATCAGCTTGCTTTCGATCCGGCGCTCGGCGGTGATCTTGGCGCTGGCCTTCTCGTACCAGTCCTTGTAGGTGACCGGCTCGGTCTGGTGGATGCCGCCCTGGGTGAGGATCGTCTGCGAGTAGCGGTCGGCGTCGGCGACCACGCCGTTGTAGCTCAGCTGGCTGCGCAGGTTGTCCAGGTCGTGCGCGGTGTAGATGTTGTTGAAGCTGGCGATCGCGTTGTCGTACGACAGGCGCAGGCGGATACCGAAGGACTCGTCACTCGGGCTGAGGTCGGGGCCCTTGACGTTGGCGAGCGCGGCGCTGATCAGGGCCCGCTGCTGCGAGGTCGCGTTCTTGGCGAGCGAGAACTGCTGCAGCGCGCGGGTGGAGACGACCAGGTCCTTGTTGTTCGACGCGAGCGCGATGTCCTGGGTGATGGACAGCAGGTCGCGGATGATCACGTCGTAGGCGGTGATCGTCGACTGGATGTTCTGGTTGTTCTGGTACGGCAGGCTGCGGGTGTCCGCAATCGAGTTCAGGTCCTTGCGGATCTGCAGCAGCAGCGCCTTTCCGCCGGACAGTTCGAGGTTCTCGAACTTGTCGGAGGACGCGGTGAAGGTGCGGCTCAGGTCGTCGGTGGCCTTGCGGGCGGCGACGATGTCGTCGTCCAGCTGGGCGTTCGGCTCGTGCGTGATCGGGCCGGCGCTGATGTCGCGCTCGGTCTGCAGCGAGTCCGCGAGGTTGGTCGCCTTCTTGGCCAGGTCGGACAGGTTGGCCATCTGGGCGAGTTGCTGCGAGTTCTCCATCGAGGTCTGGATGCGCAGGCCACCGAGGACCAGCGAGACCAGGACGGGGAGGGCGAGCAGGGCGATCAGCCGGGTGCGGATGCGCCAGTTGCGCATCGCGAGCCGGTTCAGACCGGTGGCCCGGCGCCGGGTCAGGGAGGTCCGGAGTTTGTCCCGGGCGGACTTCCGTTCCTGGCCGTCCTCCTCGGGGCGGCCGACGGTCTCGGGCGTGATCGGCTCGGCCGGGCCGCCGGGCGCCGCCGCCTGCTGGGGGGCTGCCACAGGCTCGCGCGACTCCGGGTTTCCCGCGGCGCCGCTACCCCTTTTGAAACGTCCCTGCACTGGCGTCGCAACCTCTGGACCGGGCGTCCCGCCGTGTTGCCACGGCCTGGACGGTGTCGAGTTTCCATCCGCTCCCCGGCCGGTCCGGGCGAGCGGGTCACCGGGGTGGACCACTCCCTACCCACGGTCCGTCGCATTCCAGCACAGCCGGGGAATCCCAACAAGGGCCGCAGGAAGCAGGCGTCCGACACTACCGAGTGCTTGTGCGATCTCACTGACTGTGCGGTAACCGGACCGGAATACCGCCTTTTTCGGACACTCGCCGGATACATGCCAACCCGACCCTAGATCGACAAGAGTCACAGACCTTCCGGAATGCCCGCTACGGGCTGAATGTCGGAAAATTCCGGTGCGGCGATATGTCGGATATCTGAGTTTTGCTCGGCATTTTGTGAGCAAAATCACAGGTCAATGTGTAGCTTTGGTCACGGTCTCTATGGAAAGAGATCTCGTAATCTTGGCTGTCTCCGGAGCACGGCACCGATCAGCCTGCCCAGAACCCCTCCGAATCAATCGGAATCACTCAGGCCGGTGCCGATCCGCCGCGGATCCGCCCGGCCACGACCACGAGGTGCTCTCGATGTCCCAGGCGAAGAAGGCCACCAAGTCCACGCTGTCCTGCGGCTCCACGGCGAACCCGCGCCGCACGACGCTGGCCTCGGTCGAGGACTTCAGCAAGATCCCGGGCGCCCGCAAGCCCGAGGACGTCGTGACCTACGCCACCGAGCTGCCGAACAGCACCGCGAACCCGCGCCGCGTCCAGCTGATGGTCGCCCCGGCCGTCGTCGTGGCCGACTGACCCCGTACGCGCTCCCCGGAGGGCGCCGCCGTCACACCCGTGGCGGCGGCGCCCTCCGGCGTTCCCGCCCCAACCGCACCGAACAGGGGCTAAGCGGTCGGCCGGGGCCCCACGCGATAGCCTGGAGGCCGATTGACGGGGCCGCGCCCACTGCGGGCGGGGCGCCCACCAGCGCCCGGGCGCGCCCCGGGCGGCCGACGAAGCGAGGGGTATCCCAGCCGTGCGCATTGCCAGGTTTTCCGTCCGGGAAGGGAGCCCTGCCGCCGGCAGCGTCTCCTTCGGCGTGGTGGAGGGCGACCCTTCCCAGCCCGACTCGCTGGTCGTCCACGCGCTGGCCGGCCACCCGTTCGGCCAGCCCCAGCCCACCGGTGAGAGCTACCGCTTCCAGGACGTGCGGCTGCTCAGCCCGATGCTCCCGAACAAGATCGTGGCGGTCGGCCGCAACTACGCGGCGCACGCGCAGGAGCTGGGCAACGAGGTCCCGGACGTCCCGCTGACCTTCTTCAAGCCGTCCACCGCGGTGATCGGCCCGACCGAGAGCATCGCGTACCCGCCGTTCTCCTCGGACGTCCAGCACGAGGCCGAACTCGCCGTGGTGATCGGCCGGATGTGCCGCGAGGTGCCGCTGGACCGGGTGCCCGAGGTGATCCTCGGTTACACCTGCGCCAACGACGTCACCGCCCGGGACGTCCAGCAGCGCGAGGGCCAGTGGGCCCGGGCCAAGGGCTTCGACACCTCCTGCCCGCTGGGTCCGTGGATCGAGACCGACCTCGACCCGAGCGACCTCGCCGTCACCTGCACGGTCAACGGCGAGCTCCGCCAGACCGGCCGCACCTCCCTGATGGTCCGCTCGGTCGCCGAGCTGATCGTCCACATCTCCGAGGCCATGACGCTGCTGCCCGGCGATGTCATCCTCACCGGCACGCCCGCAGGGGTGGGCCCCCTCAACGTCGGCGACGAGGTCGCCGTCTCCATCGAAGGCATCGGCACTCTCGCCAACAAGGTGATCAAGCGTGGCTAACACTGACCCGGCCGTCCGGGTTCGCTTCTGTCCGTCCCCGACCGGCAACCCCCACGTGGGCCTGGTCCGCACCGCCCTCTTCAACTGGGCCTTCGCCCGCCACAACGGCGGCACGCTGGTCTTCCGGATCGAGGACACCGACTCCGCCCGCGACTCCGAGGAGTCGTACGGTCAGCTGCTCGACGCCATGCGCTGGCTCGGCTTCGACTGGGACGAGGGCCCGGAGGTCGGCGGTCCGCACGAGCCGTACCGCCAGTCGCAGCGGATGGACATCTACGCCGACGTCGCCCGCCGCCTGCACGAGGCCGGCCACGCCTACCACTGCTACTGCAGCACCGAGGAGCTGGACGCCCGCCGCGAGGCCGCCCGCGCGGCCGGCAAGCCCTCCGGCTACGACGGCCACTGCCGGGACCTGACCGACGACCAGGTCGCGGTCTACAAGCTGGAGAAGCGCGAGCCGATCCTGCGCTTCCGGATGCCCGACAAGACCATCTCCTTCGACGACCTGGTGCGCGGCACGCTCACCTTCGAGC
Source organism: Kitasatospora sp. NPDC034023 (assembly GCF_055575795.1). Classification (NCBI taxonomy): domain Bacteria; kingdom Bacillati; phylum Actinomycetota; class Actinomycetes; order Kitasatosporales; family Streptomycetaceae; genus Kitasatospora; species Kitasatospora sp. NPDC034023. The sequence continues at coordinate 7,316 of NZ_JBVIRY010000046.1, forward strand.
CGGAGAACGTGCCGGACTACGGCATCGTCCGGGCCAACGGCGCCCCGCTGTACACCCTGGTCAACCCGGTGGACGACGCCCTGATGGGCATCACCCACGTGCTCCGCGGCGAGGACCTGCTGTCCTCCACCCCGCGGCAGGTCGCGCTGTACGCCGCGCTCGCCGAGATCGGCGTCGGCGACGGCACCACCCCGCGCTTCGGCCACCTGCCGTACGTGATGGGCGAGGGCAACAAGAAGCTCTCCAAGCGCGACCCGCAGGCCTCGCTCAACCTGTACCGCGAGCGCGGCTTCATCCCCGAGGGCCTGCTCAACTACCTGTCGCTGCTGGGCTGGTCGCTGGCCGAGGACCGCGACCTCTTCGACATCGACGAGATGGTCGCCGCCTTCGACATCGCGAAGGTGAACGCCAACCCGGCCCGCTTCGACCTGAAGAAGTGCGAGGCGATCAACGCCGAGCACGTCCGCAAGCTGGCCCCGGAGGACTTCGCGCGGCGCCTGGTGCCGTTCCTCCAGGCCGCCGAGCTGCTGCCGGCCGAGCCGACCGCCGAGCAGTTGGACGTGCTCGCCAAGGTCGCGCCGCTCACCCAGGAGCGGATGGTCGTGCTGAGCGAGATCGTGAACATGGCCGGCTTCCTGTTCGTGGCGCCGGAGAAGTTCGCCGTCGACCCGGACGACGCCGCCAAGGTGCTCACCGCGGACGCCCGCCCGGTGCTGGCGGCCAGCATCAAGGCGCTGGAGGAGCTCGCGGACTTCACCCCGGAGCCGATCCAGGCCGCGCTGCGCGAGGCGCTGGTGGACGGGCTGGGCATCAAGCCCAAGTTCGCCTTCACGCCGCTGCGGGTGGCCGTCACCGGCCGCCGGGTCTCGCCGCCGCTGTTCGAGTCCATGGAGCTGCTGGGCCGGCCCGAGACGCTGCGCCGTCTGCGCTCCGCCCTGGACGCCCTGCCGGCCGCCTGACCGGGCCGCCGAGCACACCGCGGGCCCGGCTCCGTGCCGGGCCCGCGGCGTACCCGGAGGTCACCGGACGGCCGCTCGGCGGCTGCCTGGGGTTATCGATTTTGGAGCCAGGGCAGACGTCGGGTAATGTTCTTTCTGCGCCGCCCGGGAGGGAACGGACGAGGGAGCGAAAGCCCCCCGCCGGGACCGAACGAGAGGCGCAACGCCTGAGAAGATCCCGACGAGGGTTCAACTCTGGTGGGGTATGGTGTAATTGGCAGCACGAGTGATTCTGGTTCATTTAGTCTAGGTTCGAGTCCTGGTACCCCAGCGCAGTACGCAAGTACAGCAGTACAAATGAAGATCAAGCCCCCGTTGTGTAGCGGCCTAGCACGCTGCCCTCTCACGGCAGTAGCGCCGGTTCGAATCCGGTCGGGGGTACGGATCCCGCAAGGGATCACCTGGAAAGCCCCCGTTGTGTAGCGGCCTAGCACGCTGCCCTCTCACGGCAGTAGCGCCGGTTCGAATCCGGTCGGGGGTACGGATCCCGCAAGGGATCGCCAGGAAGCCCCCGTTGTGTAGCGGCCTAGCACGCTGCCCTCTCACGGCAGTAGCGCCGGTTCGAATCCGGTCGGGGGTACTTCAGGGCAGGAAGCCGGTGGGTTCGCCCATCGGCCCTTGCTTTGTGTTGGGGTATGGTGTAATTGGCAGCACGAGTGATTCTGGTTCATTTAGTCTAGGTTCGAGTCCTGGTACCCCAGCCAGAAAAGGAAGACCCCGGTTCCCGGGGTCTTTTTTGCTTTTCCCGCACACTTTTCCCGCACAGTGGACAGCGAAGGGCCCCGCTCGGTTTCGAGCGGGGCCCTTTCGGATTCTCGGTGGGGGAGGGGGTGGGGGATTTCCCGCGGGCGGCCGGGGGTCAGCTGCGGCGGAGGGCCTCGGTGAGCCGGTTCGCGGCCTCGATGATGGCCTGGGCGTGCAGGCGCCCCGGGTGGCGGGTCAGGCGCTCGATCGGGCCGGACACCGACACGGCGGCGACCACGCGGTTGGAGGGACCGCGGACGGGCGCGGAGACGGACGCGACGCCCGGCTCGCGTTCGCCGATCGACTGGGCCCAGCCGCGCCGCCGGACGCCGCTCAGCGCGGTGGCGGTGAAGCGGGCGCCCTGCAGGCCGCGGTGGAGTCGCTCGGGCTCCTCCCAGGCGAGCAGGACCTGGGCGGCCGAGCCGGCCTTCATCGGCAGGGTGCTGCCGACCGGGACGGTGTCCCGCAGACCGGAGAGCCGCTCGGCGGCGGCGACGCAGATCCGCATCTCGCCCTGGCGGCGGTAGAGCTGTGCGCTCTCGCCGGTGACGTCGCGCAGGTGGGTCAGGACCGGGCCCGCGGTGGCGAGCAGTCGGTCCTCGCCCGCCGCGGCGGAGAGTTCGGACAGGCGGGGACCGAGGATGAAGCGTCCCTGCATGTCTCTGGTGACCAGACGGTGGTGTTCGAGTGCGACGGCGAGTCTGTGGGCCGTGGGGCGCGCCAGACCGGTGGCGGCGACCAGCCCCGCCAACGTGGCGGGGCCCGACTCCAGTGCGCTCAGCACCAGAGCGGCCTTGTCGAGAACGCCGACGCCGCTAGTGTTGTCCATGCCCTAAGACTGCAGTCTCATTCCGCGAGACGCAAGTTCAATCTTCCGAGAAAAGCGCCACTCTGGATGCAGCAGCCCGGGAGACATCCAGGATGGGGCCTCGTCCGAGTGTCCGCATCGTGGACAGCGATCCGGCGTGCAGGTCTCGCGAACGCGTCCCCGCAGGGGGCGGCGCACGCAGCGACCTCGACGACACGAGAAGGCCGGCAACGCGGCCGGCTGGAGGGAATCCGATGGGACGGACACTCGCAGAGAAGGTCTGGGACGACCACGTCGTGCGGCGTGCGGAGGGCGAGCCCGACCTCCTGTTCATCGACCTGCACCTGCTCCACGAGGTCACCAGCCCGCAGGCCTTCGACGGACTGCGACTGGCCGGGCGCCCGGTCCGCCGCACCGATCTGACGATCGCCACCGAGGACCACAACACCCCCACCCTGGACATCGACAAGCCGATCGCCGACCCGGTGTCCAAGGTGCAGTTGGAGACCCTGCGCCGCAACGCCGCCGAGTTCGGCGTCCGGATCCACTCGCTCGGCGACGTCGAGCAGGGCGTCGTGCACGTCGTCGGCCCGCAGCTCGGCCTGACCCAGCCCGGCATGACCGTGGTCTGCGGCGACTCCCACACCTCCACCCACGGCGCCTTCGGCGCGCTGGCGTTCGGCATCGGCACCAGCCAGGTCGAGCACGTGCTGGCCACCCAGACCCTGCCGCTGGCCCCGTTCCGGACCATGGCGATCACCGTCGAGGGCGAACTGCCCGAGGGCGTCACCGCCAAGGACCTGATCCTGGCCGTCATCACGAAGATCGGCACCGGCGGCGGCCAGGGCTACGTCCTGGAGTACCGCGGTTCGGCGATCCGGAGCCTGTCCATGGAGGCCCGGATGACCATCTGCAACATGTCGATCGAGGCCGGCGCCCGGGCGGGCATGATCGCCCCGGACCAGACCACCTTCGACTACCTGCAGGGCCGCCCGCACGCCCCGCAGGGCGAGGACTGGGACGCCGCCGTCGCGTACTGGAAGACCCTGGGCACCGACGAGGACGCGGTCTTCGACCACGAGATCTTCATCGACGCGAGCGAGCTGAGCCCGTTCGTCACCTGGGGCACCAACCCCGGCCAGGGCGCCCCGCTGGGCTCGAACGTGCCGGACCCGGCCTCCTTCGCCGACCCGCAGGAGCGCGCCGCCGCCGAGAACGCCCTGGCGTACATGGGCCTGGAGGCCGGCACCCCGCTGCGCGAGGTGAAGGTCGACGCCGTCTTCGTCGGCTCCTGCACCAACGGCCGGATCGAGGACCTGCGGGCCGCCGCCGCCCTGCTGGAGGGCCGCCGGGTCGCCGACGGCGTACGGATGCTGGTGGTTCCCGGGTCCGTCCGGGTCGCGCTGCAGGCCGTCGAGGAGGGCCTTGACAAGGTGTTCACCGCGGCCGGCGCCGAATGGCGCCACGCGGGCTGCTCGATGTGCCTGGGCATGAACCCCGACCAGCTGGCCCCGGGGGAGCGCTGCGCCTCCACCTCGAACCGCAATTTCGAGGGCCGACAGGGCAAGGGCGGCCGCACCCACCTGGTCTCCCCGCAGGTCGCCGCCGCGACCGCGGTGCTGGGCCGCCTCTCCTCCCCCGCCGATCTGAACGCCGCCGAGCCGGCGAACCCCGACGTTGCCGTGGAGGCCTGAGCCATGGAGAAGTTCACCACCCACACCGGCCGGGCAGTCCCGCTGCGCCGCAGCAACGTGGACACCGACCAGATCATCCCGGCCCACTGGCTCAAGAAGGTCACCCGGTCCGGTTTCGAGGACGGACTGTTCGAGGCCTGGCGCAAGGACGAGTCGTTCATCCTCAACCGGCCCGAGCGGCAGGGTGCCACGGTTCTGGTGGCCGGCCCCGAGTTCGGCACCGGCTCCTCCCGCGAGCACGCCGTCTGGGCGCTGCAGAACTACGGCTTCCACGCGGTCATCTCGTCGCGCTTCGCCGACATCTTCCGCGGCAACTCCCTGAAGAACGGCCTGCTGACGGTCGTCCTGCCGCAGGAGACCGTGGAACGGCTCTGGGCGCTCACCGAGAGTGACCCTTCGGCCGAGATCACCGTTGACCTGGAAGCCCGCGAAGTGCGGGCCGAGGGCGTCACCGCGGCCTTCGAACTGGACGACAACGTCCGGTGGCGGCTGCTCAACGGCCTGGACGACATCAGCATCACGCTGCAGAACGAGGCCGACATCGCGGCCTTCGAGACGACCCGCCCGGCCTTCAAGCCCCGTACTCTGCCGGTCGCCTGAGTTCCCCTCAGAACAAGCATTCTGACGATCCGCCGCATGGCCCGCGCCCCCCTCGGGGGGGCCGGGCCATCCGTCGTTCCGGAGCACGAGTTAGCGCCGCGGCCCGCCCCGGATTGCCCATTTGGCTTTGCGGGAGAGGGCCCCGCGCAAGTACAACTGCGGGTAGATGGCACAATCAGTACATGCACCGGCACCATGAACCTCCGTACGCGGGCGGCGAACCCGCAGCTGAGGACTCCATGGGCCGGCCATCCGAACGCCGAATTGACGATCGGCCGGACGTCACCTCCGCGCCAGCTGAGGGGCCGGACGACCAGGAAGTCGTAGCGCTCTACGCGCTTGTGGCCGAGCGGTTGAAGCAAGCTCACGCCCGCGTGCATGCGCTGAACGTGTCTGCCGATGCAAAGACCGCTCTCACCCGTCAACTCCTCATCGTCACCGAGACCGCCAAGCGCGATCTTCCGGAGGCGGCAAGGCGGTTGAGTCGCTTTGTACATGACCTCGACGAGGGGCGCCCGCCGCTCGGCTGAGGTCGCCGACGCGCAAATCCATTGCGACACTAGGGTGATTCGCGCGTTTGGTAATTGAAAGTCCGCAGATACATACCTAACGTGCGAAAAGAACGGATGGAATCATCCGGCGCCCGTTTCCGAAGGGGAAGACGTGAACAAGGCTCAGCTTGTCGAAGCGGTGGCCGAGCAGCTGGGCGGTCGCAAGGCTGCCGCAGAGGCCGTCGACGCAGTGCTCGACACCATGGTCCGTGCCGTCGTGGCCGGTGACCGGGTCTCGGTCACCGGGTTCGGCACCTTCGAGAAGGTGGAGCGCTCCGCGCGCTTCGCCCGCAACCCGCAGACCGGCGAGCGCGTCAAGGTCAAGAAGACCTCGGTGCCCCGCTTCCGCCCCGGCCAGGGCTTCAAGGACCTGGTCAGCGGCAGCAAGAAGCTGCCGAAGGAAGGCCCCTCGGTGAAGAAGGCCCCCAAGGGCTCCCTCACCCCGGGCAAGACCGGTGTGGCCGCCACCCCGGCCGCCAAGCGGGCCGCCACCAAGCGTGCCGCCACCGCTGCGGCCGCCGCCGCCCCGGCCACCAAGAAGGCCGCCGCCAAGAAGACGGCCACCACGGCTGCCGCCAAGAAGACCACGGCCACCGCCGCGAAGAAGGCGACCACCGCCAAGAAGACCGCCGCGAAGACCACCGCCGCCGCCGCCAAGAAGACGGCCACCACGGCTGCCGCGACCAAGAAGACGGCCGCCGCCAAGAAGGCGACCACCACGGCTGCCGCCAAGAAGACCACGGCGACCGCCAAGAAGGCGACCGCCACGGCCAAGAAGACGGCTCCGGCGAAGAAGACCGCCACCCGCAAGACCACCGCGCGCAAGACCTCCGCCAAGTAAGTCCCGCGCGACCGTCCTCGGACGGCCTTCGGCCAAGAGCCGCGGCACCCCTTCCGTGAATTCGCGGAGACCGGTCGCCGCGGCTCTTCCGATTTCCGGGCGCTTAGTCAGGATTCGACGGCGTGCCCGGGGAACGGATGGTCCGTGGTCGGAGGAGGCCTGCGGGCAGCCGCCCCGCGAGGGCTCAGCCCTCGGCGGGGTCGGGGAAGGTCTGCAGCGTCACGAAGACCACCCGGCGGGCCTCGCCGGTGCCCTCGGTGCGGATCCGCACCCGCTGGCCGGGCCGCAGCAGCCGCAGGCCGCCGGCGTCGAAGGCGGCCGCGTCGAACGGCACCGGGGTCCCGTCGTCGAGCAGCACGGAGCCGGCCCGGGTAGCGGGGTCGAAGGTGAACGCGGTGGCCTGCATGTCAGCAGCATAGCGAGCGGGTCGGCACACCCCCGGGACCCGGCCCGGGACCGGGCACAGCCCCGAGCCGGGGTCAGGACAGGCTCAGCCGGGCGAACAGCGCACCGGTGTGCGGGCCGAGGCCGAGCGCAGCGGCCTCGCCGAGGTCGGCACCGGTGTCGACGTCCCGGCGCACCGACTCCACGTCCGGGAGGCGCAGTTCGAGCGCCCCGCCGGCCGCGTGCCGGGCCCGCGAGCCGTCCCCGAAGGCGGGGGAGAGCGGACGGCCGGGGGCGCAGGCGAGCAGGGTGGTGCCGAGGCCGGGGGAGTCCGGCAGGAAGGCCCGGCCGTCCGGCGGCACCGCGCCCAACACCCGGGCCAGTTCGGCCGGACGCAGGGCCGGCAGGTCCGCCGAGAGGGCGGCCAGTGGCGCCGCCGGGGCGAGCGCCAGGGCGGTCGACGCGCCGTGCGCCAGCGCCCGGTTGAGGCCGCCGCCGGGCTCGTCGGCGACCACCAGCGCGCCCAGCGCGGCCAGTCGGACACCGGCCTCGGCGTCGCGGGTGACCACCAGGACGCGGCCGACGCCCGGGGTGGCCAGCGCGGCGGTGACGGTGTCGAGCGCGAAGGACATCGCCAGGTCGGCCCGGTGCGGCCCGGCGTACGGGGCGAGTCTGCTCTTCGCCAGCGCGAGCGGCTTGAGCGGAAGCACCAGCGACCAGCCGGCGCTGGGTGCGGCGGGCGCGGCGGGCGCGGCGGGGCCGCTGGGGCGTACGGTGTCCTGGGTCATCGGCGTCATTGTGTCGCCGGTCCCGGAGCCCTCGCCAGGCCGTCCGAACTGTGCGGACGTGCGTTTGATCACGCCCGCCCGGCGGGTTGGCGCGCCCGCTCGACAGCCGGTGAGCGGGCGGGCGACACTGTTCCGCGCCCGTGGCCCGGGCACCGCTGGCACCGGTGCACGGCACCGGGAGGCCATGACCGCGGCACTCCGGGTGCCGCATCGGATGAGAAGGAGCTGGGGTGGCCCGCCGCTCGTACGCCAAGTTCGGCAACGCCGACTACGGCATCTGGTACCGCTTCGCGGCCGTGCTGGTGAAGCCGGTGACGACCGCCCTGGTGAAGCCCGACTGGCGGGGCTGGGAGCACCTTCCGAAGGAAGGCGGCTTCATCGCCGCGGTGAACCACAATTCGATCATCGACCCGGTGATCTACGCGCACTGGCAGTACAACAGCGGTCGCCCGCCGCGCATTCTCGGCAAGTCCTCGCTGTTCTCGATTCCCTTCATCGGATTCATGTTGCGCAAGACCGGCCAAATTCCGGTGTTCCGTGAGTCGACCGACGCCGCGCAGGCGTTCCGGGCCGCGATCGACGCCGTCAACAGCGGCCAGTGCGTCCAGTTCTATCCGGAGGGAACGCTCACCCGGGATCCGGACCTGTGGCCGATGACCGGCAAGAGCGGCGTCGCCCGGGTCGCGCTGATGACGGGCGCGCCCGTCATCCCGGTCGCCCACTGGGGCGCGCACGAGATCATCCCGCCGTACGGCCGGCCCGGTTTCGGGAAGGGCAAGTTCAACCTCTTCCCGCGCCACAGGGTGACCGTCGCGGCCGGTCCGGCGGTGGACCTGAGCAAGTACCAGGGCCAGGAGCTCACCACCCAGGTGCTCACCGACGCGACCGAGGACATCATGACGGCGATCACCGCCGTGCTGGCCGAGGTCCGCGAGGAGGAGCCGCCCGCCGAGCGCTACGACATGCGCAAGGCCGCCCGGGAGCGCGCCGCGACGGCGCTGGCCGAGCGCCGGCGCGCCAAGGGCGCGCCGGGCACGGGCGTCGAGGAGGCCGGCAAGTGACCCGCTGCGCCGTGATGGGGACCGGCTCCTGGGGCACCGCGTTCGCGATGGTGCTCGCCGACGCGGGCTGCGAGGTCGTGCTGTGGGCCCGCCGCCAGGAGCTGGTGGACGCCGTCAACTCCACGCACGAGAACCCGGACTACCTGCCGGGCGTCCGGCTGCCCGACACGGTGCGGGCCACCACCGACGCCGCCGAGGCGCTGGCCGGCGCCGACTTCGCGGTGCTGGTGGTGCCCTCGCAGACGCTGCGCGACAACCTGGCCGCCTGGACGCCGCTGATCGAGCCGCAGACCGTCCTGGTGAGCCTGATGAAGGGCATCGAACTCGGCACCGCCAAGCGGATGAGCGAGGTGATCGACGAGGTCACCAAGGTCGGCCCGGAGCGCGTCGCGGTGGTCAGCGGGCCCAACCTGGCCAAGGAGATCGCCAATCGGCAGCCCGCGGCCAGCGTCGTCGCCTGCTCCGACGAGGCGGTCGCCAAGCGGCTCCAGGCGGCCTGCCACACGCCGTACTTCCGGCCGTACACCAACACCGACGTGGTGGGCTGCGAACTCGGCGGCGCGGTCAAGAACGTGATCGGCCTGGCGGTCGGCATGGCGGCCGGGATGGGGCTCGGCGACAACACCAAGGCGACGCTGATCACCCGCGGGCTGGCCGAGACCACCCGGCTCGGCGAGGTGCTCGGGGCCGACCCGCACACCTTCGCGGGGCTCGCCGGGATGGGCGACCTGGTCGCCACCTGCTCCTCGCCGCTGTCCCGCAACAACACCTTCGGCATGAACCTGGGCCGGGGCATGTCGCTCGCCGAGACCATCGCGGCGACCCGCCAGACCGCCGAGGGCGTCAAGTCCTGCGAGTCGGTGCTGGACCTGGCCCGGCGCAACGGCGTCGACATGCCGATCGTCGAGGCCGTGGTGGACGTCGTGCACAACGGACGGCCGACCCAGGAGGCGCTGCAGACGCTGATGTCGCGCTCGGCGAAGGCGGAGCGGCGGCGCTGACGGCCAGGGAAGGCGTGGTCGCCGGGGCGGTTGACGTCCCGGAAACACGTCGCACGGTAGTCTCAAACCCGATATGAGCATCGAACAGTCCTCCCCGAACCCGTCCGCCCCGAAGCCGCGCGTCGCGCTGGTCTTCGGCGGGCGCAGCTCCGAGCACGCCATCTCGGTCTCCACCGCGGGCAGTGTGCTCAGGTCGATCGACCGCGACAAGTACGACGTGCTGCCGATCGGCATCACCCACGAGGGCCGCTGGGCGCTGACCAGCGACGAGCCGGCCCGGATGGCCATCACCGACGGCCGGCTGCCGGACGTGGCGCACGTCGCCGAGTCCGTCGACGCGCAGGTCGCGCTGCCGGTCGCCCCGGGCAACCGGGAGGTGCTGCTGAGCGAGCCGGGGAGCGCCCCCAAGGCCCTCGGCGAGGTCGACGTGGTGTTCCCGCTGCTGCACGGCCCGTGGGGCGAGGACGGCACCCTGCAGGGCCTGCTGGAGCTCTCCGGCGTCCCCTACGTCGGCAACGGCGTGCTGGCCAGCGCGGCCGGCATGGACAAGGAGTTCGCCAAGCGGATCCTGGCCTCGCACGGCCTGGGCGTCGGCCGCTACACCATCGTGCGCCCGCGCGACTGGGAGACCGAGGCGGGCCGCGCCGCGGTGCGCGAGCGGGCCGCCGAGCTGGGCCTGCCGCTGTTCGTGAAGCCCTGCCGGGCCGGCTCCAGCATCGGCATCACCAAGGTGAAGGACCTGGCCGACCTCGACGCCGCGATCGAGGAGGCCCGTCGGCACGACCCCAAGCTGATCATCGAGGCGGGCGTGACCGGCCGCGAGATCGAGTGCGGCGTGCTGGAGTTCGAGGACGGCCCGCGGGCCAGCGTGGCCGGCGAGATCCTGGTCGGCGACGGCTTCGACTTCTACGACTTCGAGGCCAAGTACATCGACTCCTCGGACGTGCAGATCCCGGCGAAGCTCACCGCCGAGGAGCTCGCCGAGATCCAGCGCCAGGCGATCGAGGCCTTCGAGGCGCTCGGCTGCGAGGGCCTCGCCCGGGTGGACTTCTTCCTGCTGGAGGACGGCACCTGGATGATCAACGAGGTCAACACCATGCCCGGCTTCACCCCGATCTCGGCCTACCCGAAGATGTGGGAGGCCAGCGGGGTCTCGTACCCGGAGCTGATCGACCGGCTGCTGCAGACGGCGCTGCGGCGCTCGACCGGGCTGCGCTAGCCGGTCCGTACGGCGGAGGGCGGGCCGGGAAGCTCCCGGTCCGCCCTCGGTACGTCCGGTTCAGCCGGGGATGTTGGCCTTGACCAGCGGGGTGAGCGCGGCCGCCGGGTCCAGCGGGCTGCCGTAGACGCCGGGCGGTGCGACCACCTCGACGTAGGCCGCGCGCATCGTCGCCACGAAGCGGTAGCTCCCGTCGTCCAGCTTCTGGGACCACCAGGTGAGGTCGTCGACGGTCGGGGACAGGTCCTTGGCGTGCTCCCCGTCCAGCTCCTCCGGCCGGTCGACGCCGCAGCGCAGGACCGTCCGGGGCGAGCTGTCCCAGACGGCCACGTACGGCGAGGCGGGCGACGGGTCCTTGCGGGCGTGCCCGAGCAGCTCCTGCGGCAGCGCGGCGGCCAGGGCCCGGCAGTAGTCGGCCGCCTTGCCGCTCGGGTGCGGGACTTCGATCTTCCGGTCGTCCGACCCCCAGCTGCCGACCAGCACGACGACCGTGCAGGTCAGCGCGACGGGCACGGCCAGCCAGCGGATCGGCGCCGGCAGGGCGGTCAGCGCCTCGGGGACGCGGAGTTCTCTGGCCACCCGCCGATGGTAGCCGGGCCTCGGAACCGGGCCTCGGTGACAGTGGGGCCCGACCGAAGCCGGGCGCTACCGAGGCCGGGCGCTACCGAGGCCGGGCGCTACCGGGAGCCGGGCCTCAGAGGTGGACCACGGGGCAGGTGAGGGTGCGGGTGATGCCGTCGACCTTCTGGACCTCGGCCACCACCATGCGGCCCAGGTCGTCCACCGTCTCGGCCTCGGCTTTGACGATCACGTCGTAGGGGCCGGTGACGTCCTCGGCGGTGAGTACGCCGGGGATCTTGGTGATCAGCTCGGCCACCGCGGTGGCCTTCCCTACTTCGGTCTGGATCAGGATGTATGCCTGTACCACGGGGACCTCCGGCGGCCGGTTACGGGGATCGCCGCCGTGATCGCCCGGTCAGGCGTCGGGGGGTGGAAACGGGCTCACCGGCAGTCTGATCACCACGCTACCGCGCAGCGGGCCGGGGAGGGGAGACTTCTGCACCCCCGAAGGGCGTACGCTGCGCGCGGGGGAGCGCGACGGGGACCGGATCGGATGAAAACGCGAGAGGACGGCAGATGCAGGGGACCGTGGGCGAGCTCGGCGAGTTCGGCCTCATCAGGGAGCTGACCGCCCGGGTACCGCTCACCGACGCGGTCGACCTCGGCCCGGGAGACGACGCCGCGGTGGTGCGGGCTCCGGACGGTCGGGTGGTGGCGACCACGGACGTCCTGATCGAGCACCGGCACTTCCGCCGGGACTGGTCCACCGCCTACGACGTGGGCCGCAAGGCCGCCGCCCAGAACCTCGCCGACGTGGCCGCGATGGGGGCGGTGCCGACCGCGATACTGCTCGGCCTGGTCGCCCCCGCCGACCTGCCCACCACGTGGGCGACCGAGCTGATGGACGGGCTGCGCGACGAGTGCCAGGTCGCCGGGGCGACGGTGGTCGGCGGTGACGTGGTGCGCGGCGACACCGTCACGCTGGCCATCACGGCGCTCGGGGACTTGCAGGGGCGTGCGGCGGTGACGCGCGCCGGTGCGCAGGTCGGCGACGTGGTCGCGGTGACCGGCTGGCTGGGCTGGTCGGCCGCCGGGCTGACCGTGCTGCAGCGCGGCTTCCGCTCCCCGCGCGCCTTTGTCGAGGCGCACCGCCGGCCCGAGCCCCCGTACCACGCGGGCCCGGCGGGGGCCGAGTTGGGCGCGACCTCGATGATCGACGTGAGCGACGGGCTGGTCGCCGACCTCGGCCACGTGGCCCGGGCCAGCGAGGTGGACATCGACCTGAAGGCCGCGGACTTCGACGTCCCGGCGCAGATGGCGGACATCGGCCAGGCGGTCGGGGTGGACCCGCTGGTCTGGGTGCTCTCCGGCGGCGAGGACCACGCGATCGTCGCGACCTTCCCGCGCGGCATCCAACTCCCGGCCCGCTGGCGGGTGGTGGGCGAGGTGACCGGGCGCCCGACGGGCAGCCGCAGCGGCCGGGTCACGGTGGACGGCGCGCCCTGGGACCGGGTCGGCGGCTGGGACCACTTCGCCGAATAGCCTACGGAGTACGGCCGATGGGCCCTGGACGCCGCGGCGACGCATGACGGACCGGGCGTGCGGCGGACGGGCTTCGAGGGTGCGTTTTGCGTAGGCTTGCGGCATCCGAGCCCGCCCGCCACTCACGCACTCCGTCCGGCGCGGGCGGCCCGAACCCTGCGAGCGGGAGCACAGCTGACATGCGCATCGGTGTACTGACCAGCGGCGGCGACTGCCCCGGCCTCAACGCGGTGATCCGCTCGGTGGTCCATCGCGGCACGGACGTCCACGGCGACGAGATCGTCGGCATCCTGGACGGCTTCCTCGGCCTGATCGAGAGCCGCACCAGGACGGTCTCGCACGACGACGTCACCGGCCTGCTCACCCTCGGCGGCACCATCCTGGGCTCGGCCCGGGTGCGGCGCGACCGGATCGCCTGGGCGGTGGAGAACGCGAAGGTGCTGGCCCGGGAGATCGGCATCGACGCGCTGATCGCGATCGGCGGCGAGGGGACGCTGACCGCCGCCCAGCAGTTCAGCGACGCCGGACTGCCGGTGGTCGGGGTGCCGAAGACCATCGACAACGACATCGAGGCCACCGACGTCACCTTCGGCTTCGACACCGCCGTGCACGTCGCCACCGAGGCGATCGACCGGCTGAAGACCACCGCCGAGTCCCACCAGCGGGTCATGGTGGTCGAGTTGATGGGGCGTCACACCGGCTGGATCACCCTCACCGCGGGCATGGCCGGCGGTGCGCACGGCATCCTGATCCCGGAGAAGCCCTTCGACATCGAGGCGTTGGCCCGGATGGTCGAGGACCGCTTCGCCCGCGGCAAGAAGTTCGCCATCATCGCCGTCGCCGAGGGCGCCACGCCGATGCCCGGCACCATGCGCTTCGACCACGGCGAGGTCGACCAGTACGGCCACCGGACCTTCGGCGGAATCGGCAACCGGCTCGCCCACGAGCTGGAGAACCTGCTCGGCAAGGAGGCCCGCCCGGTCATCCTCGGCCACACCCAGCGCGGCGGCACCCCGACCGCCCGGGACCGGGTGCTCGCCACCCGCTTCGGCTGGCACGCGGTGGAGGCCGTCCACCAGGGCGCGTTCGGGCACTTCACCGCGCTGCGCCGGACCGGGATCGAGCTGCTGCCGATCGGCGACGCGGTGACCCGGCTGAAGACGGTGCCGCCGGACCGCTGGGCGGAGTCCGAAGCCGTGCTGTGAACCGTCAGGGGTAGGTTGACCTCATGGTTTCGACTGCCCATCCTCCCCGCGTGGCCCCTCCCCGCGTGCTCACGATCGCCGGTTCCGACTCCGGTGGCGGCGCCGGCATCCAGGCCGACCTCAAGGCGATGCTCGCCCTCGGCGTCCACGGCATGAGCGTGATCACCGCCGTCACCGCGCAGAACTCGCTCGGCGTCCAGGGTTACTGGGAACTGCCCGCCGAAGCCGTCCGGGCGCAGTTCCGCAGCGTGGTGGACGACATCGGGGTGCAGGCCGTGAAGACCGGCATGCTCGCCTCGGTCGAGCTGGTCGAGACCGTCGCCGGGCTGCTGGCCGGGGTGGACGCCCCGGTGGTGGTCGACCCGGTCGGCGTCTCCAAGCACGGGGACGCGCTGCTGGTCGCCGAGGCCGTCGGCACCCTCCGCGAGAAGCTGCTGCCGGTCGCCACCCTGGCCACCCCCAACCTGCACGAGGTGACGCAGCTCACCGGCCGGACCGTCGAGAACGAGGGGCAGATGCTGGACGCCGCCAAGGCGCTGCTCGACCTCGGGCCGCGCTGGGTGCTGGTCAAGGGTGGCCACCTGGAGGGCGAGGCCGCCGACCTGCTGTACGGCGGGCCGGGGGAGGCGCACTGGTACCGGGCGCCGCGCTACGACAACCGGCACACCCACGGCACCGGCTGCACCCTGGCCAGCTCGATCGCGGCCGGCCTGGCCAAGGGCGAGGCGCTGCCGGAGGCGGTGGGCTCGGCCAAGGAGTACATCACCGGCGCGATCGCCGGGGGTTTCGCGCTGGGCGCCGGGATCGGGCCGGTCGACCACGCCTGGCGCTGGCGCTGAGGGGTCCGGGAGGACCGGCGCCGAGCCGAGAGGTCCGGGAAAAGCAGTGGTGGGGGGGGCCCCAGGGGAGCCCGCCCACCACCGGTGAGACCGGAAAGCGGCGTAGCCGGCCGCGAAAACAGTGAAGCCGGTCCATCCGAGGATGAACCGGCTCACTGGAGGACCGGCATGCCGGTCTGCGCGTCAGCGCGAGACCTTACCGGCCTTGATGCACGAGGTGCAGACGTTGAGCCGCTTCGGCGTCCGCCCAATCACAGCGCGCACCGTCTGGATGTTGGGGTTCCAACGACGGGGGGTACGGCGGTGAGAGTGGGAGATGCTGTTGCCGAAGCCCGGCCCCTTGCCGCAGACGTCGCAGTTGGCAGCCACAGGAGTCACTCCAAGACTTCAGATCAGATACTTTCGAAAACCCCACTCACCCACCGGAAACACTCGCGTGAACCGGGCCGGACAAGGGGGTGAGCCTGGACGGTTCCAGGCAACCGGAAGAGCATACATCGCTTGCTTCCGTCCCACGAAACTACCATGACCGGCCGAGTGATCGCTCCGGTCGCCGGTCCGAACGGCCCTCCCCGCCCCCCGATAACCTGCCGGTATCACCCCTCGCCGCTGCCCTGAAGGTGTTGCCGCCCCACAGGCCGTCGCGGCGTCCCATCCGGAGGAGACCTGGTGCTGCACACGCTCGACGCCCCGGCCGTGCGCACCTGGTGTCAGCTCGCCCTGCGCGCCCTCGGCCAGGCCCGCGAGGAGATCGACGCGCTCAACGTCTACCCGGTCCCGGACGGCGACACCGGTACCAACCTCTACCTGACCGTCGAGTCCGCCGCCGCCGAGGTGGAGAGCCGCTTCGCCGACCCCGCCGCCGAGCCGGCCCCCGGCCTGGCCGACGCGGTCCGCGCGATGGCCCGCGGCGCGCTGGTCGGCGCCCGGGGCAACTCCGGCGTGATCCTCGCCCAGTGGCTGCGCGGCACCGCCGAGACGCTGGCCGAGGGCGGCGGCGCCGAACACCTGCGGGCCGCCCTGCAGCGGGCCGCCGACTCCGCCTACCAGGCCGTCGCGGAGCCCGTCGAGGGCACGCTGCTGACCGTCGCCCGGGTCGCCGCCCGGGAGGCCGTCCGGGCCGGGGACGGGCTCGCCCAGGTCGCCGACACCGCATACCGGGCCGCCCGGGACGCGCTGCGGCACACCCCCGAGCAGCTCGCCGTACTGGCCGAGAACGGCGTCGTGGACGCCGGCGGGCGCGGCCTGGTGGCCGTCCTCGGCGCGCTCGCCGACGCCGTGGCCGGGCAGCAGCCGATGGGGCCGGTCGCGCTGCGCGGGGACGTCCGGGCCGTCGAGAGCTGCGAGGTGCACGTGCGGCCGCCCGGGCCCGGGCACCCCGCCTTCGAGGTCATCTACCTGCTGGACGCCCCCGACGAGGCGCTGCCCGCGCTGCGCGAGCGGCTCGCCGGGCTCGGCGACTCGCTGGTGATCGGCGGCGGCGACGGCCTGTGGAACGTGCACGTCCACGTCGACGACGCGGGCGCCGCCGTGGAGGCCGGGGTCGGGGCCGGGCGACCGCACCAGATCCGGATCACGCACTTCGCCGAGGCCGCCGCCCGGGCCGGCAGCGCCGCCGAGCGCGGCGAGCGCGAGGAACGGGCCCGCGCGGTGCTCTCGGTGGTCTCCGGCGAGGGCCTGGCCGACCTCTGCGAGCAGGCGGGCGCCGTCGTCCTGCACGCCGACCCGGACCGCCCGCCGGCCAGCGCCGAACTCGCGGCCGCCGTGCGCCGCTCGGCCGCCCGCGAGGTCGTCCTGCTGCTCAACGACCCGGAACTGCGCGCCGCCGCCGGGGCCGCCGCCGACCAGCTGCGCGAGGAGGGCGTCCGGATCGCCGTCCTGCCCACCCGATCGCCGGTGCAGGGCCTGGCGGCGCTCGCGGTGCACGAGGGCGGCCGCCGCTTCGACGAGGACGTGGTCGCCATGACCTCCGCCGCCGGGGCCACCCGGTACGCCGAACTCGCCGTCGCCGAGGGGGAGTCCTGGACGATGGCCGGGGTCTGCCAGGCCGGGGACGTGCTCGGGCTGATCGACGGCGACGTCGCGGTGATCGGCACCGGACTGGAGGAGGTCGGCGGGAGCGTGCTGGACCGGATGCTCGGCGCGGGCGGCGAACTCGTCACCCTGATCCTCGGCGAGGGCACCGACGAGGCGCTCGCCGAACGGCTGGTCGCGCACGTGCGGCACCGGCGGCCCGAGGTGGACGCGGTGGTCTTCCACGGCGGGCAGGAGTCGGCGCCGCTGCTCATCGGGGTCGAGTAGCCGCCGCTCTGTCCGTCCCGTGGTGTAAACAGGGCCGTGATGGGCGCTCTCGATGAACCACTGACCAAGCTCGTCGGCGACCGCACCGCGAAGGTGCTCGCCGACAGCCTCAAGCTGCGCACGGTCGGGGACCTGCTGCACCACTACCCGCGCCGCTACGTCGAGCGCGGCCAGCTCACCAGCCTGGACGAGCTGGAGGTCGACGAGCACGTCACCGTGCTGGCCCGGATCGAGAAGGTCACCCTGATCCCGTTCCGCGGCCGCAAGGGCGACCGTCTGGAGGTCGTCGTCACCGACGGCCGCAGCCGGCTCTCGCTGGTCTTCTTCAACCAGGGCTGGCGACAGAAGGACCTCAAGGCCGGCGCCCAGGGCCTGTTCGCGGGCAAGGTCGGCGTCTTCAACCGCACCCGCCAGCTGGTGTCGCCCGACTACCAACTCCTCGACGAGGAAGCGGGGTCGGACGCCGCGCAGCAGTTCGCCGGGCGGCTCATCCCGGTGTACGGCGCCAGCGCGCAGATGCCCAGCTGGAAGCTGTCGATCTGCGTCGAGACGGCCCTCACCAAACACCTCGGCGACGTCGGCGAACCGCTGCCCGCCGAACTGCGCGAGCGGCACGACCTGATCCCGCTGCCCGAGGCGCTGGAGCTGGTCCACCGCCCGCGCGGCCAGGCCGACCGCGAGCGCGCCCAGAGCCGGCTGCGCTGGGACGAGGCCTTCGTCCTCCAGGTCGCCCTGGCCCAGCGCCGGGCCGCCGATTCCGCGCTGCCCGCCAAGCCGCGAAAGGCCCGCGCGGGCGGCCTGCTGGACGCCTTCGACGCCCGGCTGCCGTTCACCCTCACCGAGGGCCAGGAGAAGGTCTCCGCCGAGATCGCCGCAGACCTGGCGACCGAGCACCCGATGCACCGGCTGCTCCAGGGCGAGGTCGGCTCCGGCAAGACCCTGGTCGCGCTGCGCGCCATGCTCGCCGTGGTGGACGCGGGCGGCCAGGCCGTCCTGCTGGCGCCCACCGAGGTGCTCGCGCAGCAGCACCACCGCTCGATCGTCGAGATGATGGGGGACCTGGCCGAGGGCGGGATGCTCGGCGGCTCGGACCTCGGCACCCGGGTGGTGCTGCTGACCGGCTCGATGGGCGTGCCCGCCCGCCGCCAGGCGCTGCTGGACATGGCCTGCGGGGACGCCGGGATCGCCATCGGCACCCACGCGCTGATCGAGGACAAGGTCCGGTTCCAGGACCTCGGCCTGGTCGTGGTCGACGAGCAGCACCGCTTCGGCGTCGAACAGCGGGACGCGCTGCGCGCCAAGGGCGAGCAGCCGCCGCACCTGCTGGTGATGACCGCCACCCCGATCCCGCGCACCGTCGCGATGACCGTCTTCGGGGACCTGGAGACCTCCGTCCTGGACCAGCTGCCGGCCGGCCGCTCGCCGATCTCCACCCACGTCGTCCCGGCGCTGGAGAAGCCCAACTTCCTGGCCCGGGCCTGGGAGCGGGTCCGCGAGGAGGTGGCCAAGGGCCACCAGGCGTACGTGGTCTGCCCCCGGATCGGGGACGAGGAGCCCGCCGACCCGAAGACGAAGAAGAAGCGCCAGGCCTCCGCCGCCGAGGACGACCTGGAGGACGTGGGCGCCGGGAGCGACGAGCGGCGGCCCCCGCTCTCCGTGATCGAGACCACCGAGATGCTGGTGAAGGGCCCGCTGGCCGGGCTGCGGGTGGAGATCCTGCACGGCCGGCTCGCACCGGAGGCCAAGGACGACGTGATGCGCCGGTTCGCGGCCGGCGAGGTGGACGTCCTGGTCGCCACCACGGTCATCGAGGTCGGCGTCAACGTCCCCAACTCCACCGCGATGGTCATCATGGACGCCGACCGCTTCGGCGTCTCCCAGCTGCACCAGCTGCGCGGCCGGGTCGGGCGCGGCAGCGCGGCCGGCCTGTGCCTGCTGGTCAGCGACATGCCGGCGGCCAGCCCCGCCCGGGCCCGGCTGGACGCGGTGGCGGGCACCCTGGACGGCTTCGAGCTGTCCCGGATCGACCTCGAACAGCGCCGGGAGGGCGATGTGCTGGGCCAGGCCCAGTCCGGGGTGAAGTCCTCGCTGAAGGTGCTCTCGGTGCTGGAGGACGAGGAGGTCATCCTCACCGCCCGGACGGAGGCCACCCGGCTGGTCGCCGCGGACCCGGAGCTGGCCGCCCACCCGGAGCTGCGGACCGCGCTGGAGAGCCTGATCGACGAGGACCGCGCGGCCTACATGGAGAAGGGCTGAGGGCCGGCCGGGCCCCTGGATTGTCAGACCCCCGCGAGAGAATGTAGTTGTTCAGGGCGCACCCCCAAGGTGCGTACCTGGCGCGACACTTGGGGGTCCTGCCATGGCATTCCGTCATCTCAACGAGCTCCCGCTCGGCGACAAGGTCTTCCGGATCGAACTCGCCAGCGACGACGACCGCGAGGTCACCCTCACCCTGACCGGCTGGCGCGAGGGGGCGGCCGCCACGCCGCTCGCCTCGGGCAAGCTCCGCCTGCCGGTCGAGGACGTCGCCTCGCTGCGGATCGCGCTCAACCGCGCGCTCCGGGCGCTGGCGATCGTCGCCGACGTCTCCGAGCCCATCCCCGACCGCGACGTGCTGCGCGAGCTGTACCCCGGCCACGGCGCCCCCTGGGTGCCGCAGCACGAGGAGGAGCTGGTCCGGCGCTTCCACGACGGCGAGACCATAGCCCGGATCGCCGCCCGCTTCGGCCGTACGCCCGACTCCGTCCGGACCAAGCTGCGCGAGCTCGGGCACGATCCGCGCCGCCCCGAGTTCTGCCCGCCCGACGGCTGCCTGTCCTGGTCCCGCTACGCCTCGCCGGCGCTGCTCGGCGCGGCCGTCCCGGCCCAGGGCGCGGCGGCGGACGCGAGCTGATGCGCTGACCCCGGGGCCCCACCGACGCGTCGGTGGGGCCCCGGCTGTGACTCGCCCGCTCGCCTCCGGGGCGCTCGGGTCCGGTGCCGACGGTCGGCGTTCCCTCGCTCGCGCCTCGCTCGCTCGCTTCTCCCTTTCGGCACCGGCGCGCCCCTTCGGCTCGGGGCGGGATAGCGTGGTCGGGCAGCGACGAAAGGACCTTCCACCACCATGACCCGCGTGATCGCCGGGGCGGCCGGCGGCCGCCGACTGGCCGTACCGCCCGGCCGGGGCACCCGACCGACCTCCGACAAGGCCCGCGAGGCGATGTTCTCCACCCTGGAGGCGCTGCGCGGCACCCTGCACGGGGTCCGGATGCTGGACCTGTTCGGCGGATCGGGCGCGGTCGGGCTGGAGGCGCTGTCGCGCGGCGCCGAGCACGTCCTGCTGGTGGAGGCGGACGGGCAGGCGGCCCGGGTGATCCGGGAGAACGTCCGCGCGATCGGCCTGCCGGGCGCCGAGGTGCGGGCCGCGAAGGCGGAGCAGGTGATCGCCGGCCCGCCCCCGCCGAGCCCGTACGACCTGGTGTTCCTCGATCCGCCGTACGCCGTGACGGACGAGGAACTCCGCGAGATGCTGATCACACTCCTGGCCGGGGGGTGGCTCGCGGAGGACACACTCGTCACCGTGGAGCGCAGCACCCGTGGCGGCGAGTTCGGCTGGCCCGAGGGTTTCGAGGGGCTGCGCTCCCGCCGCTACGGCGAGGGCACGCTCTGGTACGGTGCCGCCGCCGCGGCCGACCAGCAGGAGTAGCGGGCCGCGGGCCCGCACGAGCCGTCACCCCACGAGGGAGCACACACGCCATGCGCCGAGCCGTCTGTCCCGGGTCGTTCGACCCGATCACCAACGGTCACCTGGACATCATCGAGCGGGCCTCGAAGCTCTACGACGTGGTGCATGTCGCGGTCGCGGTCAACCGGAACAAGCAGGGCATGTTCACCATCGAGGAGCGGATCGAGCTCATCGAGGAGACCACCGCCAAGTACGGCAACATCGTGGTCGAGTCGCACCTCGGCCTGCTGGTGGACTTCTGCCGGGAGCGCGGCATCCCGGCGATCGTCAAGGGCCTGCGCGCCGTCAGCGACTTCGACTACGAGCTGCAGATGGCCCAGATGAACCACGGGCTGACCGGCGTCGAGACGCTGTTCCTGCCGACCTCGCCGACGTACAGCTTCCTCTCCTCCACGCTGGTGAAGGAGGTCGCGTCGTACGGCGGCGACGTCTCCCACCTGTTGCCCGAGACGGTGCACGGCCGGCTGGTCGAGCGGATCGCGGAGCGCAAGGCCGAGCAGTAGTCGGCAGCTTGTCCTTTTCTGCCGGTTCGTCACGCCTTGTCCGATGGGCGGGAGGCCGGTTCGGTTCGGGCGTTGTGACCCTGCCCCACGGTGGCCGTACAGTCTGTATCCCTGCCCTGCGGTGAGGTTCACCGCGTCGGGCCTGCCTCCGCCGGACCGTCGGCGGCACACGGAAAGACGAAGCCCCCGTGGACGTGCAGAACAAGGTCGACGAGATCGTGGCGGCGGTCGAGAACGCCCGCTCGATGCCGATGTCGGCCTCCTGCGTGGTGAACCGGGCCGAGCTGATCGGCCTGCTCAACGACCTCAAGGCGGCCCTGCCCGCCGAACTCGCCCAGGCCCAGTCGATGATGGCCGACCACGAGCAGGTGGTGGCAGGCGCGCAGGCCGAGGCCGAGCGGATCATCCAGGGGGCGCACTCCGAGCGCGGCTCGCTGATCTCGGACACCGAGGTGGTCCGCCAGGCCCAGTCCCAGGCGGACCGGATTGTCGCCGAGGCGCGTACCGAGGTGGAGGCCAAGCGGGCCGAGGCCGACGACTACGTGGACAGCAAGCTCGCCAACTTCGAGGTCGTGCTGACCAAGACGCTCGGCGCGGTCGGCCGCGGCCGCACCAAGCTGCGCGGCGACGCCGGTGTCTTCGAGAGCGAGCACGAGGGCGACGGCGACGGCGAGGAGTTCCGGCCGCAGCGGATCAGCCCGAGCCCCGAGGTGGACGAGTACGTCGATGTGAAGCTCGCCACGCTGGAGAACGTGCTGAGCGCCACCCTGGAGGCCGTCGGCAAGGGGCGCGACAAGCTCCTCGGCAAGCGGCCCATCGACGAGCTGGGCGCCTACCTGGCCGCCGCCGACGAGGCGCAGCAGGCCAAGGAGCGGGCCGAGGCGGTGGCGGCGGGCTTCGCCGGCGACGCCGACGGCGCGGACATCGCCTGGTACCGCGAGGACGTCCCGCAGCAGCAGACCTGGCCCGAGCAGGCCCCGGCCGCGGCCGGCTGGCAGGACCAGGGGACCGACCGGTACGAGGCCGCCCAGCAGCCCGGCGGGCAGTACGCCGAGGTGTACGGCGGCGGCTTCGACCCGGCCGGGCAGGGCGACCCGTACAACACCCAGTGGGGCCAGCAGCAGGCCGGCGGCTACCAGCAGCAGCAGCAGGGCTACCCGGCCCAGCAGCAGGACGGCTACGGCTACCAGCAGCAGGGCTACGGCGCGCAGCCGTACGACGGCTACAACTACCCGCAGCAGCCCGCCGCGCCGCCGGCGCTGCCGCCCGCCGTGCCGCAACAGCAGCAGGGCCTGGACGAGACCAGCTTCTTCGACACCAGCATGATCGACATGACCAGGCTGAGGGAGCTCGGCGGCCGCTGAGCGGACCTCCGCGGAGTCTCCTGACGGGACCGAAGTTGGGCCTGACGGGAGACTCCGGTAGTCTGACCACTCCGGCATCCCCATGTCCGGTTGTCGGCTTGCCCTCGCGACGCCGACGTGACGGAGACGCATCGATCATCCCCATGGAAGTGCAGGACACCGTGAACCGCCTCGACCACCGCGACCCCCTCGTGTTCGACACGCACGAGCTGGGTCGTCGCGCCGGTGGGATGCGCAAGGTGACCCGCACCCTGGAGGCCCCCGAGGGCTTCGGGATCATCGATGTGATCGGCGTTCCGGAGAAGAGCCCGATCGAGCTGGAGCTCCGCCTGGAGTCCGTGGTCGAGGGCGTGCTGGTCACCGGCACCGCCGAGGCCCACGTCGAGGGCGAGTGCGTGCGGTGCCTGGAGCCCGTCGACTTCGACATCGACGTGGAGTTCCAGGAGCTGTACTACTACCCGGAGTCCGACGAGCGCCATCGCGCCCGGACCACGGGGACCGAGGACCTCGAAGAGGACTCGGAGAACGAGACTTACCGTCTGGAGGGCGATTACTTCGACCTCCGGCCGGTGCTGCGTGACGCGGTGGTGCTCGCACTGCCGTTGCAGCCGGTGTGCCAGGAAGACTGCCTGGGCCTGTGCTCCGAATGCGGAGCGCGCCTGAGCGACGACCCGGCGCACCACCACGACGCCGTCGACCCCCGGTGGGCGGCACTGCAGGGACTCTCCGCCACCCCCGGCGACGAGGCCCGCGGCGAAGTCGCTAACGGGCGGCGGGGAACTAAGAACAGCGGTACCCGTGAGGGTCTCGCCGAGAACCAGGAGAAGTAGCCGTGGCTGTTCCGAAGCGGAAGATGTCGCGCAGCAACACGCGCCACCGTCGGTCCAACTGGAAGGCCGTCGTTCCGGCCCTCGTGGCGTGCGACCGCTGCCACGAGCCGAAGCTGGGCCACCTCGCGTGCCCGAGCTGCGGCACGTACAACCGTCGCCAGGTCCTCTCGGTCTGATCGGCGGGGTGCACGGATCGATGTCGGACGGTAACTCCACCCGCAAGGCGTCCGCCGCCCCGAAGGGTTCCTCTTCAGGCGGTGGCAAGGCCGGCGGGCCGGCTTCGACCGAATACGACGTCCTGGAAGGGCGCCTCGGGTACACGCTCGAGCGCGCCCTTCTGGTACGTGCCCTGACCCACCGCTCGTACGCGTACGAGAACGGGGGTCTGCCCACCAACGAGCGCCTGGAGTTCCTCGGCGACTCGGTGCTGGGCCTGGTGGTGACCGACACCCTCTACCGCGTCCACCCGGACGTCCCGGAGGGCACGCTCGCCAAGCTGCGCGCCGCGGTGGTCAACTCCCGCGCGCTCGCGGACGTCGGCCGGGGCCTTGAGCTCGGCACGTTCATCCGGCTCGGCAAGGGCGAGGAGGGCACCGGCGGCCGTGACAAGTCGTCGATCCTCGCCGACACCGTCGAGGCCGTGATCGGCGCCGTCTACCTGGACCAGGGTCTGGACGCGGCCACCGAGTTCGTCCACCGGCTGTTCGACCCGCTGATCGAGGAGTCCTCTCAGCTGGGCGCGGGACTGGACTGGAAGACCAGCCTCCAGGAGCTCACCGCGTCGGTGGGCATCGGGGTTCCCGAGTACGTGGTCATGGAGTCCGGTCCGGACCACGAGAAGACCTTCACCGCAGCGGCCCGGGTGGCCGGCGAGGACTTCGGCAGCGGCGTCGGCCGCTCGAAGAAGGAAGCCGAGCAGAAGGCCGCCGAGAGCGCCTGGCGCGCGATCAAGGAGAAGTACGCCGACCGGCTGCCCGCCGGCGCGTGACGGCGCAGTAGCCTTCTCCTGCCGATCGATTCCGCAGGAGGCGTTTTCCCGTGCCCGAACTCCCCGAGGTCGAGGTCGTCCGCCGTGGTCTGGCCAGCTGGGTCGCCGGGCGGACCGTCGCCGACGTCCAGGTGCTGCACCCGCGCGCGGTGCGCCGCCAGCCGGCCGGCGCGGTCGACTTCACGGCCCGGCTGACCGGCACCACCCTCGGCACCGCGCAGCGGCGCGGCAAGTACCTGTGGGTGCCGCTGTCCGGGACCGGCGCGGGCTTCTCACTGATCGGCCACCTCGGGATGAGCGGCCAACTCCTCGTCCAGGACCCGTCGGTGCCGGACGAGACGCACCTGCGCGTCCGCCTGCGCTTCGCCGACGGCGGGCGCGAACTGCGCTTCGTCGACCAGCGGACCTTCGGCGGCCTGGCGGTCGAGGAGGCCGAGGACGGCGACCCGGAGGGCACGCCCGTCTCCATCGCGCACATCGCCCGCGACCCGCTCGACCCGCGCTTCGACGACGAGGCCTTCGTGGCCGCGCTGCGCGCCAGGCGCACCACCGTCAAGCGCGCGCTGCTCGACCAGACGCTGATCAGCGGCGTCGGCAACATCTACGCCGACGAGGCGCTGTGGCGCTCCAAGCTGCACTACGACCGCCCGACGACGACGTTGACCCGCCCGCAGGCCGCCGTCCTGCTGGCCCACGCCCGGGACGTGATGACCTCGGCGCTCGCCGTCGGCGGCACCAGCTTCGACAGCCTCTACGTCAACGTGAACGGCGAGAGCGGCTACTTCTCCCGGGACCTGGACGCCTACGGCCGTGAGCACGAGCCCTGCCGCCGCTGCGGCACCGCGATCCGGCGGGCGGCCTGGATGAACCGCTCCAGCTACTTCTGCCCCCGCTGCCAGCGCGTGCCGCGGGCCCGCAGCGGGGGCTGAGCCGGGCCTGGCCCTACTTCCGGCCGGCGAGTTCGGGCCGCTCGGCGTCCGCGTCGCCGGGCGTGCCGTGGGTGTCCTGGCCGAAGTAGGCGACCCCGACCGCGGACACCACCGCGAGCAGGAAGCCGAGCACGCCGAGCCAGCCCAGGCCGGCCTTGGAGGAGTCGCCGAGCCAGAGCACGCCGACCGCGCCGGGCAGCACCGTCTCGCCGACCACCAGCGCGGCCGTCGCGCCGTTCACCGAGCCGATCTGCAGCGCCACGGTGTGGATGTACATGCCGCCGAGGCCGCCGACCAGGATCGCGTACAGCGCCGGGTCGGAGAGCAGCGAGCCGAGGTCGAACGGCTCGACGCCGTTCAGGATGCGCACGCCGACGCCCAGGGCGCCGAAGCCGAGACCGGAGAGCAGACCGGCGACGATCGCGCCGCTCGCGCCCATCCGCCGCACCAGCAGGCTGCCGCCGGCCAGCAGCACGATGGTGATGATCAGCAGCCACCAGTGGAAGGACATCGCCGCGTGGTGGCCGCCCTCCGGGCCGGCCGAGACGGCCAGCAGCACCAGGGCCGAGCAGAGCACGCCGATCGAGGCCCACTCCAGCTGCTTGAGCCGGATGCCCAGCAGCTTGATGCTGAGCAGCGCGGTGATCACCAGGTTGGCGCTGATGATGGTCTGGGAGAGGAACAGCGGCAGCAGCCGCGCGGCCAGCGCGCCGAGCCCGAAGCCGATCAGGTCGAGCACCGTGCCGAGGATGAACTCCCAGGTGACGGCGGCCTTCGCGGTCGAGGACAGGCTCGGCCCGCCGTGCTCGGTCGTCGAGGTGGTGGCGCCCTTGGCGGCCTCCTCCCGGGCGGAACGGCGGGATCCGACGGCCTGCAGGACCGAGCCGGTGCCGTAGCAGGCGGATGCCGCCACGGCGGTGACGAGGCCGATGATCACCGAGTGCTCCGATCGGGAGTTGGGTCAAGAACAGGTCATGGGACCGACGGTCCGGGACTCACTATGCCCGTTCGCGCGGTACGGTCGGCACGCCCCCTCGGGCGCCCCGGAATCGGGCCGGACCCGCCGGGACGTACGCCCGGGCGCCTCCTGCGGTTCCCACGTGCCACCCGCATCAGGGTCGGCTGGGGGAAACATCATCCCCGAGAAGGGGAGCGGCCCCGGCGGACGGCGGGGACCCCCGCTATTACCAGTATGCGAAGGGTATGGCGTGCTCCGACGCCACTCGCGGTAGCGTCGGGGGCATGAGAACCCTTGCACGACGTTCCCGGGGCGCCGGGCCGCTTGCCCTGGTGGCGGCGCTGCTCGGGCTGCTGCTCCTGTTGGCGCCGGCGGCCTCGGCCGCGGGCGGGCTGAGCGACGCCTCCGGCACCCTGAAGAAGGGCAAGGTCTACGTCGACCCGGCGATGACCAGCCGCTTCAGCCAGGCCCAGGCAGACGCCCTGACCAAGAAGATCGACAAGGCCGACAAGCCGATCTTCATCGCGGTGGTCCCCGACTCGCCGGCCTACGGCAAGGACACCGTCTTCAAGGACCTGCGCACCCTGGTCGGCATCGACGGGGTCTACGGGATCTGGCGCGGCAACCAGTTCCTGGCCCACGCGGACCGCGGCGCGATGGGCGCCGGCATCCCGGAGCGGGTCTCCGGCGCGGCCTTCCGCTCCCACGACGGCGACATCGACGCCACCCTGAACGACTTCGTCGACCAGGCGGCCCCGCAGACCAAGGGCCAGGGCGTCAACCACAGCACCTCGATCGCCTGGGTCGTCATCCCGCTCGTGCTGGTGGCCCTGGCCGGCGCCGGGGTCTTCCTCCTCTTCCGCCGCGCCAAGAAGCGCAAGGAGGAGAAGGCCCGGGCCGAGCTGGAGCAACTGCGCCGGGTGGTGGACGAGGACATCACCGCGTTCGGTGAGGAGCTGGACCGGCTCGACTTCAACCCGCGCGCGGGGGACGCCGACGACGCCCAGCGCGCCGACTACGCCCACGCCCTGGACTCGTACGAGAAGTCCAAGCGCCTGATGGACGAGGCCAAGCGGCCCGAGGACGTCAAGCAGGTCACCGAGGCGATCGAGGACGGCCGGTTCGCGCTGGCCACCCTGAGCGCCCGGCGGGAGAACCGCCCGCTGCCCGAGCGCCGTCCCCCGTGCTTCATGGACCCGCGCCACGGCCCGTCCGTGAAGGACGTCGACTGGGCCCCGGCCGGCGGCTCCGCCCGCTCCGTCCCGGTCTGCCAGGCCGACGCGGACCGGGTGGCGGCCGGCCTCGACCCGGCCGTCCGCACCGTGGACACCGAGCACGGCCCGCAGCCGTACTGGAACGCCGGCCCCGCGTACGCCCCGTACGCGGGCGGCTACTACAGCAGCTTCGGCGGCGGCCTGCTGCCGGGCCTGCTGGTCGGCACCATGCTCGGCTCGATGATGAGCACCCCGGCCTACGCGGCGCCCATGATGGACGGCGGCCACCAGCACGGCTACCAGGACCAGTACGACGGTGGCGACTACACCGGCGGCGACTTCAACGGCGGCGACTTCGGCGGCTTCGGTGGCGACTCCGGTGGCGGGGGCGACTTCGGCGGTGGCGGCGACTTCGGCGGCGGCGGGGACTGGTAGCCCCAGGCCCGAGCGTTCGATCGCCACGCCACTCCCCGCGACTCCCCACGACTCCACGCGGCCCCGCCGGTTCCTCCGGCGGGGCCGCTCCCGTGCGCGGCCCCGGGCCCCGGACCCGAGCGGTGACCGGGCGCGCGGGCGGCTAGGGTCGGGGCATGCACGGTCGCGACGCCCACAGTGAGGAACCGGTCCGGGTCACCGCCTGGGTCCGGGGGAAGGTCCAGCAGGTCGGGTTCCGCTGGTGGACCAGGGCACGGGCGCTGGAGGTCGGCCTGACCGGCTACGCGAGCAACCTCGGCGACGGCCGGGTGCAGGTGGTCGCCGAGGGACTCGCGGCCGACTGCGAGCAGCTGCTGGCCCTGCTGCGCGGCCCCGGAACCCCGGGGAACGTCAGCGGCGTGACCGAGATCTGGACGGCCGTCGGCCCTGGTTACGAGGGTTTCGAGATCCGCTGAGCCGCCGCCCGGGGGCCCGCCGCGGGCCCGCCGCCGGGTCCACCGGGAAAAGATCCGGAACGGTCGGTGTCACGAGGTTGCCATCCGGGCAGACTCGTGGTTGACTCCGCATCGAACGATGATCCACGAGCACGTGGTGGACCCGTCCCGACGACCCCCCAGGCGTGACCACACCGCCGGGCAGGTGACAGGGGCGCGGTAGCGTGCGGTGATCGTGTTGACCCTTTCCGTCTTTGGTGAGACGCTGGAAACCCGCGCACACGACCGCGTTTTCCCGGCAGGCGCATGCCCTCGTGAGCCCAGCTCACAGTGCGTGTGCCGAAGTGCCCAGCCAGCACTTCCGGTGACGCGCCGCGCGTGCGTCCCCCTTCCCCCTAGACCTGGACCGTTCCGGTTCGGTCACTCAGCGTGGAGGACCATACATCATGGCAAAGGCGCTTCTCGGGTACGTCGGCGGCCCCGACCCGCGAATGCTCTCCGAGATGCGACGGCTTCAGCAGCGTGTCCAGGACCTCGAAGACGAGCTCCTTCGGATGCAGGCTGAGAACGACGCTCTCACCGCTGTCGCTGACGAGCACTCGCTGCTCAACAGCATCGATCTGGATCAGCGGGAGCCGGCTCTCACCTGAGTCCCGCCCGGTCCTCGCAGATCGACGCCGCTGTGCACTGAGCCGCCCCGAAAGGGACGCAGCTTGCAAGGGACGCCCTGATGTGGCGTCCCTTCGTCGTGTCCGGCGCCGGATACAGTCGCACGCTGGGGGCCCTGGCGAGCGACGAGGAGACCGGCCGCGTGCACCTGAAGAGTCTGACGCTGCGCGGGTTCAAGTCCTTCGCCTCCAGCACCACCCTGCGCTTCGAGCCGGGCATCACCTGCGTCGTCGGCCCGAACGGCTCCGGCAAGTCGAACGTGGTCGACGCGCTGTCCTGGGTGATGGGCGAGCAGGGGGCCAAGTCGCTGCGCGGCGGCAAGATGGAGGACGTCATCTTCGCCGGGACCAGCGGGCGCGCACCGCT
The DNA here is from genome assembly GCF_055575795.1 of Kitasatospora sp. NPDC034023. NCBI lineage: Bacteria > Bacillati > Actinomycetota > Actinomycetes > Kitasatosporales > Streptomycetaceae > Kitasatospora > Kitasatospora sp. NPDC034023. The sequence goes on from NZ_JBVIRY010000046.1 coordinate 36,867, forward strand.
CGGCCGCGCCGAGGTCAGCCTCACCATCGACAACAGCGACGGCGCCCTGCCGATCGACTACTCCGAGGTGACCATCACCCGGACCATGTTCCGCAACGGCGGCAGCGAGTACGCCCTCAACGGGGAGACCTGCCGCCTGCTGGACATCCAGGAACTGCTCTCCGACTCCGGCATCGGCCGCGAGATGCACGTCATCGTCGGACAGGGACAGCTGGACTCCGTCCTGCACGCCGACCCGATGGGCCGGCGCGCCTTCATCGAGGAGGCGGCCGGCGTCCTCAAGCACCGCAAGCGCAAGGAGAAGGCGCTGCGGAAACTGGACGCGATGCAGGCCAACCTCAACCGGGTCCAGGACCTGGTGGCCGAGCTGCGCCGCCAACTCGGACCGCTCGGCCGACAGGCCCGGATCGCCCGCCGGGCCGCCGGAATCCAGGCCGACCTGCGCGACGCCCGGCTGCGGCTGCTCGCCGACGACCTGTCCACCCTCCGCCGGGCCGTCGAGGCCGAGGTCGCGGACGAACTGGCGCTGCGGCTGCGCCGGACCACCGTCGAGCAGGAGCTGGCCCGCGCGGTGCAGCGCGAACGCGTCCTGGAGGCCCAGGTCCAGCAGCTCGGACCGAGCCTGGAGGCCGCCCGGCAGACCTGGTACCGGCTCTCCGCACTCGCCGAACGCACCCGCGGCACCGTCGGGCTGGCCGAGGCCCGCGCCCGACACGCCGCCGCCGGGGGCCGGGTCGAGGAGCGGCGCGGACGCGACCCCGAGGAGCTGGAACAGGAGGCCGAGCGGGTCCGCGAGGACGAGGCCGCGCTGACCGAGGCACTGGAGCAAGCGCGGTACGCGCTCGCCGAGGCGGTCGAGCGCAAGGGCGAACTGGAACGGGAACTGACCGCCGAGGACCTCCGGCTGCGGGACGCCGCCCGGGCCATCGCCGACCGCCGGGAGGGCCTGGCCCGGCTGCAGGGGCAGGCCGCCGCCGCCCGCTCCAAGGCCGCCGCGGCCCAGGCCGAGATCGGCCGGCTCGCCGAGGCCAGGGACGAGGCGCTGCTGCGCGCCGAGGCCGCGCAGGGCGAGCTCGACGACCTCCAGCACCGGGTGGACGGAGCGGCCGGGGACGACGAACAGACCGAGGCCGGGTACCGGGAGGCACGCGAGGGGCTGGCCGCCGTCGAGCGGGAACTCGCCGCCGCCCGGGAGGCGGCCGGCGCCGCCGAGCGCGAGCGGGCCGGGCTCACCGCGCGGCACGAGGCGCTCTCGCTCGGGCTGCGCCGCAAGGACGGCACCGGCGCGCTGCTGGCGGCAGGCGAACGGCTGGGCGGGCTGCTCGGCCCGGCGGCCGCCCTGCTGCGGATCGAGGCCGGGTACGAGGTGCCGGTGGCGGCGGCGCTCGGCGCCGCGGCCGACGCGGTGGCCGTCGACTCGCCGTCCGCCGCCGCCCGAGCGCTGCGGCTGCTGCGGGCGGACGACGCCGGGCGGGCCGCGCTGCTGATCGCCGGTGCGGCCGAAGTGCCGCACGAGCCGGGGGAGTTGCCGGACGGGGCGCGCTGGGCCACCGAACTGGTGGACGGCCCGGCCGAGTTGCTCGCCGCCGTACGGCGGCTGCTGGCCGGGGTGGCGGTGGTCGCGGACCTGGACGCGGCGCTGCGGCTGGTCACGACGTGCCCCGGACCGTCCGCCGGGCACCCCGGATTGACCGCCGTCACCGCCGATGGCGACCGGCTGGCCGCCGGCTTCGCGCACGGCGGCTCCGGCGGCGCGCCGAGCCTGCTGGAGACCCAGGCGGCCGTGGCCGAGGCGGCCCGGGCGATCGGGCAACTCACCGCCCGCTGCGCCGAGTCGGCCGAGCTGTTGGCCGAACTCACCGAACGGCGCCGGGAGTCGGCGGCCGAGCTCGAGCGGCTCGGCGAGCTGCGGCGGCAGGCGGAGAAGGAGCGGGCCCGGGTCGCGGGCGCGCTCGGCCGCCTCGCCGGGCAGGCCCGCGCCGCCGCCGGGGAGGCCGAACGGCTGTCCGCCGCCGCCGCGCGGGCCGAGCAGGGCCTGGCCGATCTGCTGGCCGCGGCCGAGGAGTCGGCGCAGCGCCTGGCCGCGGCCGAGGAGTCGGCGGACGCGGGGGAGGACGAGCCGGACACCGCCGAGCAGCAGCGGCTGGCGGAGGCCGCGAGCGCCGCCCGGCAGGCCGAGCTGGAGGCCCGGCTCGCGGTGCGCACCCACGAGGAGCGGGTCCGCGCGCTGACCGGGCGGGCGGACCAGCTGGACCGGGCCGCCCACGCCGAGCGCGAAGCGCGCGCCCGGGCGGCCGAGCGCCGCCGCCGGGCCGAGCACGACGCCGGGGTGGCGAACGCCGTCGTGGCGGGCGCCCGGCAGCTGCTGGCCTGCCTGGAGGTGTCGCTGGCCCGGGCGGACGCCGGGCGGGCGGCCGTCGAACAGGCGCGCGCCGAGCGCGAGGAGGAGCTGCGGGAGCACCGCGAGCACGGCCGCGGCCTCAAGGAGGAGCTGGACAAGCTGGTCGACGCCGGGCACCGGGACGAGGTGCTGCGGGCGGAGAAACGGCTGCGGATCGAGCAGCTGGAGTCCCGCGCGCTGGAGGAGTTCGGCATCGACGGCGGCGAGCTGCTCGCCGCGTACGGACCGGACCGGCCCGTCCCGCCCGCTGCGCCGGAGGAGGGTCGGGAGCCGGGGGAGCCGTACCCGTACGTCCGGGCCGAGCAGGAGAAGCGGCTGAAGGCCGCGGAGAAGGCGTACCAGCAGCTCGGCAAGGTCAACCCGCTGGCGCTGGAGGAGTTCACCGCGCTGGAGGAACGGCACAGGTTCCTCGGCGAGCAGCTGGACGACCTCAAGCGCGGGCGGCGCGACCTGCTGGACATCGTCCGGGACGTGGACCAGCGGGTCGAACAGCTGTTCGCCTCGGCGTACCACGACACCGCCGCCCAGTTCGAGGGCGTCTTCGCCCGGCTCTTCCCCGGAGGGGAGGGCCGGCTGGTGCTGACCGACCCGGACGACATGCTCGCCACCGGGGTGGAGGTGGAGGCCCGCCCGCCGGGCAAGAAGGTCAAGCGGCTGTCGCTGCTGTCCGGCGGCGAGCGCTCGCTGACCGCGGTGGCGCTGTTGGTGGCGATCTTCAAGGCCCGGCCCAGCCCGTTCTACGTGATGGACGAGGTGGAGGCGGCGCTGGACGAGACCAACCTGCGCCGGCTGGTCGGGATCATGGAGGAGCTGCGGGAGAGCTCCCAGCTGATCGTGATCACCCACCAGAAGCTGACCATGGAGTCCGCCGACGCGCTCTACGGCGTGACGATGAAGGGCGACGGCATCTCGCAGGTGATCAGCCAGCGGCTGCGCGCGGAGCACCGGGAGCGGCCGAAGGCGGTACGCGCCGCATCGGTGTAGGGCGGCTGCGGTCCATCCGGGCTCCTGTCACGGATACTGGAGCCGTTATGGGATACGTGATTCTTGCCGTTGTCATCGCCGTGGTCGCCGTCGGCGCGATCGCAGGCCTCGTCGTTTCCGGCAGACGACGCCAGCAGCTGCCTCCGAAGTCGCAGGCGCCGGTCATCACGGCGCCGAAGCCCACCCCGCAGGAGCCCCAGGTCGGCGAGGAGTCCGCGCCGCCGACCGAGGAACCCCGCCGCACCGTCGAGGAGGTGCAACTCCCGGCGGAGCCCGAGGCCCCCGAGGCCCCGGAGGCCGTCGAGGTCGCGCCCGCCGAGGCCGAGGCGGTTCCCGCCGTCGAGGTCCCCGAGCCCACCGCCGGCCGGCTGGTCCGGCTGCGCTCGCGGCTCTCCCGCTCGCAGAACTCGCTCGGCAAGGGCCTGCTCTCGCTGCTCTCCCGGGAGCACCTGGACGAGGACACCTGGGAGGAGATCGAGGAGACCCTGCTCACCGCCGACGTCGGCGTCGCCCCCACCCAGGAGCTGGTCGAGCGGCTGCGCACCCGGGTGAAGGTGCTCGGCACCCGTACGCCCGGGGAGCTGCGCGCGCTGCTGCGCGAGGAGCTGGTCGAGCTGATCGGCAAGGACTCCGACCGCACCGTCCGCTCCACCAAGCACGAGGAGGGCCCGGCGGTGGTCCTGGTCGTCGGCGTCAACGGCGTCGGCAAGACCACCACCACCGGCAAGCTGGCCCGCGTCCTGGTCGCCGACGGCCGCAGGGTGGTGCTCGGCGCCGCCGACACCTTCCGCGCCGCCGCCGCGGACCAGCTGCAGACCTGGGGCGAGCGGGTCGGTGCGCGCACCGTGCGCGGCCCGGAGGGCGGGGACCCGGCCTCGATCGCCTTCGACGCGGTCAAGGAGGGCATCGCCGAGGGCGTGGACACCGTCCTGATCGACACCGCCGGCCGACTGCACACCAAGACCGGCCTGATGGACGAGCTGGGCAAGGTCAAGCGGGTCGTCGAGAAGCACGGCCCGGTGGACGAGGTGCTGCTGGTGCTGGACGCCACCACCGGCCAGAACGGCCTGATCCAGGCCCGGGTGTTCGCCGAGGTGGTCGACATCACCGGCATCGTGCTGACCAAGCTGGACGGCACCGCCAAGGGCGGCATCGTGGTCGCGGTCCAGCGGGACCTGGGCGTGCCGGTCAAGCTGATCGGTCTGGGCGAGGGCGCGGACGACCTGGCGCCGTTCGAGCCGGGTGCGTTCGTGGACGCGTTGATCGGGGACTGAGGCTCCCCGCCGGTCTCCCGCAGGCCGCTCGTACGAAAGGTCCGCTCGACCGCTTGGCTTCGAAGGCTTGGCTCGAAGGCTTCGCTGGAAGGCTTGCTCGAAGGGTCCGCTCCGCTAGGGGCGGGCCCTTCCGTATGCCCGGATCCGGGCGGGCCCGCGCGGATCACCGCCCGCGCCCCTTCGGCTTGGGGACGAGAGGGCGCGAGGGCGAGAGGGCGCGGGGGCGAGAGGGCGAGTTACGAAGCGGCCCAGGCGGGCTCGGCGGTGCGCTCGCGGCCGCGGTGGCAGGCGTAGGCGAGGGTGCCGAGCAGCAGCCGGGCCTCGGGCGGGCAGCCGGCGTTGTCGCGGGTGGGGCGGCGCAGCCAGCGGACCGGGCCGAGGGCGCCGAGGACGGTGGGCGGGGCGGCGACGTAGCTGCCCTCGCCGTGGCAGGTGAGGTCGAGCGCGGCGTCGTCCCAGCCCATCCGGTACAGCAGGTCGGGCAGGCGGCGGGCGGTGCCGGCAGCGACCAGGAACTGCAGCCGGCCGGTGGGGGCAGCGAGCACCGGGCCGACCTGGGTGCCCATGCGCTCCAGCCGGACCAGTGCCTGCAGGCCGGCCTGCTCGGGGACGTCCAGGACGTCGAAGGCGCGACCGGTGGGGAACAGCACTGAGCCCTCGGCGCGGTCGGCATGGGCCCGGCCCTCGCAGCCCGGCACGGGGTGCAGGCCGGGCGCGGCGCAGCGGCCGGCGCCGCAGGGACAGCGGGTCGGGGCGGTGGCGCCAGTGGCCGGGGCGCCGGTGGCGACCGCCCAGCCCCAGCGGCCGGTGTACTCCGCGGCGGCCCGGGACGCGGTGACCTTGGTGCGGCGGCGCGCGCCCAGCGGTGCCAGCCGTAGGTGCCCCAGTCGAAGTTCGCCGAACAGGTTGTCCATGCCTCCCCCAACAGGTTCTCGTTGCCGATGGTTACGGGATGGTGACTGTGTGTCGATTGTCAGGTGTGTGGTGCGTAGTGCGGTGGCGGCGCGCAGCGCGTGGTGTGCGCCTGTTTCGATGGTGCGCCTCGGGCGCCGCCTTGCGAGGGCGACGCGGATGCCGGATCGTCGGGTGCGCGAAACTGTTGCCGCCCGGAGTGGGTGGTGAACTCGCTTGTGACTGCGGTGGATTGCGGGTTCTGCCGGGTCTACCGGGACGAGCCGGGCGACTTGGCGGCCCGCATATGCCGGACCGTCGGGACTACCCAGTGAAGCGTCTGCCCCCTGACTTCGGTTCACTCCTGGGGGTGGCGAAAGGTGGCGTTTCGCCAGGGTCGCTCCCACGGGCACCTCGCGGGGCATTACGTTCAGCACGCGGATGTCGCCGTGATCCCGCTCCGGGCCGCCGGAGAACGGGAGTTGGGAATCTGACGGGACGTCCGCGACGATGGCACACCAGTGCGAGGGCGCGGTACGGCACCACCTCAGGCACGGCAGGCACGTCTGGCAAGAGCCCGCAACCGTCGGGCGGTCACGATCGGGGGCCCCGCGAGGGGCCGGGCGGGATGGGACGTTCCCATGGCAGAGAAGCAACCCAATGAGAAGCTGACCACGTGGTTCACCCGCAGCGGTTGGTCCAAGGGCGAGTTGGCCCGCCAGGTCAACCGCCGGGCCCGGCAGATCGGCGCCCACCACGTGTCCACCGACACCTCGCGGGTGCGCCGCTGGCTCGACGGCGAACAGCCCCGCGAGCCGATCCCCAAGATCATGTCGGAGCTCTTCTCCGAGCGCTTCGGCTCGGTGGTCTCGATCGAGGACCTCGGCCTGCGCGCCGCGATCCCGGTCTCCACCGTGGGCGGCGGCGTCGACCTGCCGTGGAGCGGCCCGCAGACCGTCCAGCTGATCAGTGACTACTCCCGCAGCGACCTGATGCTCAACCGCCGGGGCTTCCTCGGCACCTCGCTGGCGCTGACCGCCGGCGCCGCGCTGATCGAGCCGATGCAGCGCTGGCTGACCCCCGGCCCGACCGGCATCCCCACCCCGATCCTCACCGCAGCCAACGGCGGCGAGGCGTTCACCGGCCGGCTCTCCGAGCCCGAGCTGGAACTGCTGGAGCAGACCACGGTCATGTTCCGCCAATGGGACGCGCAGAACGGCGGCGGGCTGCGCCGCAAGGCCGTCGTCGGCCAACTGCACGAGGTCACCGACCTGCTCCAGGAGACGTACACCGAGGACACCACCCGGCGGCTGTTCCGGCTCACCGCCGAGCTCGCCCACCTGGCCGGGTGGATGTCGTACGACGTCGGGATGCACCCGAGCGCGCAGAAGTACTACGTGCTGGCCCTGCACGCGGCCAAGGAGGCCGGTGACCGCCCGTTCGGCGCGCTGATCCTCACCGACATGAGCCGCCAGATGATCCACCTCAACCGGGGCGAGGACGCCCTGGAGCTGATCCACCTGGCGCAGTACGGCAGCCGTGACACCGCCACCCCGCGCCAGCAGTCCCTGCTGTACGCGATGGAGGCGCGCGCCTACGCCACCATCGGGGAGATCAACCGCTGCGCCCGGGCGATCCGGCTGTCCGAGGACACCTTCACCGACATCCGTGAGGGCGACGGGGACCCGGACTGGCTGAAGTTCTTCTCGCCGGCCGAGCTGAACGCCGAGAACGCGCACTCCTTCCGCGACCTCGCCTACCACTCGGACAACGCCGAGCTGTACGCCTCGCTGTCGGCGCCGGTGATGGAGCGCGCGGTCGACCTGTTCCGCCAGGACGGCGACCACGTGCGCTCGTACGCCTTCAACCTGATCGGCATGGCCAGCGTGCACCTGCTGCAGAAGGAGGCCGAGCAGGCGGCGGTGATGGCCGAGCAGGCGGTGGACATCGCGACCAAGGTGCGCTCGGAGCGGCTGAACTCCAGGGTGCGCAAGACCACGGAGGCCGCGGCGGCCCGGTTCAAGGGCGTGGACGCCGTCAGCCGGCTCAAGGAGCGGGTCGTCCAGGACATCCCGGAGTACCTCTCGGTGGTCTGATCACCGCTCCGCCCCGACTCCACCACCCGCCCCGACTCCACCACCCGCCCCGACTCCACCACCCGCCCCGACTCCACCACCCGCCCCGACTCCACCGCCCGTGCCGGCCGCCGCCGTCGCGGGCGGTGGCTCCTCCGCGCCGGGGCCGGGCCGTGCGGCGGCACGGTAGCCCCTCCGGGCGGCCGCGGGGCCGCGGTTCACACAGCCGTAACCCGCGCGTCGCACGCGTCACGGCCGCGAAACAACCGGCCGCATTGGCCGAAACCAGCCTTCGGCACGCTCCTCTTCATCGCCGACACCCCGGGTGGCACGGGACAGGTACCCGGGTGCGGATCGGCTTGGACGCAGAGGAGACGCCGATGCCGGACGGCTTCAGCGCGGGCGACACCGCCTTCGTGCTCATCAGTGCGGCCCTGGTCATGTTGATGACCCCGGGCCTGGCCTTCTTCTACGGGGGCATGGTCAGGGCCAAGAGCACACTCAACATGCTGGCGATGAGCTTCCTCTCGCTCGGCATCGTGACCGTGCTCTGGGTCCTCTACGGGTACTCGCTCAGCTTCGGGCCCGACGCCTTCGCCGGCCTGATCGGCAACCTGGACTTCCTCGGGATGCGCGGCATCGGCCTGAACGAGCTGACCGGGAGCATCCCGATCACCGCCTTCGCGGTCTTCCAGCTGATGTTCGCGATCATCACCCCGGCGCTGATCAGCGGCGCCATCGCGGACCGGGCCAAGTTCGCCGCCTGGGGCCTGTTCATCGCACTCTGGGTGACGATCGTCTACTTCCCGGTCGCGCACTGGGTGTTCTTCTTCGACGGCGGCCACGGCGGCTGGCTGGGTGACAGAAACGGCGTGATCGACTTCGCCGGCGGCACCGCCGTGCACATCAACGCCGGTGTGGCGGGCCTCGCGCTCTGCCTGGTGCTGGGCAAGCGGGTCGGCTTCAAGAAGGACCCGATGCGCCCGCACAGCCTGCCGCTGGTGATGCTCGGCTCCGGCCTGCTGTGGTTCGGCTGGTTCGGCTTCAACGCGGGTTCGGCGCTGGCCGCCAACGGGGTCGCCGCGATGGCGGTGGTCAACACCCAGGTCGCCACCGGCGCGGCGCTGGTCGGCTGGCTGATCTACGAGAAGCTCAAGCACGGCGCCTTCACCACGCTGGGCGCCGCCTCCGGCGCGGTGGCCGGACTGGTCGCGATCACCCCGGCCTGCGGCTCGGTCAGCCCGCTCGGCGCGGTGGCGATCGGCCTGGTCGCGGGCGCGGTCTGCGCCGCCGCCGTCTCGCTCAAGTACCGCTGGGGCTTCGACGACTCGCTCGACGTGGTGGGCGTGCACGCGGTGGGCGGGGCGATCGGCTCGCTGCTGATCGGCCTGTTCGCCACCGGCGGGGTCGGCCAGACCGCCAAGGGCCTGTTCTACGGCGGCGGGCTGGGGCAGCTCGGCAAGCAGGCGATGGGCGTGGCCGTGGTCGCGGCGTACTCCTTCGTGCTCTCCTGGCTGCTGGCCAAGGCGGTCGACAAGCTGGTCGGCTTCCGGGTCGCCGAGGAGGTCGAGGTGGCCGGCATCGACCAGGCCGAACACGCCGAGTCCGCCTACGATTTCAGCGCTGTCGGGGCGGGCCTGGCCCGGGCCCTGCCGGGCCTGGCCGCGGCCGCCGCGTCGGCCGGATCGTCCGCCGGTTCGTCCGCCGAGAAGCCCACCGAGAAGGCCGCCGGAAAGGCGGCCGAGAAGACCGAGGTCGACGCCTGATGAAGCTCATCACCGCCGTGATCAAGCCGTACCGCCTGGACGAGGTGAAGGCCGCCCTGCAGGCCTTCGGGGTCCACGGCCTGACCGTCACCGAGGCCAGCGGCTACGGCCGCCAGCGCGGTCACACCGAGGTGTACCGGGGCGCCGAGTACACCGTGGACCTGGTGCCGAAGGTCAGAATCGAGGTCCTCGTCGAGGACGAGGACGCCGACGACCTGATCGAGGTCCTGGTGAAGGCCGCCCGGACCGGGAAGATCGGCGACGGCAAGGTCTGGAGCGTCCCGGTCGACACCGCCGTACGGGTCCGCACCGGCGAGCGTGGCCCGGACGCCCTGTAGCCCCCGCCCGTCGGCGGGCCTGTGATCCCCCGAGGGGACCACGGGCCCGCCGACGGCGTACCCCGCTCGGCCGAACCGCGCCGCACCGCATTCCCGGCGCACCGTGGCACGGCCCACCCCGCACGACGGACGGGACCCCAGCGCATGACCACCGAGACCAGGCCCTCCGACCCCGCCGACCCCGCCGCCGCCCGGGCCGCGCTGCTCGCCGACCCCGGCCCGGTCGGCCGCCCGCGCCGCGAGGCGCTCGCCGGGCTCACCGACGACTGGCTGGCCGCCCTGCTCGCGGCCGCCGGTGCCCCGCCCGGGGTCGCCCTGGTCGCCGTCGGCGGCTACGGGCGCGGCGAGCTCTCCCCGCGCAGCGACCTGGACGTCCTGCTGCTGCATGACGGCCCGATCGCCCGCGAGCTGCCCGAGCGGATCTGGTACCCGGTCTGGGACGCGGGCGCCAAGCTCGACCACTCGGTGCGCACCGTCGCCGAGGCCCGGGCGGTCGCCGCCGCCGACCTCAAGGCCCAGCTCGGCCTGCTGGACGCCCGCCACCTCGCCGGGGACCCGGCGCTCACCGCCGAGCTGCGCGCTGCGGTGTTCACCGACTGGCGCGCGAGCGCCCCCGCGCGCCTGCCCGAGCTGCGCGAGCTGGGCCGCGAGCGGGCCGAACGACACGGCGAGCTGTCCTTCCTGCTGGAGCCCGACCTCAAGGAGGCCCGCGGCGGCCTGCGCGACGTGGTCGCGCTCAACGCCGTCGCCGCCACCTGGCTCGCCGACGCTCCCCGGGACGGCCTGGACGCCGCCGCGCTGCGGCTCGCCGACGTGCGCGACGCGCTGCACCTGGTCACCGGCCGGGCCACCGAGCGGCTCAGCCTGCAGGACCAGGACCAGGTCGCCGAGCGGCTCGGCGTGCTGGACGCCGACACCCTGCTGCGCCAGGTCTACGAGGCCGCCCGGACCATCGCGTACGCGAGCGACGTCACCTGGCGGGCGGTGGACCGGGTGCTCGCCGCCCGGACCGGCCGGGGCCGCCGGGCGACGCGGCGCGCGTTCCCGTTCACCGCGCCGTTCACCGCCCCGTTCACCGGCGCCGGGCGCGGCGCGGGCGCGGTGGCCCGGGGCGCGGTCGAGCGCCGCCCCCTCGCCGAGGGCGTGGTCGAGCAGGACGGCGAGGCGGTGCTGGCCCAGGGCGCCCGCCCGGCCGCCGACCCGGTGCTGCCGCTGCGCGCCGCGGCCGCCGCCGCGCAGAACGGGCTGACCGTCTCGTACGCGACGGTGCGCCGGCTGGCCGCCGAGTGCCGTCCGCTGCCGGTGCCCTGGCCGGACGAGGCGCGCGAGCAGCTGGTCACCCTGCTGGGCGCCGGCGAGGCGGCCGTCCCGGTGTGGGAGGCGCTGGAGGCGGAGGGGCTGGTCACCCGGCTGCTGCCGGACTGGGAGCGGGTGCGCTGCCGTCCGCAGCGCAACGCCGTGCACCGCTGGACGGTGGACCGGCACCTGGTGGAGACGGCGGTGCGGGCCGCCGCGATGACCCGCCGGGTGGCCCGGCCGGACCTGCTGCTGGTCGCCGCGCTGCTGCACGACATCGGCAAGGGCTGGCCCGGGGACCACAGCGAGGCCGGCGAGGTGATCGTCCGCGACCTCGCCCCCCGGATGGGCTTCAGCCCCGAGGACACCGAGACCCTGGCAGTGCTGGTCCGCCACCACCTGACCCTGGTCGACACCGCGACCCGGCGCGACCCGGACGACCCGGCCACCGTCGAGGCGATCACCAAGGCGATCACCACCCTGCCGGAGCTGGAGCTGCTGCACGCGCTCACCGAGGCGGACGCGCTGGCCACCGGCCCGGCCGCGTGGAGCAGCTGGCGGGCCTCGCTGGTGGCCGGCCTGGTGGACCGGGCCGCCGACCGGCTGGCCGGGGCGGCCACGGCACCGGTGGAGGCGGCGCCGACCGCCGAGCAGGAGCGGCTCGCGGTCGAGGCGGCCCGCACCGGTGAGCCGGCGCTGTCGCTGCGGGCCCAGGCCGCGGGCGCGGACCCGGGCACCGAGCCGATGGGCGTGGAGCTGACCCTGGCCGTCCCGGACCGCCCGGGGCTGCTCGGCACCGCCGCCGGGGTGCTCGCGCTGCACCGGCTGACCGTCCGCTCGGCCGGGCTGCGCGAGCTGGACCCGATCGGTGCCGGGCCGGTGCTGCTGCTGTCCTGGCGGGTGGCCGCCGAGTTCGGCGAGCTGCCGGAGGCGGCCCGGCTGCGAGCCGACCTGCGCCGGGCGCTGGAGGGCTCGCTGGACGTCGCGCGGCGCCTCGCCGAACGGGACGCCGCCGCCCCGCGCCGCAAGGGCATCCCGACCCCGCCGCCGCTGGTCGCGGTGGCGCCCGCGGTGGCCTCGGCGACCGCGACCGTGCTGGAGGTCCGCGCGCACGACGCCCCCGGACTGCTGCACCGGATCGGCCGGGCGCTGGACGGGGCCGGCGTACGGGTGCGCACGGCGCACGTCTCCACGCTGGGCGCGGAGGCCGTCGACTCCTTCTACCTGACCGACCCGGAGGGCCGTCCGCTGGCCGCCGGGCGGGCCGGGGAGGTGGCGGCCGCGGTCCGGGCGGCGCTGGGCTGAGGAAACCCCGGGAAGTAGCGGCTGAGCAGCCCCGGGAGCAGGGGCGGAGGAGCTCCTGGAGCAGGGGTGGAGACCTTACCCGGGGCGGCCGGATACCCTGGGGGACGACGACCGTACCGTTACCGATGCCGCAGAGGACCCGCGACGACGTGTTCGACACCCTTTCCGATCGCCTCGCAGCGACGTTCAAGAACCTCCGGGGCAAGGGCCGCCTGAGCGAGGCGGACATCGACGCCACGGCCCGCGAGATCCGTATCGCGCTGCTGGAGGCGGATGTCGCGCTGCCTGTCGTCCGGGCCTTCATCAAGCAGGTCAAGGAGCGGGCGCTCGGTGTCGAGGTCTCCGGCGCGCTGAACCCGGCGCAGCAGATCATCAAGATCGTCAACGAGGAGCTCATCGCGATCCTCGGCGGCGAGACCCGCCGGGTGCGGTTCGCCAAGAGCGGCCCGACGGTCATCATGCTCGCCGGTCTGCAGGGCGCCGGTAAGACCACCCTCGCGGGCAAGCTCGGCCACTGGCTGAAGAAGCAGAAGCACACCCCGCTGCTGGTGGCCTGCGACCTCCAGCGCCCCAACGCGGTCAACCAGCTCCAGGTGGTCGCCGAGCGCGCCGGCGTGGCCTTCTACGGCCCGCAGCCGGGCAACGGCGTCGGCGACCCGGTGCAGGTGGCCAAGGACTCGATCGAGTACGCCAAGCAGAAGCAGTACGACGTCGTCGTCGTCGACACCGCCGGCCGCCTGGGCATCGACGCCGAGCTGATGCAGCAGGCCGCCGACATCCGCGCCGCGGTGAACCCGGACGAGGTCCTGTTCGTCGTCGACGCGATGATCGGCCAGGACGCGGTCACCACCGCGCAGGCCTTCCTCGACGGCGTGGACTTCACCGGTGTCGTGCTCTCCAAGCTCGACGGCGACGCCCGCGGCGGTGCCGCCCTGTCGGTCGCCCACGTCACCGGCCGGCAGATCATGTTCGCCTCCAACGGCGAGAAGGTCGACGACTTCGACGCCTTCCACCCGGACCGGATGGCCTCGCGCATCCTCGGCATGGGTGACGTCCTCTCGCTGATCGAGCGGGCCGAGCAGACCTTCTCGCAGGCCGAGGCGGAGAAGATCGCCGCCAAGCTGCGCGGCGGCCCGAAGGCGTTCACGCTGGACGACTTCCTGTCGCAGCTGGAGCAGGTCCAGAAGATGGGCTCGATCTCCAAGCTGCTCGGCATGCTGCCCGGCATGGGCCAGATCCGCGAGCAGATCAACAACATCGACGACAAGGACGTCAACCGGGTCGGCGCGATCATCAAGTCGATGACCCCGACCGAGCGCGCCGAGCCGGAGCTGATCAACGGCTCCCGCCGGGCCCGCATCGCCAAGGGATCGGGCGTCCAGGTCGGCGAGGTCAAGAACCTGGTCGAGCGGTTCTTCGAGGCCCGCAAGATGATGTCCGCGATGGCCTCCGGCAAGGGCATGCCCGGCATGCCGGGGATCCCGGGCATGGGCGGCGGCGCGAAGAAGTCCGGCAAGAAGGCCCCGCAGGCCAAGGGCAAGCGCAAGAGCGGCAACCCGCTGAAGCGGGCGCAGGAGGAGGCCGCGGCCGCCGAGCGCCGCGCGCTCGGCCCGGGCGCCGACCAGGCTCCGGCGGACGGCGGGGCGTTCGGCCTCGGCGCGGGCAAGGGCCCGGCCGACTTCGAGCTGCCCAAGGAGTTCAAGGACCTGCTGTAGTCCTTGAGCGTCCGGGGCTGGTCTGTGATCGGCCTTGATCGATTTCGCTCGGCCCGTCGTCCGGTATTTCCGGGCGGCGGGCCGATCGCGTGTCCGATGATGGGGGACATGCGAGTGATGATCAGGGCCCCGAGGGCCGAGGACGCGGTTGCGTACGCCGAGGCGGTCCGGCGGTCCGCCGAACACATCGGGCGGTGGAACCCGGTCGAGCCGGACGGGCTGCCCGAACTGCTGGAGCGCCAGGGGGCCGGCCTGCGCACCTTCCTGATCCTCGACGGGAGGACCGGCGGGCTGGTCGGCAAGGTGAACATCGCCAACATCGTGATGGGCCGGTTCTGCAACGCGACGATGGGCTACGACGCGTACCTGCCGTTCGCCGGCACCGGGCGGATGACCGAGGGCATGCGGCTGGTCCTGGACCGCTGCTTCGCCCCGCAGTCGGCCGGCGGGCTGGGACTGCACCGGCTGGAGATCAACGTGCAGCCGGACAACGAGCGTTCGGTCGCGATGGCCAAGCGGCTGGGCTTCCGACGCGAGGGCTTCTCGCCGCGGATGCTGTTCCTGCAGGGCGACTGGCGCGACCACGAGCGGTTCGCGCTGACCGCCGAGGAGTGGCCCGGCGCTTCGGCATAACCGCTGGTGGGAGGCGCCCGGCGGGACCGCGCGGGCGCTCGGGCGCGGCGTTGCGGTTGGCCCGCCCGAGCACCTGTCCGTATCGTCCGATGGGTGACCGAACCCGTGCCGCCGCGTCAGACCCCCGACCAGCCCTGGCGCTCCGAGGGCGCCCCGCCCCCGCCCCCGCCCCGCCGCAGGATGCCCGGCGGCTGGACCGGCCTCGTCCTCACCGCCCTCGTGGTGTTCCTGATCTCCGACGTGCTGCTGTCCTACTTCGGCAACGAGGGCGCCACCACGATCTCGTACACCGAGTTCAACAACCAGCTGAACAAGGGCAACATCACCAAGATCTACGCCAAGGGCGACGCGATCGAGGGCACCCTCAAGAGCGCCCAGCCCAAGCCGGACGGCGGCAAGGGCGACTACACCGAGTTCGACACCCAGCGGCCCTCGTTCGCGGGCGACAACCTGTGGACCACGCTGCAGCAGCAGGGCGTCGAGGTCACCGCCACCTCGCCGGTCCAGCAGCGCAGCTTCCTCACCAACCTGCTGCTCTCGCTCGCCCCGATGCTGCTGCTGATCTTCATCTGGGTGCTGCTCGCCCGCCGGATGGCCGGCGGCCTCGGCGCCGGGCCGCTCGGGCGCAAGGCACCGCCCAAGCCGGTCACCGCCGAGCAGGGCACCCGCACCACCTTCGCCGACGTGGCCGGAATCGACGAGGTCGAGGCCGAACTCACCGAGGTGGTCGACTACTTGAAGAACCCGGAGCGGTACCGCAAGCTCGGCGCCAAGATGCCGCGCGGGGTGCTGCTGAGCGGCCCGCCCGGGACGGGCAAGACCCTGCTGGCCCGGGCCGTGGCCGGCGAGGCGGACGTGCCGTTCTTCTCCGCCTCCGCCTCCGAGTTCATCGAGATGATCGTCGGCGTCGGCGCCAGCCGGGTCCGCGAACTGTTCGCCGAGGCCCGCAAGGTCGCCCCGGCGATCATCTTCATCGACGAGATCGACACCATCGGACGCCAGCGCGGCGCGGGCGGCGGCATGGGCGGGCACGACGAACGCGAGCAGACGCTCAACCAGATCCTCACCGAGATGGACGGCTTCAGCGGCTCCGAAGGCGTCATCGTGATCGCCGCGACCAACCGGGCCGACGTGCTCGACCCGGCGCTGCTGCGCCCCGGCCGCTTCGACCGGCGGATCACCGTCAGCCCGCCCGACCGGGAGGGCCGGGCCGCGATCCTGCGCATCCACACCCGCACCGTCCCGCTGTCCGGCGACACCGACCTCACCCGACTGGCCAAGGTCACCCCCGGGATGACCGGCGCCGAACTCGCCAACCTGGTCAACGAGGCCGCCCTGCTGGCCGTCAAGCGCGAGCAGGACGCGGTCAACGAGCGGGACCTCTCGGACGCCCTGGAGAAGGTCCAACTCGGCGCCGTGCGGCCGCTGGTGATGCCGCAGGAGGAGCGCGAGCGGACGGCGTACCACGAGAGCGGGCACGCGCTGCTGGGCATGCTCCAGCCCGGCGCGGACCCGGTCCGCAAGATCACCATCGTGCCGCGCGGCCGGGCGCTCGGTGTCACCCTCTCCACCCCGGAGAACGACCGCTACTCGTACACCGAGCCCTACCTGCGCGGCCGGATCATCGGCGCGCTCGGCGGCATGGCGGCCGAGCAGGTGGTCTACGGAGTGATCACCACCGGCGCGGAGAGCGACCTGGAACAGGTCACCAACATCGCCCGCGGGATGG
Organism: Kitasatospora sp. NPDC034023; assembly: GCF_055575795.1. Lineage (NCBI taxonomy): Bacteria > Bacillati > Actinomycetota > Actinomycetes > Kitasatosporales > Streptomycetaceae > Kitasatospora > Kitasatospora sp. NPDC034023. The sequence goes on from NZ_JBVIRY010000046.1 coordinate 53,274, forward strand.
CCGGGCGCTGGGGGATGAGCGAGCGGGTCGGCCGGCTCACCGCGGTGCCCTCCGACCCGCAGGGCGCGTACGGGCTCTCCGCCGCGCCGACCACGCTGGACGCGGTGGACGAGGAGGCCCGGCGGATCGTCGCCGAGTGCTACGACGACGCGGTGCGGCTGCTGACCGAGCAGCGGCACCGGCTGGACGCGCTGGCGGCGGCGCTGCTGGAGGCGGAGACGCTGGACGAGGAGCAGGCCTACCGGGCGGCGGGGGTGCCCCGGGAGGGGGCCTCAGAGGGCTCCGGCGGGTCAGGCGGGTCCGGCAGCTCCGGCGGGTCCGGCAGCTCTGGTGGGACCGACAGCTCCGGTGCTTCGGGTGGTCCCGGTGGTTCTGACGGTTCCGCCGGTTCCGGTGGCTCCGACATTGCCGGTGGTTCCGAGGACGGCCCCGGCGGGAGGTCGCTCGACCAGGCGTGAACCGGTTGCCGGGGGCGCCCGCCGTGGTGGCGGGCGCCCCCGGTTCGCGTCTCCTAGCGCGGCCGCTCGGCGACCAGGTAGCGGAACACGTTCTCCATCCGGACCGAGCCGTCCGCGCGCAGGTACGGCTGCAGCGCCTCCTCCAGCTCCTTGGCCACCAGTGAGGCGCCGGAGAACTCCTCCGCCGCCTCGAACAGGCCGGTGGAGAGCAGTCCGCGCACCGCGCTGTCGAGGTCGGCGTAGGCGAACGGGCAGCCCACCCGGCCGCTGCCGGCCGGGCGCAGGCCGGCCGGGGCGAGCAGGTCCTCCAGCGCTCCGGGCGCGCTCAGCTCGAACGGGTCGCGCGCGGTGGTGCGACCCGCCATCCGCCGGGCCACGTCCAGCAGCGCGGCGCTCTCGCAGCGCTCCGGCGGGCCCCAGACGGCGAGCACCACGTGCCCGCCCGGGAGGGTGAGCCGGGCGGCCTCGGCCACCACCGCGCAGGGCTCGGCGGCGCCGGGCAGCTGCTCGAAAACCGTCACCAGCGAATGGGCCGAGCGGGCGACGTCGGCGGCCGGCCGGGCCCCGGCGCACACCCGCAGGCGACGGTCGCGGGCCAGCTCGCGCAGCTCGTCCCGTGGCTCCTGCCCGGAGACCTGGGCGCCCCGTCCGGCGGCGAGCAGCAACGCCAGTCCGGACCGGCAGCCCAGGCCCAGCACACTGCTCGCCGGGCCGACCTCCAGCCGGTCGTAGACCGCCTCGTAGAGCGGCACCAGCATGCGTTCCTGGATCTCCGCCCAGTCGCGCGCCCGCACGGGCCCGGCGGCCCCGGGCTGCGGGTGGTGCGCGCGTGCGCCCGTTGGTCGTTCGGTTGTGCCGGTCGTCCGAGCTGAAGCCATCGCGGCCTCCCATCCGGTCCTTCGGTGTGCTGCTACGGCTCCCCCAAAGTCCCGCCCTACTCCAGCGAACAGCGGGTCGGGCCCGGCGTCCAGAGGGGTGCAGGGTGGTGCGCGCGTGTCGCGGTAGTGCGCCCCCCGTCCTTCGGCCCGTTCCGCGGCCCGGTCCGTCACCGGCCGGGGGTGTGATACCGATTCGAAGTCAGGGGGTCGCTCCCCGTACCATTCGCCCCATGGCTAAGGCACCCGTTCTCACCCCTCAGGCGGAAGACTTCCCGCGCTGGTACCAGGACCTCATCAACAAGGCCGAGCTGGCCGACAACGGTCCGGTGCGCGGCACCATGGTCATCCGACCGTACGGCTACGGCCTGTGGGAGCGGATGCAGCAGGAGATGGACGCCCGGATCAAGAAGGCCGGCGCGCAGAACGCCTACTTCCCGATGTTCATCCCGCAGTCCTACCTGACCAAGGAAGCGGAGCACGTCGAGGGCTTCGCACCCGAACTCGCGGTGGTCACCCACGGCGGCGGCAAGCAGCTGGACGAGCCGGTCGTCGTCCGGCCCACCTCCGAGACGATCATCAACGAGTACTTCTCGAAGTGGGTGCAGAGCCACCGCGACCTGCCCCTGCTGATCAACCAGTGGGCCAACGTGGTCCGTTGGGAGCTGCGCCCGCGCGTCTTCCTGCGCACCACCGAGTTCCTCTGGCAGGAGGGCCACACCGCCCACGCCACGTACGAGGACGCCCGTGCGTACGCGGCGATGATCCACACCCAGGTCTACGGCGACTTCATGACCAACGTGCTCGGCATCGACGTCGTGCTCGGCCGCAAGACCGCCAAGGAGCGCTTCGCCGGCGCCATCAACACCCTCACCCTCGAGGCGATGATGGGCGACGGCAAGGCGCTGCAGATGGGCACCAGCCACGAGCTGGGCCAGAACTTCGCCAAGGCGTTCAACACCACCTACCAGCTGCAGGGCGCCGAGCGCGAGCACGTCTGGCAGACCTCCTGGGGCGTCTCGACCCGCATGGTCGGCGGCCTGATCATGTCCCACGGCGACGACAACGGCCTGCGGGTTCCCCCGCGCCTGGCCGCCGTCCAGGCCGTCGTGCTCGCGATCAAGGGCGACGACGCGGTCATCGCCAAGGTCCGCGAGATCGGCGCGCAGCTGGAGGCCGCCGGCATCCGGGTCGTGGTCGACGACCGCACCGACACCCCGTTCGGCCGCCGCGCCGTCGACTGGGAGCTCAAGGGCGTTCCGCTGCGCATCGAGGTCGGTCCGCGCGACCTGGAGAACGGCACCGCGATGCTGGCCCGCCGCATCCCGGGCGGCAAGGAGCCGGTCTCCATCGACGCCCTGGCCGCGCTGCTCCCGGGCGTGCTGGAGGAGGACCAGGCGCTGCTGCTGCGCCAGTCCCGCGAGCGCCGAGAGTCCCGCACGGTCGACGTCAAGACCATCGACGAGGCCGTCGAGGCCGCCGCGACCGGCTGGGGCCGGATCTCCTGGGCCGACCTCGGCGCGGAGGGCGAGGCCAAGCTGGCCGAGCAGGGCGTCACGGTGCGCTGCATCGTCGCGGCCGACGGTTCGGTGCCGCAGTCGGACGACCAGGACGGCAATATCGCGATCGTCGCCCGCGCGTACTGACATCGATCCGGTTCCGACACCCGTTCCCGGTTCGCACCCGTGTCCGGTTCCGGGTTCGATCCGGGGTTCGGTTCAGGCGGCCGTTTCGCGGGTCTTCCGCGATCCGGGATGTCCGCCGGTTGTCTGTTACCTGTAGGTAATGACCGTTGGCGGCGACATTTGCCCGTAATGCGGATGGGTAAGAATCCGGTAACTCCTTCGGGGGACTCCCGGCAGCGGACATCCCTACTGGCCGGTCAACTCCCGGTATTAACGGAATAGCGGTACGGTGTACGGCCCGTGGCCCTGTCAATCAGGCGGGACCACGGGCCGTACGTCCTGGGGGCGACAGCCCGCCGCCCGGGGCGGAATTCACCAGGCCCGCCGACCGTGGGACGGGCCGAAACCGGCAGGGGGTTGGTCTTGCGTCAGATCCGGAGCGTGCAATTCGCGCGCCGCCTTGCATTCCTGGGAGTTCCCTGTGAATTCCCGGAGGACGGAAACATGCGGAACATCGGCTCGCACTCCATCGTTGGTCTAGCGTGAGCACGACACAGCCCCTCGTCCTCGCGGCCGAACTGGCCGCCGCCTGGAGCGACATCCAGGCCTACCACCAGGATCTCCCCGACCTGGCCTCGCCCGAGGCCCTGATCGGCGAATCCTCCTCGGCCTGTGGCACGCGGCTCGGTTTCGAGCGGCTCCTCCACGAGGCTGCCCACGGTCTGGCCGCGGCCCGGGATATCCGGGACACCTCGCGGGCCGGCCGCTACCACAACCGGCGCTTCCTGATGCTCGCCTCCGAGCTGGGCCTGGCGCACCCGGTGGAGCCGCACGCGAGTAGCGGCTTCTCCCAGGTGACCATGCTCAAGGAGACCCAGGAACGCTACGCAGGAACCATCGAGCGCCTGGACCGCGCCCTCGGCGCGCACCAGGAAGCGGTGGCCGGCGACGGCGTGACGCGTGCCTTCCGCGGCCCGGCCGCCCGGCACGGCTCCTCCGGGGGCGGCGTCCGGGTCAAGGCGGTCTGCGGCTGCGGACGCAACGTCCGGGTCGTTCCGTCGGTGCTCGCGCAGGCGTCCATCGTCTGCGGCGCGTGCCAGCAGCCGTTCAAGATCACGTAAGTGGTCGGCGGGCCGGCGGGACTGCTGTGCGGGCAGCGGTCCGGCCGGAGCGAGCGGTCGCACGGCGGACCGGCAGAGCGGTACAGGCGCTACGAGCGGTCCGAGCGGTCCGAGCGGTCCGAGCGCTACGAGCGGTCCAAGCGCTACGAGCAGAACAACGGCAGGGCAGTACAACAGCGGTGAGTCCGTGGGCTGGACCGGGAGCGGGGGCTCCCGGTCGAGCCCTGATCCGTTCCGGGCCGTGTGCGGGCGGTTCGCGCCGGTATGGCAGAATGGACAGCTGAGTACTCGGCAGCCGAGACAGGACCCCTCTCTCCTACGGCTGGCGTGTCCCTTGAACGGTCCACCCCGCAACCCCACGCGAGGCGAGCCCGCTCACCCACGTCAACACCAGGAGAACCCACTCCCGTGGCAGTCAAGATCAAGCTGAAGCGTCTCGGCAAGATTCGCTCCCCGCACTACCGCATCGTCGTCGCCGACGCCCGCACCAAGCGTGACGGTCGCGCGATCGAGGAGATCGGCATCTACCAGCCGACCTACAACCCCTCGAAGATCGAGGTCGACAGCGACCGCGCCCAGTACTGGCTGTCCGTCGGCGCCCAGCCGACCGAGCCGGTGCTCGCCATCCTGAAGCTGACCGGCGACTGGCAGAAGTTCAAGGGCCTGCCGGCCCCGGCGCCGCTGCTGGTCGCGGAGCCGAAGGTCGAGGACTTCTCGCACCTGTTCGCGAAGGCCGTCGCCGGCTTCGAGGACGCCACCACCGGTGTCGCCATCACCCCGAAGGCCAAGAAGTCGGACAAGGTCGAGGCTGAGGCCGACGCCGCCGCCGAGGCCTGAGCGTGATCGAGGACGCCCTCGACCACTTGGTGAAGGGCATCGTCGAGCACCCCGACGAGGTGCAGGTGCGTTCGCGCAACCTGCGTCGGGGCAACACCATCGAGGTGCGAGTGCACCCCGATGACCTCGGCAAGGTGATCGGCCGGGGTGGCCGCACGGCGCGCGCTCTGCGCACCGTGGTCGGCGCCCTCGGCGGTCGCAACGTCCGGGTCGACCTGGTCGACGTGGACAACATTCGCTGACGCAGCTGCTCGTTCAGCCGTCAGGGCTTGGGGCCGACCGGGACGCATGTCGTCCCGGTCGGCCTTTTCTCGTTCCCGCACCACCCGTTCGCCCCACCCCTTCGGGGCGTCGCACCACCCCACCGCACCAGCCCTTCGCACCGGCCCTTCGCATTTCGTCGGGCTCTCGTTTCGGCTCAGGAACTCCAGGAGAACGATCACCGTGCAGCTCGTCGTCGGCAAGATCGGCCGTGCCCACGGCATCAGGGGGGACGTCAGCGTCGAGGTCCGCACCGACGAGCCGGAGCTCCGGCTCGGCCCGGGTGCCGTCCTGCTCACCGACCCCGCGTCGGCCGGGCCGCTGACCATCGAGTCCGGCCGGGTGCACAGCGGCCGGCTGCTGCTGCGCTTCGTCGGCGTCAAGGACCGCAACGCGGCCGAGGCACTCCGGGGCACCCTGCTCATCTCCGAGGTCGACCCGGAGGAGCGCCCCGACGATCCGGAGGAGTACTACGACCACCAGCTGATCGGCCTGGACGTGGTGCTGCTCGACGGCACCCTGGTCGGCGAGCTGACCGAGGTGCTCCACCTGCCGTACCAGGACCTGCTCACGGTGGAGAGGCCCGACGGGACCGAGGTGCTGGTGCCCTTCGTCAGCCAGATCGTGCCGACCATCGACCTGGAGAACCAGCGCGCGGTGATCACCCCGCCGCCCGGGCTGATCGACCTGGAGCAGGCGGAGGTCGCCGGTACGTCCTCGGCCGAGGGCCCTGAGACCGCTGAGACCGCTGAGGCTGCCGAGGCCACTGCGCCCGCCGAGCCCGCCGACGGTTCGGAGGAGTCGGAGTGACCGTCGAGGAGAGCGGCGGTGTGCAGAGCGGCATGCGGATCGACGTCGTCACGATCTTCCCCGAGTACCTGGAGCCGCTGAACATCTCGCTGGTCGGCAAGGCCCGCGCGCGCGGCCAGCTGGACGTGCACGTCCACGAGCTGCGCGAGTGGACCCACGACGTGCACCGCACGGTGGACGACAGCCCGTACGGCGGCGGCCCCGGCATGGTGATGAAGCCCGAGCCGTGGGGCGAGGCGCTGGACGCGGTGGTCGCCGGCGGGCCCGAGGGCGAGGTGCCCACCCTGGTCGTGCCGACCCCGAGCGGGCGCCCGTTCACCCAGGAGCTCGCCCAGGAGCTGGCCGGCCGCCCCTGGCTGGCCTTCACCCCCGCGCGGTACGAGGGCATCGACCGCCGGGTGATCGAGGAGGCGGCCACCCGGATGCCGGTGGTCGAGGCCTCGATCGGCGACTACGTGCTGGCCGGCGGCGAGGTCGCGGTGCTGGTGATGGTCGAGGCGATCGCCCGACTGCTGCCCGGGGTGCTCGGCAACGCCGAGTCCCACCGCGACGACTCCTTCGCGCCGGGCGCGATGGCCGACCTGCTGGAGGGGCCGGTCTACACCAAGCCCGCCGAGTGGCGCGGCCGCACCGTGCCGGACGTGCTGCTCAGCGGCAACCACGGCCGGATCGCCCGTTGGCGGCGCGAGCAGGCCTTCGCCCGTACCCTGGCGAACCGTCCCGACCTGGTCGAACGCTGGCAGTACGGCGCCTTCGACAAGAAGGAGCGGGAGGCGCTCAGCATCCTCGGCCTGGCCTGGGACGAACAGCTCGGCCGATTTCGGTCCGTGGCCGGTGGTGTGGAAGAATAGGCCGCTGCTGTCTGTCGCTGGCACCCTCTCGTAGGGGGCACGTGGACCGGCGCCCCCGCCACGGGGGGCTCGCCGTCAGCCGATGCGGCCCGCAGCAAACCCCATTGTGACGATTTTCCGTGGGCGGCCCGTGGCGCCTGCGATGGAGAGCAACATGAGCAACAAGCTCGCTGCTGTCGACGCGGCTTCGCTGCGTAGCGACATTCCGGCCTTCCGCGCCGGTGACACCCTGAAGGTCCACGTCCGGGTCATCGAGGGCAACCGCTCCCGTGTCCAGGTCTTCCAGGGCGTCGTCATCCGCCGCCACGGCGCCGGCATCGGTGAGACCTTCACCGTTCGCAAGGTCAGCTTCAACGTCGGCGTGGAGCGCACCTTCCCGGTGCACACCCCGGTCGTCGAGAAGATCGAGGTCGTGACCCGCGGTGCGGTTCGCCGCGCCAAGCTGTACTACCTGCGTGACCTCCGCGGCAAGGCCGCGAAGATCAAGGAGAAGCGCGACCGCTGATCCACCGGCCCCCGGCCTCGCCGGGGGATCGGAGCGCTCAAGGGGACCGAGAGACCGCAAGGTAAGCTCACCCCCCGATGAGCACGCACGAACCACCCGCGGACCGCGACAGCAGTCCCGCACCCTCCGGTGCGGACTCGCTGTCGCGGTCCGCGGTCGTGTCCGGGGCGGTTACCGGGGCCGCTTCGGTCGTTTCCGCGGTCGTTTCCGAGGACACGGCGACCGGTCCGGCTACTGCCGCTTCCGCGCGCACCGCCGAGGAGAGCCAGGCCGCGGAGAGTCGGGGCGAGGAGAGTCAGGCCGAGGAGGGCTCGGAGCAGGACGAGGAGCCCGGCCACTCGCGTTCGCGCGACCTGCTGCTGTTGGTGGGGATCTGCCTGGCGGCCCTGCTCCTGGTGAACGCCTTCGTCGCGCGTCCGTTCGCGGTGCCCTCCGGGTCGATGGAGGACACCCTGCGACCGGGCGACCGGCTGATCGCGAACCAGCTCGCCTACGCCTTCGGCGGCCACCCCCAACGGGGCGACATCGTGGTCTTCGACGGGAGGGGCTCCTTCCTGCGGGAGTCCGCGCAGCCGCAGGGCTTCTGGGACGGCGCGCGTTCGCTCGCCCAGGACCTCGGGCTGGCCCCGGCCGGGAACACCATCTACGTCAAGCGCGTGATCGGCGTCGGCGGCGACCGGGTGACCAGTGCCGGCCCGGGTGCGCCGATCACCGTCAACGGCGTGCCGGTGGACGAGACCTCCTACCTGGCCCCGGGGAACGACCCGTCGAGCGTGGCCTTCGACGTGGTGGTGCCCGCCGGCGAACTGTGGGTGATGGGCGACCATCGCAGGGCCTCCCGTGACTCCCGCGACCACCTCGGCGAGCCCGGCGGCGGCTTCGTGCCCGAGGAGAAGGTGATCGGCCGGGCGGACTGGGTGGTCTACCCGTTCTCGCGCTGGACCAGCCTGGACCGGCCCGCGGCTTTCGCCGCGACTGCGGGGACGGGTGGTCATGGGGACCAGAGGTAGGGGTCGGCTCGCCGACCGCCCGGCCCGCGAGCCGGACAACCGTGGGCCGGAGGGCGCCGGGCCCGCCGTGGCCCGGTCGGTGCGCGGCCGGGCCGAGCGTCGCCGCAGCGCCCGTCGGGCGGCTCGCCGGCGCAAGCGGTCGCTGGTGCGCGAGGTCCCGATGATCATCCTGGTGGCCCTGCTGGTGGCGCTGGTGATAAAGACCTTCCTGGTCCAGGTGTTCGTGATCCCCTCGGGTTCGATGGAGCAGACCATCCGGATCGGGGACCGGGTGCTGGTGGACAAGTTGACCCCCTGGTTCGGCAGTGAGCCGCAGCGCGGCGACGTGGTGGTCTTCAAGGACCCGGGCGGCTGGCTGGAGAACGACCACAAGCCCTCCGACGACGGCCCGGTGCTGGGTGCGGCCAAGCAGGCGCTGACCTTCGTCGGACTGCTGCCGTCCGACAACGAGCAGGACCTGATCAAGCGGGTGATCGGCGTCGGCGGGGACACCGTCGAGTGCTGCGACGCGCAGGGGCGGCTCAGCGTCAACGGGCACCCGGTGGACGAGACCTACCTCGCACCCGGCAACCCGCCGTCCCGGCAGCCCTTCAAGGTGAAGGTGCCGCAGGGGCGGCTCTGGGTCATGGGCGACCACCGCGACGTCTCCGCCGACTCCCGCTTCCACATGGGCAATCCGGGCCAGGGCACGATCCCGCTGAGCGGTGTGGTCGGTCGCGCGTTCGTGATCGCCTGGCCGCTGGACCGCTTCCATCAACTAGCCTGCGTGTTTCATCCGGGGTCGCGTCCGGAGCATGATCGGAAAAGCGAAAGTGCCTTCTGAGCTGCAACGATGAGGCTTGTCTAAGGTCC
>NZ_JBVIRY010000047.1:0-56924 GCF_055575795.1 Kitasatospora sp. NPDC034023
GTCCGCTGCCTAATCAGACGGGCTTGGACCCTCTACCGCTGGGATACCCGGCCTCGAAGCCCCCGCATCCGATGACCTACTGGCGGACGCCCTTAGCCAAGGAGACCTCGACGAGGCGTGCGCCACCGCGCGCGCCGCCCTCGACCTGGCGAGCACCACTATGGTCAAGCCGCTCGTCCTGCGGGCCAAGGCCCTTGAGAAGGCCCTCGCCCCGTGGGCTCGAGAGAGGCCCGTGCTGGAGCTGACCGCGTGCGTGAAAGAGTCGGAAGCGCAACTGGTTCGCGCCTAGGGAGGCTAACCATGGAGTGGGAGACGTTCGGACGCCGCAAGGTCTACGGCAGCCCGTGGGTCGAGGTCTGGCTGGACGACGTTGAGGTGCCCGGGCTCGGCCGGATCGACCACCACGTCGTCCGCTACCCCCGGGCATCGACCACCTCCGTCGTCACCAACGACCGCAGCGAGTTCCTCCTTCTCTACCGGCACCGGTTCATTACCGGTCGGTGGGGCTGGGAAGTACCCGCCGGCTGGGCCGAGCCCGGCGAGGACCCGGCCGCCGCGATCGCCCGCGAGGTCGAGGAGGAAACCGGTTGGCGCCCCGGCCGCGTCGATCTGCTGACCGAGTACGACGCAATGGCCGGCATCAGCGACGCGCACTTCCGCTGCTACCACGTCACCGGATGCACTCGCGTGAGCGAGCCGGAGGACGTCTCCGAGGCGGCCCGGGTGGAGTGGGTGCCGGAGGCCGAGGTAGTCAAACTCTTGGTGAGCGGCGAGGTCCCGGACGGCCCGTCTCACACCGCACTGTCGTACTACCTTGGCCCGCACCGGCTGTCCCGGCGTGGCTGATCGGTCTGGTCACTGGTCAGCCACGGCACCACGGTCAAGCCCTCGGCGCCGGTAGGTTCGTGCCCACCAGCCACAGGAGGACCCGTGCCCAAGACCGTCACCCGCCGCAAGATGGGGCCCCTTCGCCCTCGCAGACCACACCTTCATGGTGATCTGCACCGCCGGCCTGTGGCCCCCGTCCTCCTCATGGCCCGCCACGGCCGCAAGACCGTGACCAAGTACCACGGGTTCCCCGAGGCCTGACACGACAACGCCCCCTCCCGGGCGGGGGCGTTATGCTGCCCGCGATCGCAGACGCAACGTTCCGGCGAAACAGGGCCACGGGTCACCCTCGCGAGCGTGGGGCCATCGTCCTCCCCGCACCCGCGGGGGTCAGCCGTTGTTGATGACGTCGCCGCCGGCGTTGAGGTCCTCCCCGCGTCCGCGGGGCCTGCCGGGCGTTTACCGTGGCGAGGCGTCCGGACGGTCACGCGAGCGGCACCCGCGCCAGGGCCGCGCGCACCGTGGCCGCCAGGTCGCCGACGTGGACGCCGAGGTCGCGCAGGTGGCGGGCGGTCTGGGCGATGGGCAGGTCGACGCGGTGGGCGATGCGGACGAGTTGGGCGAGCGGCATGGGCGGGTCCATGGGCTGCGGCATCGCATGTTCGTCGGCGGTGAGCAGGCGCAGGGCCTCGCGTTGGGTCAGGTCCGGGGGGAGGTCGTCGTGGGAGACCCGAAGGCCGTAGGAGCGCAGCCGGGTGGCTAGTTCCCTGGGGCGACGGTCGAGGTCCCGGGCGGCCAGGGCCAGGAGGAAGAACGGGATCTCGTCGTCGGGGCTGAGCCGGAACCACCAGGGGGTGTCCGGCCGGTCGTAGTTGTCCACGTCGATCTGCAGCAGGTCGTCGTGGCGGAAGAGCTCGCGGTCGAGTTCGCCGGGCCGCTGCGGCAGGACCATGCCGACCCGCACCCGATAGGCGGCGAGTCGGCTGGTCAGCTTCCGCAGGCTGAGGCCCAGTTCCTGGGACACCTCGATGAGTTGGTGGAAGCTCGGCGCGCGGTCCGTCCGGAAGGGCGACCACTCGACCTCCCAGTCACCGGCCAGCAGGCCGAAGTCGTCTGGGGATTCCCGGCACTGCGCGGGCGGCGGGAGGGTGAAGCCGAGGCGTGCGTACTCGGCCCGTACCTCGTGGGCGGGCAGTTCCAACCAGTCCTGGGCGGCCACCAGCTGCCACGGCGGGAGCGGGCCGGTGGCGCTGACCCATGGCCATGCGCCGGTGTGGTCCCGGCTGAGCCACCGCACATAGTCCTCGTCCGGCCGTTCGGGGAAGTCGAAGGGCTCCACCTCGAGGCCGTAGCGTTCCAGCCGGTGCCGCACCTGCGCCGGGCTCAGTCCCGTTTTCAGGGCGGCCTGGGCCACGTGGCCGGGCGGCACGGGGCCGGTGTCCGAGATGCCGCGGTATTCGACGACCTCGCAGTCCTGGTGGAGCAGTCGCAGGTCCGTCTCGTCGGGCATGCCCGCCGCTGTAGCGTCCGGTAGGACGGTGATTCCGTGGGCCCGCATGGCGGCCGCGGCCTGCGCTACGCTCACGCCGAGTCCCTCTCCGACCTCCAGCAGATCGCCGATCGTCGCGTGCGAACGGCGGCGATCGTACGGCTGGTCGAGCCAGGTCATGTCCGAGGTGTCCGCCCACTCCTGCGTGTCGGGGGAGGCGGGCACCACCAGGTCGCTGACGCCGAAGAGCCGTCGCCGCTGCGCCGTGGCGGCCGGGTCGCAGCCGAGCCGCCGGGCGACGCCGAAGGCGTCCGAGGGCCGGGTGAGCCCGAACACGCCGCGCTTGCCGGTGAACAGCTCCGGGTCCGACGGGCGGGCTCGGACCGTCCGGCGGGGCTCGGCGAGTTCCGGTACGAGCTCCGTCAGCTCGCGGGCCAGATCGCTCTCGGGGTGGGCGAGGACGCGCCACAGCAGGATGTGGTCCGGTATCGAGAGGTACACGGCGTCCGACGACCGTTCCGCGCGCCGGTTCGTCAGCAGGCCGTCGAGGAGCTTGCGGTCCAGCGGGAAGCAGCCGGCCGTGGCGGGTACGGCTGCCCGGCCGCGAATACGGAACGCCGCGCCCGCTTCGAACGCGGCTTCGGCCACCAGGTCCGCGATGCGCGGGCTGCTCTCGGCGACCTTCTCCATCCACTCCAGGGTGAGGAACCCCGCGCCGCTCGTCACCAGGGCGCCGGCCGCCGCGGCCAGGAGTGCCTCGACCCGGGGCGAGATGTCGTCCAGGACGGTGAGGCGGTCGGAACTGAGCCGGCGCGGGGCGTGGTCCCCGGAGAGGTTCACCACGACGCCGTGGAGGCCGGTGAGCACCCCGACCCGCTGTCCCGGCTCGATCGTGAGGCCGTCCACCAGCAGCAGGCCGCCGTCCTCGCGCCAGATGACCTGGGCGCCCGGTGGGCCGTCCGTCCATTCCACCAGACTGCTGAGGTCCGGGCCGCCCGTCTGTACCCTGCCCGGCCCCCGGAGGACCCCGGGCTCCCACTCCGTCCTGCGCCCGCCGTGCCGCGCCGTCGTCGGGAACTCGGCGATGTGCAGCACCGCCGCGAGCGCGTCCAGGCCGGACCAGGAGCGGCGCCGGTCCCGCAGGTAGAGCCGCACCGTGGTCCCGGGCCGGGTGCCCCGCTCCTCCTTCTCGACGATCCGGAACAGGTGGTTGGGCCCGAGGATGTGGGCCTCCACCAGCGGTCCCGGCATGCCGTCGAGTCCCATGCGGCAGGACGTCACCCGGATCTCGTCCGCGAGCATGAAGTAGGACAGGACCCCGATCCCGAACCGGCTGTTGGGGTGCAGCCGCACCGGGGGCTCCACCCGCTCCCACTGCGCCTGTTCCAGCAGGAAGTCGGGCTGCTCGGCGAAGCGGGCGCCGGCGTTGGAGAACACGCCGCGCAGCTCCGCCTCGCCCATGCCGATGCCGTCGTCGGCGCACTCCAGGTACTCGCGGCCGTCCTCGTCGACGCCCTGGACGAGGTCGATCCTGCCCTCGTACGGGTGGAAGGGCCGGCCGGAGCGCTCCAGGTACTGGGTCCTGGCGCGGCGGTAGCGGCACGCGTCGAGGGCGTTCTGGTACAGCTCGCGCACCGCGAGGCCGTGGTCCTTGTAGAGCTGGGTGCCGGTCAGCAGGCCGCGCACACGGCGGTCGTCGAGCCGGAAGCGCGCGCTGCTGGTGAAGGTCCCCGGCGCGGGGACGACGCCGTCGGCGGAGATCCGAGCGGGCAGCGGCGGCAGGGGCCGGGCGATGCGGTCGGGCAGGGCGATCCGGTCGGACAGGGCGCGCCCGACCGCGAGGAGCAGTCCGTCCAGCCGCTGCGCGTGCTCGCGCAGGGCCTCCACGACGGCCTCGTGCTCGCAGACCGCCTTGAGGACGGGCAGCTCCGGGGATCCGCTCCACGTCGACCTGGCCAGGGTGCGGCGCAGCCCGTCGAGGTCGACGGGGTTCGGGACCCCGATGTGCTCGACCACCGTGTCCGGGAGGACGGCGGGTTCGATCGCGGCGCCGTACGCGACGGCGAGCAGCAGGCCGGCCCGGCGTTCGCGGATGCGCTGGCGTCCGGGCCCGGGCAGGAGTTCGTCGGCCTCGAGCTGGCCGAGGTGCTCGGGGTTGCAGATGTCGGCGCCGATCCGCAGGCCGGCGAGGATCCGGGCCAGGCGCCGGACGTTCAGCGCCTCGGTCAGCGGGCCGCTCCCGGCGGTGAGTTCGGGCGCGAGCGTGGACGCGAGATCTGGCACGAGATCTGGCACGAGATCTGGCACGAGATCTGGCACGAGATCTGGCGCCAGTTCGGCTTCGAGTCCGGCGAGGCGGTCCGCCCCCTTGTCCTCCTCGGCGAGCCAGCGCCGGTACAGCCACCACCCGGTCGCCGGCGCGGCCTGCGGGCGCAGCCGGGCCCGGTTCACCAGCAGGTCGTGGCCGGCCAGGAAGGACTGGTAGCCGGCTCGCCGGCCCGTCGCCGCGCGCCGGGGGCGCAGGTCGGTGGGGTCGGCCTCCAGCCGGGAGGCCAGGAGCAGGAGTTGGTGGGTCTGGTAGAGGTAGGGCAGCAGGACGAGCAGCCCGGCCTCGGCCGGGTAGAGGTCGAGCGCGCCGTCGGGCTCGCCGAGCAGCCATTCCACCCGGTCCGCGAACCGCGTCGCGAACCCGGGGTCGGCCCACGGGTCCCCGGCGGTCCTCTGCTCGGCGCGGTCCCGGACGGCGGCGAGCCGCTCGGCCAGCCGGGCGGCGTGCTGCCGGTGGGGCTCGGCGTCGCGCGGTGCGGCGTGGGCCCAGACGCCCGACTCCAGTACGGCGCGGACCCACGGCTCGCTGGGCGGGGCGGGATCGGCCGGAGCGGGGGTCGTCTGGAGCGTCATCGAGCCCACCTGGATGACGGTTTTCTGGTTCCCCCCGCCGATGGTGTTCGTGACGTTGTACCGATCCACCCGTTGTCCTCCCCCGGTCACCGCGTGGGGGACAGCTTAGGTGGACGGGGCGGCGGGCCGTCGTGCGGGTGAACGCCGCCGGAGGCGACGGTCGCGAGGCCCCGAAGACCGGCCCCGGCCGGAGGTGAGCGCCCGGCCCGTTGCGGGACCCCGTCGCTGGCGGCGAGAGCGGTCGGGTGCTCGCTCCGGATCCGCTCTTCGCCTGCGGTGGCGGGAGGATCCGGCAGTCGTTCACGCGAGCTGTGCGGGCTGCAGGGCTGCGGTGCTCGGCCAGATGTACGAGGCGTGGTCGTGGGGGCTGACGGCGGTGGCGGGCGATGTCGTCGTGGAAGCCGGAAGCCGGAAGCGAGGTCGCCAGTGGCGGCGATCGCGGCAGCGTGCGGTGCGTCGACGGGGACGACGCGATGACTTCCCGTGTGCACAGGGCCCAGAGCCGCACGGTGTCGGCGCTGCTGCTGATGACCTCTCGGCTGGCGTTGTGGGCAGCAGGTCGGCGGGAAGGTACGGACGGCTGGGACTGTGTCCCGTCACCGCGCCGTATCCCAGGCGGTGGCGCGGAGACCTCCTTTCGTCACGGCCGGGCGGGCGTCCTCCCCGCACCCGCGAGGCCAGCCGTCACCCGGTCAAGGCTGGCGGGCGAGTGTTGCCTGGGGTTGCCCCGGGGATGCGATGGCCCCCGCAGTCGAACCCGTCAACCGCCTGGGGAACGACCACGAGCAGCCCTGTCCGGCCCCGCACCGGAGACCGCTTTCGGGGATCGCCGTCGACTGCCACTGCCGCGCGTGTTGTGGAGAATCCGTGCTTCGCCGGCCACTCACCGCACCGGAGCGCTACGTTGGCGGCTGCCGACTGTGGGGAGAACCGTCGACATGACCATCGACCAGGCCGCCCTCGGCCGCGCGGTGAGGGCAGTTGCCACCGCCGCGCACGCCGATGACGTGGCCGCGCTGTACCGGGCCGTGATGCCGCCGACAGGGACGGACACACCACCGGCCGAGGCCGCGACCTGGTTCGGGACGCTCCTCATCCACCTGGCACTCACGGCGGCGACCGCTTCGAAGCTCGAACCGGGCTGCCACCGGGACGCCGTCTCGGAGTGGATCGGGCGGGAGTTGGGCCCGCCGCCCACCCCGGCACTGCTGCGCGCCGCGGACCCCGGCCGCATCGACCACGTCGAAGCCGTGAGCGCCGCAGCGGACTACTCCCGCTACCACGAGTACGCCGTCGACCTGGTCCGGGTGGGCCTGACCGACCCGGACCAGGAACCGGACGAGCGAGGCGTCGACGCCCATTGCGCGGTGACGAACGACCAGGACGGGCGGATCACCGTGATGGCGATGCTCGGCCGCCTCATCCCCGTTCCCGGCGACCGAGGCTGATCTTGCCGCTCCGGAAGCTCGCCTGAACCACGAACCTGTCGACGGTCCCGGCAGCTCAGCTCATAGGGGACATGGGGATGCCGGTCGCGCAGACCGGCGAGCTGATGCCGTCCTCCTCGGGCAGTCCTCCCCGCACCCGCGGGGGTCAGCCAGCTGTGCCCCGCCGTCGTGGCCGGGTGGGGTGTCGTCCGGGTTGATGCTGATCATCGCCCAGTCGTAGTGGCGGTCGCCCTTGGTGCCGTGCCCGGTCCGCAGCCGTTGCCAGGCCCGCCGGGGCAGCTTGGCCAGCAGGGCGGTGGCGGTGAAGCGACCGGCCGGGGTGGTGACGCGGTGGCCCGCGGGGACGGCGACCGTGTAGTCGTAGCCCAGCTCGCGTATCCGCTCTCGGAGTTCACGCCCGCCGTAGACCTCGTCGGCGGCGGCCCACCGGGCCGGGAGCCCGGCGTCGCGGGCGCCCTTCAACATGGCGGCGGCGAGCTGGGGCTTGGTGGTGAAGGCCAGCTCGTCCGGGACACCGGTCAGGTCGCGGCGCTCGTCGTCGGCGGCCCAGTCCTTCGTCAGGTACAGGGCCCGGTCGACGATGGCGTGGCCGAACTCGTCCGCTTCCTGCGAGCCGAGCGGATCACCGTGGTCGATGTCGACCGGCCCGACCGCAAGGCCCGCCGCGCACACGGCAAGTCCGATCCCGTCGACGCCTACGCCGCCGCGACCGCCGTCCTGTCCGGCCGGGCCGGCGCCCGGCCTGGGCCGTCAACCGCTCGGCGGCCCCGTAGACCGCATGGACGCCGACGAGTTCGCCGTGCCGGTCGTACCGCAGGTCGAAGGTGGTGGAAGGGCCATCGGTCGTGTCGTCCCCGACCGGTCGATCCGGCCCAATTCCCGCGCCTGCGGTATGAGAGACCACGGATCACCAAGTGACCGGCAACGCCTGCAGGCCGCGGAAGACCAGTTCCGGCACGTAGGTGAGCTCGGACTCGTCAACGGCGAGGCGCAGTCCCGGATACCGTTTCACCACGGACCCGATCGCCACCCGCATCTCCCGGCGGGCCAGTATCGCGCCGAGGCAGAAGTGCGGCCCGTGCCCGAAGGCGAGGTGCGCTGCCGGTCCTTCGCGCGTGATGTCGAAGCGGCCGGGATCCGGGTACACACCGGGGTCGCGGTTGGCCGCGACGATGACCGGTAACACCGGTTCGCCCGCCCCCAGTTCGACGCCCTCCAGATCGACGGGCTCGGTCGTGACCCGGACCTCGGCCGAGGTGAAAAGCCTGCTGTAGCGCAGCAGTTCGTCGACCGCCGGTCCGATCAGGTCCGGTGACGACCGCAGCAGCGCGAGTTGGTCCGGGTGGCGCAGCAGGGTCAGCAACGAGTTGCCCAGCTGGTTGACGGTCGTCTCGTGGCCGGCGATCAGCAGGCCCTCGAGGTTGGCCAGCAGCTCGGGTTCGGTGAGGTGGTCGCCCTCGTCGTTGGCGGCGACCATCGCCGAGATCAACCCGTTGTCCGGCTGCGCCCGCTTCTGGCGCACCAGATCGGCGAGCCAGTCCTGCATCTCGCTCTGTGCGGCCCGCAGTTCGTCCGAAGTGATGTCCGTGACGAACAGTCGCCTGGTCCACCTGCGGATGGCCTCCGCCTCGGAGTAGGGCACGCCGAGCAGCTCGCAGATGACCATCAACGGCAGTGGAGCGCAGAGACCTGCCACAAGATCCGCGGTCGGATCGAGGGAGTCGAGCAAGGAGTCCACAGTGGACTGCACGCGTGGCTCGAGCTGATCGACCATGCGTGGGCTGAACGCCTGCGACATCAGCTTGCGCAGGCGGGCGTGGCGCTCGCCGTCCAGGCTGGAGACCAGTAACGGGTCGGCGGCGACGGACAGTTTCAGCGGGCCGCCCGGAAGTGTGGCCGCCTCCCGGCTGAACCGGCTGTCGCTCAGAACCTGGCGTACCGACTTGTGGGAAAGGGCGAGCCAGACGTCTGCCGTACCCATCGTCGCGAGGACGACCGGAGCCCGCGCGAGCAGAGCCTCGGCTTCGGGCTCGTTGTCGAGGTGGTGTGGTGTGGTGAAGGGAAACGTGGCTTGCATCGCTGCCTCCTGACTGGATGTCACCAGGCCCGGGCGCCGGGTGCCGGGCGCGAACGGCCGGGACCGATGCGCGGATCGGTGACAGCTGGGTTGTGTGCCGCCGGGGGCGGTGGCGCTTCGCGATCGTCTCGAAGTGGATGGGGGTCGAACGGTTCAGCCGGAGCTGTCGGCGGCGCCGGTGGGCGGTTCGCTCGATCCGGGTGGTGATCGCCGTGCGGAGTTCTCCCGGGTGGCCGGATGACGGGCGAGGACGTTCTTCTGCGCGAGTGCGAACGGGATTCTAGGGCGTTGTCACCGGCGGCGTCGACGGTGCCCATGAACCCGGCCCGGTCGTGGCGGTGCAGGGCGTGGACGCACTTCCGTGACCGCACCGGCGGGTTCACCGGCAGGTCCGCCGGCGGACACTGCGACGGGCCGCCCGTATGAACGACGCGTTTCATGGGGCACGGGACGGATCCTGCCACGGTGCCTCTTTCGTGCAGGCATATGACGTTGTGATGTGCCTCCTTTGAGACAGCCTTCGCCTGACCTGTGGCGAGGGCGTGATGTTGCTGCCATGCTCATCTGCGCGGCGGAACGATCATCGCCTCGACCCCTACGCTCAGCTCACCAGTGCATCCTCCTCGAAGCGTGTCGCCAATGCTGTCGCTTTCGAGGACCGCTCCACTGATCCAGAGGCCCGAAGCGCGGGCGAGTCCGGGTTCCGATACCACCGGGTCGCCGGGCTGCCCGCGCGCTCGATGCTCCGGCCGCTTGCGCGGCCGGAGCCGCACCATCGGGACTGCTACGGAAACACCCCGCCTTCCTTCATCCCCCCGGCTCACGAGGTGTCGATGTGATGCGCTTCCCCCTGGATTCGGACGCTGATCGTGTCGCTGTCATCGGAATGGCGGGCAGGTTGCCGAAAGCCCCGGATCCGGAGGCGTTCTGGCGACTGCTGTGCGACGGGGCCGACGCGATCACCGCGCCGCCCGTGGGCCGGCAGGGCGTACGGCACGGCGGCTACCTGGACCGGGTGGACGGCTTCGACGCGGCGTTCTTCGGTGTGTCCCCCCGTGAGGCCGTCGGCATGGACCCGCAGCAGCGGCTCATGCTCGAACTCGCCTGGGAGGCCCTGGAGGACGCCCGGATCGTGCCGAGCACGCTGACGGGCGGCCCGACGGGGGTGTTCGTCGGCTCGATGTGGGAGGACTACACGTCCCTGGCCTACCCCGGTCACATCACGCCGCACACGCTGACCGGCACCAACCGGGGCGTCATCGCCAACCGTGTCTCGCACTTCCTCGGTGTGCGCGGACCGAGCATGACGGTCGACACGGCCCAGTCGTCGGCGCTGGTCGCGGTGCATCTGGCGGTCGAGAGCCTGCGCCGCGGCGAGTCGGCGCTCGCCCTGGCCGGCGGGGTGAACCTCAACCTGACCGCCGCCCGCGAGGAGGGAGCAGCGGAGTTCGGCGGCCTGTCCCCGGACGACCGCTGCTTCACCTTCGACGCCCGGGCCAACGGCTTCGTCCGCGGCGAGGGCGGCGCCTTCCTCGTCCTGAAACCGCTGGACCGGGCCCTGGCCGACGGGGACCGCGTCTACGGTGTCATCCGGGGCAGCGCGGTCAACAACGACGGCGCCACACAGAGCCTGACCGTGCCCAGCGCGCAGGCCCAGGAACAGGTCATCCGCGAAGCACTGGCCCGCGCCGGCGTGCGTCCCGCGGATGTGCAGTACGTGGAGCTGCACGGCACCGGCACCGCTGTCGGCGACCCCATCGAGGCCGCCGCCCTCGCGGCGGCCTACCGCGACCCGGCCGAGTCCGGCGACGCCGACAGCGCCCTGCGGGTCGGATCCGCCAAGACGAACGTCGGCCACCTGGAAGGCGCCGCGGGCATCGTCGGTCTGCTCAAGGCTGTCCTCAGCGTGTACCACCGCGCACTGCCGCCGAGCCTGAACTACGAAACCCCCAACCCCGGCATCCCTCTCAACGCACTGGCGCTGCGGGTCCAGACCGCTCTGACCCCCTGGCCGCGGCCGGACGCGCCCCTGCTCGTCGGCGTGTCGTCGTTCGGCATGGGCGGCACCAACGCGCACGTGATCGTCGAGCAGGCGCCCGATGCGGCCGCGCCGCCGGCCCGGCGGCCCGCTCCCGAGGCCCGGCCGGCGCCGTGGATCGTCACGGCGCGGACCAAGCAGGCGCTACGAGCGCAGATCGAGCGCCTGCGCGAACACGTGCGCAGCCACCCGGACCTGACCGGCGCCGAGGTCGCGCACGCGCTGGCCACCACCAGAACCCGCTTCGCGCACCGCGCGGTCCTGCTCGACTCCGCCCAGGTCGCCGCCGATCGGGCCAGAACCCATGGCCGTACCGTCTTCGTGTTCCCCGGCCAGGGCGCGCAGTGGGTCGGCATGGGCCGGGAGCTGTACGCCGCGTACCCCGTCTTCCGGGCCGCCATGGACGAGTGCGCCCAGGCCCTGGCCCCGTACACCGACTGGTCCCTGGCCGATGTCCTGGACGGCGCCCCGCTCGACCGCGTGGACATCGTGCAGCCCGCCCTGTTCGCGGTGATGGTGTCCCTGGCGGAACTGTGGCGCTCCTTCGGTGTCGAGCCCGACGCGGTGGTCGGGCACTCGCAGGGCGAGATCGCCGCGGCATACGTCGCGGGCGCGCTGTCGCTGTCCGACGCGGCCCGGATCGTGGCACTGCGCAGCCGCGCGCTGGTGGCGCTGACCGGCCGGGGCGGCATGGTGTCCGTGGCCCTGTCCGCCGAGCGGGCCGAGGACTACGTGTCGCGCTGGGGCGGCGCGCTGACGGTCGCCGTGGTCAATGCCACCGGCTCGGTCGTGGTGTCCGGCGACACGCGGGCCCTGTCCGAACTGGTCGAGTCCTGCGCGGCGGACGGTGTCCGCGCACGCGTCGTCCCGGTGGACTACGCCTCCCATTCCGCGCACGTCGAGGCGATCCGTGAGCGGCTGCACACCGAACTGGACGGTGTGCGGCCGCGGCAGGGCACCATTGCGTACTACTCCGCGGTCACCGGCGGCGTCCTCGACGACACCACGGAGCTCGACGCCGGCTACTGGTACCGCAACTTGCGCGAGCCGGTCCGCTTCGACCTGGCCACCGCCGCACTGCTGGCGGACGGGCACGACGTCGTGGTCGAGGTCAGCCCGCACCCGGTGCTGCTGCCCGCCATCGAACAGATCCTGGAACAGGCCCGCGAGCGGACCGGCGTGCCCGGCGTCGCCACCGGCACGCTGGGCCGTGACCGGGGCGGGCCGGACGTCTTCCTGACCGCGCTGTCCCGGCTGTTCGTGGCCGGCGTGCCGGTGGACTGGTCCCCGGCCGTCGCCGAGGCCGCACCGGTCGACCTGCCCACGTACGCCTTCCAACGTCGTTCGTACTGGCTGCCCGAAGCGACAGCCGGGCAGAGCGGACGGACCCCGGCCGGCCCGGGGACGCACGCAGCGGAGACCGCCGCGCCCGGCCGGCCGGACGGCGGCCCGGAGACCGGGGACACCGGGGCGGGCGGTACGGACACGGGCGGCCCCGAGTCGGGCGACACGGTCGACGCGGCCGCCGTGGTCACCGCGCAGATCGCGCTCGTGCTGGGCCACGAGAACCCCGCAGACATCGATCCCGCGCTCACCTTCAAGGACCTCGGCTTTGACTCGGTCACCGGGCTCGAACTGCGCAACCGCCTGGCCGGCGCCCTGGATCGGCAACTCCCCTCCGGTCTCGTCTTCGACCACCCGACGCCCGCGGAGCTGATCGACTGGCTGCGCACCGGCCCCGGCGACCGGCTGGCCCCCGCCGCCCAGGCCGCCCACGACGACCCGGTCGTCATCGTGGGGATGGGCTGCCGCTTCCCCGGCGGGGTGGCCTCGCCGGACGACCTGTGGCGGCTCGTCGCGGAGGGCGTGGACGCGATCGGCGACTTCCCGGACGACCGCGGCTGGGACCTGGGCGGCCTGTACGACCCGGAACTGCGCGGCGCGGGCACCACGTACATCACCCGGGGCGGGTTCCTGGAGGCGGTGGCCGGCTTCGACGCTCCGTTCTTCGGCATCTCGCCCCGCGAGGCGCTCGCCATGGACCCGCAGCAGCGGCTCGTGCTGGAGACGGCCTGGGAGACCTTCGAGCACGCCGGGATCGACCCGGCCTCGCTGCGCGGCAGCCACACCGGCGTGTTCACCGGCGTCTGGTCGTCCGGCTACGCGACCGGGCCGGGCCTGCCGGAGGACCTGGAGGGTTACCTGTTCACCGGCGTTGCGACCAGCGTCACGTCCGGCCGGGTCGCCTACCACCTCGGGCTGCGCGGTCCGGCGCTGTCCGTGGACACCGCCTGCTCGTCGTCCCTGGTCGCCGTCCACCTGGCCGCCCAGGCCCTGCGCGCGGGCGAGTGCTCGCTGGCGCTCGCCGGCGGTGTCACGATCATGGCGACACCGCTGGGCTTCACCGAGTTCTCCCGCCAGCACGGCCTCGCGGCGGACGGCCGCAGCAAGCCCTTCGCCGCCGCGGCCGACGGCACCAGCTGGGCCGAGGGCGCCGGCTTGGTGCTGCTGGAACGTCTGTCGGACGCCCGCCGCAACGGCCACCGGGTGCTGGCGGTCGTCGCGGGAAGCGCGGTGAACCAGGACGGCGCGTCCAACGGCCTGACCGCGCCCAACGGCCCCTCCCAGGAACGCGTCATCCGTCAGGCGTTGGCGAACGCCGGGTTGGAGGCGTCCGAGGTGGACGCGGTCGAGGCGCACGGTACCGGCACCACTCTCGGCGATCCCATCGAGGCCCACGCCCTGCTGGCCGCCTACGGCCGGGACCGGGACGAGCCGTTGTGGCTGGGGTCGGTGAAGTCGAACATCGGCCACACCCAGGCCGCCGCCGGCATCGCGGGCCTGATCAAGATGGTCATGGCGATGCGGCACGGCGAACTGCCGCGAACCCTGCACATAGACGCCCCCTCCCCGCACGTCGACTGGGCCTCCGGCGGCGTCCGGCTGCTCACCGAGGCCCGGCCGTGGCCGGAGCACGAGCACCCGCGCCGCGCCGGCATCTCGGCCTTCGGCATCAGCGGCACCAACGCCCACCTGATCATCGAGCAGTCCTCCGACCCGGACCCCGGCCACCTTCCCGAACCCGCCGGCCGGGCCGCCCCCACCGCCTGGCTGCTGTCCGCGAAGACCGATGCCGCGCTGCGCGCCCAGGCCGAGCGGCTGCACGCGTACGCGACCGCCCACCCCGACGTCCCGGCCGCCGCGATCAGCCGCGCACTGGCCGCCCGCACCCGGTTCGAGCACCGGGCCGCGGTGGTCGGCGCCGAGCGGGACGACCTGCTGTCCGGCCTGGCCGCGCTCCCGCCGGGACTGCCGGGACTGCCGGGCCTGCAGGCCCGTACCGGCGGGACCGTGTTCGTCTTCCCCGGACAGGGGGCGCAGTGGGCGGGCATGGGCCATGACCTGTACGAGCAGTCCGAGGTCTTCCGCGCCGGCATCGACGCCTGCGCCGCCGCCCTGGCCCCGTACACCGACTGGTCGCTGGTCGACGAACTGCGCCACGGCTCGCTGGACCGCGTCGACGTGGTGCAGCCGGCCCTGTTCGCCGTCATGGTGGCGCTGGCCGACCTGTGGCGGTCCTACGGCGTGCAGCCGGACGCCGTGGTCGGCCACTCCCAGGCGGAGATCGCCGCCGCGTACGTCGCCGGCGCGCTGTCGCTGCGGGACGCCGCCAAGGTCGTGGCGCTACGGTCCAGGGCACTGGCCGTCATCGCCGACCGGGGCGGCATGGTGTCCCTCGCGCTGTCCGTCGAACAGGCTGCCGGCTACCTGGCCCGCTGGGGCGAGCGGCTGACGACCGCCGTGGTGAACGGACCTGCGGCGGTCGTGGTGTCCGGCGGCCTCGACGTGCTGGACGAACTGCTGACGGCCTGCGAGGCCGACGGCATCCGCGCCCGCCGCCTGCCCGTCGACTACGCCGCCCACTCCGCGCAGGTCGAGGCGATCCGCGAGCAACTGCTCACCGAACTGGCCGACATCACCCCCCACTCGGCGGCGATCCCGTTCTACTCCACGGTCACCGGCGAGCCGCTCGACACCTCTGCCCTCGACGCCGGCTACTGGTACCGCAACCTCCGCGAACCCGTACGGTTCGACCTGGCCACCGCCCGGCTCACCGCCGACGACCACGACCTGTTCCTGGAGGTCAGCCCGCACCCGGTGCTGGTGCCCGCGCTGGACGTCGCCGCCACCGGAACACTGCGCCGCGATCACGGCGGCCTCACCGAGTTCCTCGCCGCGGCGGGACGCCTCTACGCCGCCGGAGCCGACGTCGACTGGATTCCGGTCCTGCCCCGCACCGCACCCAGGGCGGACCTGCCCACGTACGCCTTCCAGCGCGAGCCCTACTGGGTGACCGCGACCCCGCCGGTGCCCCGTGACGACTGGCGGTACGAGGTGGCATGGGCGCCGACGAGCGGAACCGCGGCCCCGGTGGACCCGGCTCGCTGGCTCGTCCTGGCCACGACCGGGCACCCGTGGGCCGAGGCCCTGCGCGAACGGGGCTTCGCGGTGGCCGACACCTGGGACGTGGCCGACACCGGGGACGCCCGGCCCGGGCCGGACGGTGTGCTGTCGCTGCTGGCGCTGGACGACGAGCCGCACCCCGACCACCCGGTGCTCCCGGCGGGCCTGGTCCGCACCCTGGATCTGGTCCGCCCCCTGGACCCGGCGCGGACACCGGCCGTCCCGCTGTGGTGCGCGACCAGCGGCGCCGTGAGCACCTCGGGCACCGACCCGGTCACCAGCCCGGCCCAGGCCCTGGCGTGGGGCACCGGCGCGTCCGCGGCGCTGGAGTTCCCGCACGGCTGGGGCGGCCTGGTCGACCTTCCCGCCGTGCCCGACGAGGAGAGCGTGAACGCGCTGCTCGTCGTGCTCGCCGGCACGGGCGAGGACCAGGTGGCGATCCGCGGCACCCGGCGCTTCGCCAAGCGGCTGCGCCGCAAGGCCTCATCGGGCCCGGCCGCGCGGCCCTGGCGGCCGCGGGGCACGGTGCTGGTCACCGGCGGCACCGGCGCGCTCGGCGGACATGTGGCCCGCCGCCTCGCGCGGCAGGGCGCGGAGCACATCGTGCTGGCCGCCCGCCGCGGCCCCGACGCACCCGGCGCGGCCGGCCTGCGCGACGAACTGGAGGCAGCCGGGGCGCGGGTGACCGTGGCGGCGTGCGACGTGGCCGACCGGGACGCCCTGCGGGACCTCGTCGAGCGCGTCGGCGACATCCGCGCGGTCTTCCACACCGCCGGCGTGATCAGGGCGACCAGGCTGGCCGACACGACACCGGCGGAGTTCGCCGAGGTCATCATGGCCAAGGTCGCCGGGGCGGCGAACCTGGCGGAACTCCTGCCGGACCTCGACGCCTTCGTCCTGTTCTCCTCCACCGCAGGCGTGTGGGGCGACGGCCACGGCGCGGCCTACGCCGCCGGCAACGCCTTCCTCGACGCCCTGGCCGCACAGCACCGCGCCCAAGGCCGCGCCACGACCTCCGTCGCGTGGGGCATCTGGGCCGAAGGCGGCATGGCGGCCCTGGAGTCCGTGCAGCGCCAGCGCACCCTGCTCGGCCTCGGCGAACTGGACCCGGGCCGGGCACTCGACGCGCTGCAGGACGTCCTCGACCACGACGAGGCCCTCGCGGTCGTGACCTCGGCCGACTGGGCACAGTTCGCCCGCGCCTACACCCACGCGCGGCCGAGCCGGCTGCTGCGGGACCTGCCCGAGGCCCACAGCCGGCCGCAGGCCCCCCGACCCGCGCCCCCCGCCGGCGGCACCGACCTGCTGGAGCTGATCACCACCCACGTCGCCGGGGTGCTGGGACACGCCACCCCCGAGCGGCTCGACCCCCGGCAGGCGTTCAAGGACCTGGGCTTCGATTCACTGACCGCGGTGGAACTGCGCAATCGCCTGACCGCCGCGCTCGGGGTGAAACTGCCCGCCACCCTCGTCTTCGACCACCCCACCCCGGCACGGCTGGCCGCCCACCTGTCCGGCGAGTCCGGCCAGCAGGACGCGCCGCACGCCCCGGCCGCGACGGACGAGCCGATCGCAGTCATCGGCATGGGCTGCCGCTACCCCGGAGGCGTCGGCACCCCGGAGGACCTGTGGCGGCTGGTCGCGGACGGCGTGGACGCGGTCGGCGACTTCCCCGCCGACCGGGGATGGGACATCGACCGCCTGTACGACCCGACGGGAAGCCGGCCCCGCACGTCGAGCACGTCCCAGGGCGGCTTCCTCGACGCCGCCGGCGACTTCGACGCGGCGTTCTTCGGGATATCGCCCCGCGAGGCGCTCGCCATGGACCCGCAGCAGCGCATCCTGCTGGAGACCGCGTGGGAGACCATCGAGTACGCCGGCATCGACCCGACCACGCTGGAGGGCACACCCACCGGCGTGTTCACCGGCATCTGGTCCACCGGCTACGCCGCCGGGCCGGTCCCCGACGACCTGGAGGGCTACCAGGTCACCGGCACCGCGTCGAGCGTGGGGTCCGGCCGGCTGGCGTACCAGCTGGGCCTGCTCGGCCCGGCACTGTCCCTGGACACCGGCTGCTCGTCGTCCCTGGTGGCCCTGCACCTGGCCGCGCAGGCCCTGCGCTCGGGAGAATGCTCCTTCGCCCTGGCCGGCGGCGTCACCGTCAACGCGGCACCCACGCTGTTCACCGAGATGTCCCGGCAGGGGGCGAGCGCGCCCGACGGCCGCAGCAAGTCCTTCGCCGCCGCGGCCGACGGGGCGGGCTGGGCCGAGGGCGCCGGCCTGCTGCTGCTGGAACGCCTGTCCGATGCCCGCCGCAACGGCCACGAGGTGCTGGCGGTCGTCCGAGGCTCGGCCACCAACCAGGACGGCGCGTCCAATGGGTTGACCGCGCCGAATGGTCCGTCGCAGGAGCGGGTGATCCGTCAGGCGTTGGCGAATGCCGGGTTGGAGGCGTCCGAGGTGGACGCGGTCGAGGCCCACGGCACCGGCACCACTCTCGGCGATCCCATCGAGGCTCAGGCACTCCTGGCGACCTACGGCCGGGACCGGGACGAGCCGTTGTGGCTGGGGTCGGTCAAGTCGAACATCGGCCACACCCAGGCGGCGGCCGGCGTCGCGGGCCTGATCAAGATGGTCATGGCGATGCGGCACGGCGAACTGCCGCGAACCCTTCACGTGGACGCGCCCACCCCGCACGTCGACTGGGCCTGCGGCCAGGTCCGCCTGCTCACCGAACCGGTCGCCTGGCCCGGGACCGGGCGGCCACGGCGAGCCGCCGTCTCCGCCTTCGGCATCAGCGGCACCAACGCCCACGTCATTATCGAGCAGAGCATCCTCGAACAGCCCGCCGAGGCCGACTCCGCCGCACCCTCTCCCCGGGGCCGCGCGGACGACCAGGTCCTCTGGCCGCTGTCGGCCAGGTCCGAGGCGGCGTTGCGGGAGCAGGCGCGCCGGCTGGGTGCCTTCACCGCGGTACGTCCCGAGGTGGGCCCGGCGGCGGTCGGGGGCGCTCTGGCTGCCCGCACCGTGTTCGAGCACCGGGCCGTGGTGGTGGGCGCTGCCGCGGCCCTGGACGCCCTGGCGGAGGGGCGGTCGGCGCCGGGTCTGGTCACCGGGACCGCCCGTTCGCTGGGTCGTTCGGTGTTCGTGTTTCCGGGGCAGGGTGCGCAGTGGGTGGGTATGGGTGGGGAGTTGTACGGCTCGGAGGCGGTGTTCCGGGAGGCGATCGATGCGTGTGATGTGGCGTTGGCGCCGTACACGGATTGGTCGTTGGTGGAGGTGCTGGTCGGGGGTGGCTCGTTGGAGCGGGTGGATGTGGTGCAGCCGGCCCTGTTCGCGGTGATGGTGGCGCTGGCCGAGCTGTGGCGTGCTCATGGTGTGGAGCCTGATGCCGTGGTCGGGCATTCGCAGGGGGAGATCGCGGCGGCGTATGTGGTGGGGGCGTTGTCGTTGGACGACGCCGCCAAGGTGGTCGCCCTGCGCAGCAAGGCCCTGGTCGCCTTGGCCGGACACGGCGGCATGGTCTCGGTCGCGCTGTGCGCGGACGACGCCGCCGGCTACCTGAGCCCCTGGGGCGACCGGATCACCGTCGCGGTGGTCAACTCCGCCTCGACCGTCGTCGTGTCCGGCGAACCCGGGGCCCTGGACGAACTGCTGGCAGCCTGCGCCAGGGACGGCATACGCGCCCGCGCCATCCCCGTCGACTACGCGGCGCACTCGGCGCAGGTCGAGGCGATCCGCGAGCGGCTTCTGACCGACCTCGCGGACATCCGGCCCCGGCCTGCGGCGATTCCCTTCTACTCCACGGTCACCGCGGAACCGGTCGACACCTCCGCCCTCGACGCCGATTACTGGTACCGCAACCTCCGCGAACCCGTACGGTTCGACCTGGCCACCGCCCGGCTCACCGCCGACGGCCACGAGGTGTTCGTGGAAGTCAGCCCGCACCCGGTGCTGGTGCAGGACCTGGACGGCGTGGCGACCGGCACCCTGCGCCGCGACCACGGCGCCATCGGGGAATTCCACACCGCCCTGGCCCGCCTCCACGTCCAGGGCGTCGCCGTGACCTGGCCGCACGACCGCCCGCACGGCGTCAGGCTGCCGCGCTACGCCTTCCAGCGCAGCACCTACTGGCTCACCCCCGCGGCCGGCGACCACGGCACCCGGCACCCGCTGGCGGGCACCACGGTCGAATTGCCCGACGGGAGCACCGTGCACAGCGGCCGCGTCTCCACCCGCACCCACCCCTGGCTGGCCGACCACGCCGTCGACGGCACGGTCCTGCTGCCGGGCACCGCCTTCCTCGAACTCGCAACCCTGGCCGGCGGGACCCTTGACGACCTCGTCCTGCACCTGCCCCTCGCGCTCTCGGACACACCCACGGACATCCAGGTCTCGGTCGGCGCCCCGGACGACGCCGGCCGCAGCCCGGTCACCGTGCACTCCAAGGGCGGCGACGGCTGGGTCCGCCACGCGTCCGGAACTCTCGGCGGCCAGGTGACGGCCGGACGCCTCGACTGGCCCACGAGGAACGCCGAACCCGTGGACCCTGAAGGGTTCTACGACTTCCTCGCCGGACTCGGATACCAGTACGGACCCGCGTTCCGGGGCGTGCGGGAGTTGTGGCAGGGCGAGGACGAACTGTACGCCGAGGTGTCCGTCCCCGACGGCGCCGGCTTCGGCATCCACCCCGCGCTCCTGGACGCCGCACTCCAGCCGCTGATCCTGCTCAGCCCCGACACCCGGGTCCGGCTGCCGTTCTCCTTCTCCGGCGTCGCCGTGCACACCACCGGTGTGTCGTCCGCCCGGGTCCACCTGGCCCGCACGGGCACCGACACCTACCGCGCGACACTGACCGACCTGTCCGGCAACCCGGTCGCGGACATCACCGCGCTGACCGTCCGGCCGGCCGCCGAGGCCCGGGCCGCGGTGCTGCACACCCAGTGGGTGCCCCTCACCGCGAGCACACCGACCGAGGTGGTGCCGAGCCCGGTACTCACCGCGGAAGCCGACGCGGACTCCGTGCACGGCCTCGTCCAGCGGGCCCGCGCGCTCGTCCAGGACTTCCTGGCCGAGCAGCCGGAGCGGGCGGCCGCACGCCTGGCCGTCCTGACCCGCGGCGTGGCCGGCGCGGCCGTACGCGGCCTGGTCCGCAGCGCCGCCGCCGAGCACCCCGGCCGGTTCGTCCTGGTCGACATGGGCGACGCGTCCGAGGAGGACGCGGTCCGGGCCGCCATGACAGCCGGCGACGAACCCGAACTGGCCCTGCGCCGGGAAGGCGTCCTCGTGCCACGGCAGGCCAGGTACGCGCCGGAACCGACCGCCCCCGACGGCGCGTACCGGCTGAGCGAGTCCGGCACCGGGCAACTGGACGACCTGGCCCTGCTGCCCTGGCAAGAGGCCGCGCTGGAACCCGGACAGGTCCGGGTCGCCGTACACGCGGCCGGCCTGAACTTCCGCGACGTGCTCATCGCCCTCGGCATGTACCCGGACCGGCCCCCGTTGGGCGGCGAAGGGGCCGGCACCGTCCTCGAGGTCGGCCCCGGCGTCACGGCCTGGCGGCCCGGCGACCGCGTCATGGGAATGATGCCCGGCGCCTTCGGGTCGCGCGCGGTCGCCGACCACCGGCTCCTGACGGCGATCCCCGACGGCTGGAGCTCCGCCGAGGCGGCGTCGGTGCCCGTCGCGTTCACCACCGCCTGGTACGGGCTGTTCGACCTCGGCGAACTGCGCCCCGGCGACCGGGTCCTGGTCCACTCCGGCGCGGGCGGTGTGGGCATGGCCGCCATCCGGTTGGCCCTGAACAGCGGCGCGGAGGTCTTCGCCACCGCGAGCCCCGCCAAGTGGGACACCCTGCGGCGCCTCGGACTGCCGGACGACCACATCGGTTCGTCCCGCGACACCCGGTTCGCCGACCGGTTCCCGGCCATGGACGTCGTCCTCAACTCGCTCGCGGGAGAACTCACCGACGCCTCACTGCGGTTGCTGGCCGACGGCGGACGGTTCGTCGAGCTGGGCAAGACGGACGTCCGCTCACCCGAGGGCCTGACCTACCGGGCCTTCGACCTCAACGACGTCGACCCCGCGCGGCAGGGCGACATCCTCTCCAGGGTCGTGGCGATGGTCGCCGACGGGACGCTGGAGC
Organism: Kitasatospora sp. NPDC034023; assembly: GCF_055575795.1. Classification (NCBI taxonomy): domain Bacteria; kingdom Bacillati; phylum Actinomycetota; class Actinomycetes; order Kitasatosporales; family Streptomycetaceae; genus Kitasatospora; species Kitasatospora sp. NPDC034023. The sequence continues at coordinate 21,391 of NZ_JBVIRY010000047.1, forward strand.
CGCTGCCGGTCACCGCCGCGGACCTCCGCCAGGCCGTCGACTCCTTCCGGCTGATGAGCCAGGCCCGCCACACCGGCAAGATCGTCCTCACCGTCCCCCAGCCGATCGACCCTGACGGCACCGTGCTGATCACCGGCGGCACCGGCACCCTCGGCCAGGCCGTCGCCCGGCACCTGGTGTCCCGCTACGGGGTACGGCACCTGCTGCTCGTCAGCCGCGGCGGCGGCGCGGTGCCGCACCTGGAGGCTCAAGGGGACGTCGACGTGCGGGTCGTGGCCTGTGACGTCGCGGACCGGGACGCGCTGGCGGCCGTACTGGACTCGATCCCGGCCGAGCATCCGCTCACCGCCGTCGTCCACGCGGCCGGCGTGCTCGACGACACCGTTGTGGAACGGCTGACCGCAGAGCAGCTCGACCGGGTGCTGCGTCCCAAGGTCGACGGCGCCTGGCACCTGCACGAGCTGACCCGCGAGCACGACCTCGCCGCCTTCGTGCTGTTCTCCGCGGCCGCGGGTGTACTCGGCAACGCCGGCCAGGCCGGCTACGCGGCCGCGAACTCCTACCTCGACGCGTTCGCCGCACACCGGCAGACCCTCGGACTGCCCGCCGTGTCGATGGCCTGGGGCTACTGGGAGCAGGAGAGCGGCATGACCGCCCACCTCACCGCGGCCGACCGCCAACGCCTCGCCCGCAAGGGCATCCGCCCCATCAGCGTCGAACGCGCCCTGGCCATGTTCGACACCGCGCTGGCTGCCGGACGTCCCGCGCTGACCACGGCCGACATCTCGATGCCGCAGACCCTGCCGACGTCAAAGGCCCCCGCGTCGGACCTGCTGTCCCTGGTCGCCGCCCACACCGCCACCGTCCTCGGCCACTCCGACGCCGCCGCGATCACCCCCGGACTCGCCTTCCGCGACCTCGGCTTCGATTCCCTGACCTCCGTCGAACTGCGCAACCGCCTCGCCGGCGCCACCGGCCTGCGGCTGCCCGCGACCCTCGTCTTCGACCACCCCACCCCCGCCGACCTCGCCGACCACCTCACGGCCGAACTCTCCGGTGCGGATGTGGTGCCGGTGTCGGTGGTGCCGGTGGTGTCGGTGGGTGATGGGGCTGATCCGGTGGTGATCGTGGGTATGGGGTGCCGGTTGCCGGGTGGGGTGGGGTCGCCGGAGGAGCTGTGGGGCCTGGTGTCGGGTGGGGTGGATGCGGTCGGGGCGTTTCCGGGTGATCGCGGGTGGGACGTTGAGGGGTTGTTCCATCCGGATGCGGATCATCCCGGGACGTCGTATACGCGGTCTGGTGGTTTTCTCGCGGACGCGGCGGGGTTCGATGCCGATTTCTTCGGGATTTCGCCGCGTGAGGCGCTGGCGATGGACCCGCAGCAGCGGGTGTTGCTGGAGACCGCGTGGGAGACGTTCGAGGATGCGGGGATCGATCCGACGTCGTTGCGGGGCAGCCAGACGGGCGTGTTCACCGGCGTCTGGTCCTCCGGCTACGTCGGCAGCCCCGACCAGGCACCGCCCGACACCGAGGGCTACCTCGCCACCGGCATCTCGCCGAGCATCACCTCCGGCCGGGTCTCCTACCTGCTGGGCCTCCAGGGCCAGGCCGTGTCCGTCGACTCCGCCTGCTCCTCGTCACTGATGGCGATCCACCTCGCCGCGCAGGCACTGCGCTCGGGGGAGTGCACACTCGCCCTGGCCGGCGGGGTGACCGTGAGCGTGACCCCCCTGCAGTTCACGGAGTTCTCCCGCCAGCGTGCCCTGGCCCCTGACGGCCGGTGCAAGCCCTTCTCGTCGACGGCTGACGGTACGGCGTGGGGTGAGGGCGCGGGGTTGGTGCTGCTGGAGCGGTTGTCGGACGCCCGTCGCAACGGCCATCAGGTGCTGGCGGTGGTGCGGGGTTCGGCGGTCAATCAGGACGGGGCGTCCAATGGGCTGACCGCGCCCAACGGCCACTCCCAGGAACGCGTCATCCGTCAGGCGTTGGCGAATGCCGGGTTGGAGGCGTCCGAGGTGGACGTGGTGGAGGCGCACGGTACGGGGACGACGCTCGGTGATCCCATCGAGGCGCAGGCGCTGCTGGCGACCTACGGCCGGGACCGGGTGGAGCCGTTGTGGCTGGGGTCGGTGAAGTCGAACATCGGGCACACCCAGGCGGCGGCCGGCGTGGCTGGTGTGATCAAGATGGTCATGGCGATGCGGCACGCCGAACTGCCGCCGACGCTGCACGTCCAGGAGCCCACGCCGCATGTCGAGTGGGACACCGGTGACATCCGGCTGCTGACCGAGGCCCGGCCGTGGCCGGAGACGGGGCGTCCCCGCCGCGCGGGCATCTCGGCGTTCGGGGCCAGCGGCACCAACGCCCACGTCGTCATCGAACAGTTCCCGGAGGAAACCCCCGGACAACCCGTCGCGGACGACTCCGTGGAGCCCACGGTGTGGCTGCTGTCCGGCAAGACGGACGATGCCCTCCGCGCCCAGGCCCGACGGCTCGCGGACCACATCACCGCTCACCCCGGACTCCGGCCGGCCGCGATCGGCCGGGCCCTCGCCACCACCCGCACCATGCTCGCCCACCGGGCGGCCCTGGTGGGCAGCACCCGGACCGACCTGATGGCGGAACTGGCCGCCCTCGCCGACGGAGACCCCCGCGTCATCACGGGTGTGGCCGGTTCGCTGGGTCGTTCGGTGTTCGTGTTTCCGGGGCAGGGTGCGCAGTGGGTGGGTATGGGTGGGGAGTTGTACGGCTCGGAGGCGGTGTTCCGGGAGGCGATCGATGCGTGTGATGTGGCGTTGGCGCCGTACACGGATTGGTCGTTGGTGGAGGTGCTGGTCGGCGGTGGCTCGTTGGAGCGGGTGGATGTGGTGCAGCCGGCTCTGTTCGCGGTGATGGTGGCGCTGGCCGAGCTGTGGCGTGCTCATGGTGTGGAGCCTGATGCCGTTGTCGGGCATTCGCAAGGGGAGATCGCGGCGGCGTATGTGGTGGGGGCGTTGTCGTTGGACGACGCCGCCAAGGTGGTGGCGTTACGGAGCAAGGCCCTGGTCGCTCTGGCGGACCAGGGTGGGATGGTGTCGGTCGGCCTCGGGCATGAGCAGGCCGCCGAGTTCGTGGCCCGCTGGGACGGCCGGCTGACGGTGGCGGTGGTCAATGCCCCCGGTTCGGTCGTCGTGTCGGGTGATCCGGACGCGCTGGACGAGTTGCCGGCGGCCTGTGAGGCCGACGGCATCCGCGCCCGTCGCCTGCCCGTCAACTACGCCGCCCACTCCGTCCAGGTCGAGGCGATCCGCGAGCAACTGCTCACCGACCTCGCCGGCATCACACCGCGCCCGGCGGTGATCCCGTTCTACTCGACGGTGACCGGCGAGGAGATCGACACCTCCGCCCTCGACGCCGACTACTGGTACCGCAACCTCCGCGAACCCGTACGCTTCGACCTCGCCGTCGAGACCCTTACGCAGGACCGGCACGGCGTGTTCGTGGAGGTCAGCCCGCACCCCGTACTGGTGCCGGTGATGGACGGCGTTGTGACCGGCACGCTGCGCCGCGGCAGCGGCAGGCAGGAATTCCACCTCGCCCTGGCGCGCCTGCACACGCAAGGCATGGCCGTCGACTGGACTCCGGTCTTCCCCGGCGAGCCCCACCACGTCCCACTGCCGACGTACGCTTTCCAGCACCGGCCGTACTGGTTGACCCCCGTCGCCGCGAAGGGCGACGTGTCGGCGGCGGGGCTGGACTCGGCCGGGCACCCGCTGCTCGGGGCCGTCGTCGAACTGGCCGGGGACCAGAGCGTCCTGCTCACGGGGCGGCTCTCGACGGCCACCCGGCCATGGCTGGCCGACCACGTCGTCCTGGGCTCCGTGCTTCTGCCCGGCACCGTGTTCGTCGAACTCGCCATGCACGCCGGACGCCAGGCCGGCTGCGACGTCCTGGACGAACTGGTGCTGGAAGCTCCCATGATCCTGCCGGACGACGGTTCCGTGCCGGTCCAGGTCGTCGTCGGCGCACCGGACGAGACGGGCCGACGTCCCGTCACCGTGCACTCCCGGACGGGCGGCACCTGGCTGCGGCACGCGACCGGCATGCTGGCGACCGGCGACCGCCCCCACCCGTACGACACCGGCGAGCCCTGGCAGCCGGCCGGTGAGCCCGTCGACCTGACCGACTTCTACGACACCCTCGCCGCCCAGGGCTACGAGTACGGGCCGGTGTTCGCGGGCGTACGCGAGATCCGGCGGCAGGGCGACGAGCTCTATGCCGAGGTGGCGCTGCCCACCGACACCCGTGACCGCTTCGGTCTCCACCCCGCGCTGCTCGACGCCGCACTCCAGCCGCTGACCCTGCTGGCGGCCGGCCGCCTGCCGTTCTCCTTCGCCGGGGTGTCGATGCGGAAAGCCGGCTCCACGGCCCGGGTCCGCCTCACACCCACCGGCCCCGACACCTTCCGGGTCGCGCTCGCCGACGAATCCGGGCCGCTGGCGGTGATCGACGCGCTGACCGTGCGCCACCGGCCGCCGGGCATACCGGGCGCCGGGGCCAACCAGCTCTTCCGCCTCGACTGGGTGCCCGTCGAGAGCACCGGCGAACCCCCGGCCGTCCACCACGTGACGCCCCCGGCGGGAGACCCCGTGGCCGCCGCGCACACCGTCGCCGCCGAGACGCTGGGCGTGCTCCAGGACTTCCTGCGCGACGGGGACGGCCGGCTGGCCGTCGTGACCCGTGGGGCGGTCGGGCCGGACCCCGTCGACCTGCCGTCCAGCGTCGTCTGGGGCCTGGTCCGCGCGGCCCAGGCGGAACACCCCGACCGCTTCGTGCTCGTCGACACCGACGACCGCGTCCTCGTCGCGGGGGACGAACCGCAGCTCGTCGTCCGCGACGGCGCCGCCCACGCCGCCCGCCTGGTACGGGCCGAAGCGGCCCCGGCACCCGGCCCGCTCGACCCGAACGGTACCGTGCTGATCACCGGAGGCACCGGAACACTGGGCCGCCTCGTCGCCCGGCACCTGCGCGACCGGCACGGCATCCGGCACCTGCTCCTGCTCAGCAGGACCGCGGCGGAGGTGGACTTCGACGCCGAGGTGGTGGCCTGCGACGCGGCCGACCGGGACGCGCTGGCGGCCGTACTGGACTCGATCCCGGCCGCGCACCCGCTGACCGCGGTCGTGCACGCGGCCGGCGTGCTCGACGACGGCGTCGTCGAATCCCTCACGCCCGGCCGGATCGACCAGGTACTGCGGCCCAAGGCCGACGCCGCCTGGCACCTGCACGAGCTGACGAAGGACCTCGGCCTGAGCGCGTTCGTGCTCTTCTCGTCCGCCGCCGGTGTGCTGGGCGGCCCGGGCCAGGCGAACTATGCCGCCGCGAACGCCTTCCTGGACGCCCTCGCCGTGCACCGGCGTGCCCTGGGTCTGCGGGGCGTGTCGCTGGCCTGGGGACAGTGGGCCGAGGCCAGCGGGCTGACCGAACACCTCACCGACACCGACCTCAAGCGCCTCGCCCGCACCGGCGTGCTGCCGATGCCCACGGACCAGGCGCTGGCACTGTTCGACCTGGCCCTGGGCGCCGCCGATCCCGTGCTGGTCCCCGCACACCTCGACCTGTCGGCGGCGTCCACCCGCCCCCTGCTCAGCCGCCTCACCCGTACCAGGCCCGCCCGGCGCACGGACCGGCCGACCCTGGGCAGGGAACTGGCGGCCCTGCCCGAGGCCGAGCAGCACAGCCGCGTCCTGGAACTGGTCACCGGCCAGACGGCCGTGGTCCTCGGCCACACCGACACCTCGGCCGTCAGCGCCGAGCGGGCCTTCAAGGACCTGGGCTTCGACTCGCTCACCGCGGTGGAACTGCGCAACCGCCTGTCCGCGGCCGCCGGGGTACGGCTGCGCGCGACGATGGTCTTCGACTACCCGACCCCCGACGCGCTGGCCGGCCACCTGCGGGACGTCCTGGTCGGCGCCCGGCGCCAGGCCCCTGCCTCACCCGTGCCGGTCGGTGTTCCGGTGTCGGATGATCCGGTGGTGGTGGTGGGGTTGGGGGCCCGTTATCCGGGTGGCGTGGGGTCGGCGCGGGAGTTGTGGGATTTGGTGGCGGGTGGGGTGGACGCGGTGGGGGAGTTCCCATCGGATCGTGGGTGGGATGTGGGTCGCATCTATGATCCGGCCGGTGGTCCGGGGACGTCGTACACGCGGTCGGGTGGTTTTCTGGGGGATGCGGGTGGCTTCGATGCCGCGTTCTTCGGGATTTCGCCGCGTGAGGCGTTGGCGATGGATCCGCAGCAGCGGGTGCTGCTGGAGACGGTGTGGGAGACGTTCGAGGACGCGGGGATCGATCCGACGTCGTTGCGGGGCAGTCAGACGGGCGTCTTCACCGGCATCTGGTCCTCGGGCTATGGAGCCGGGGCACAGCCGCCCGACCTGGAGGGCTACCTCTCGACGGGCACGGCGACGAGTGTGACCTCGGGGCGGGTGTCGTATCTGCTGGGGCTGGAGGGTCCGGCGTTGTCGGTGGACACGGCGTGTTCGTCGTCGCTGGTGGCGATCCATCTGGCGGCGCAGGCGCTGCGCTCGGGGGAGTGCTCACTGGCCCTGGCCGGTGGTGTGACGGTCATGGCGACACCGGCGGGGTTCGTCGAGTTCTCCCGCCAGCGGGGGCTTGCGGCCGACGGCAGGGTGAAGGCGTTTGCCGAGGCTGCCGATGGTACGGCGTGGGGTGAGGGCGCGGGGTTGGTGCTGCTGGAGCGGTTGTCGGACGCCCGTCGCCATGGCCATCAGGTGCTGGCGGTGGTGCGGGGTTCGGCGGTGAATCAGGACGGGGCGTCCAATGGGTTGACCGCGCCGAATGGTCCGTCGCAGGAGCGGGTGATCCGGCAGGCGTTGGCGAACGCCGGGTTGGAGGCGTCCGAGGTGGACGTGGTGGAGGCGCACGGTACGGGGACGACGCTCGGTGATCCCATCGAGGCGCAGGCGCTGCTGGCGGCGTACGGCCGGGACCGGGTGGAGCCGTTGTGGCTGGGGTCGGTGAAGTCGAACATCGGGCACACGCAGGCGGCGGCCGGCGTGGCTGGTGTGATCAAGATGGTGATGGCGATGCGGCACGGGCAGTTGCCGCCGACGCTGCATGTCGACGCGCCGACTTCCCACGTCGACTGGGAGTCCGGAAACATCCGGCTGCTCACCGAGGCCCGGCCCTGGCCCGACAACGGCCACCTGCGTCGCGCGGGCATCTCGGCGTTCGGCATCAGCGGCACCAACGCCCACGTGATCCTGGAGGCACCGGCCCCGGACCCGGCCGAGAAGACGTCGCCCGAGTCCCCCGCCCACGATCCCGTTTCGGATCCCGGGTCCCCTGCCGCTTCCGCGCCCACGCCCACGCCCGCGGTGCCGGTGCCGTGGCTGCTGTCGGCGAAGTCGGACGCGGCCCTGCGCGACCAGGCCCGTAGGCTGCGCGGGTTCCTCGCCGAGCACCCCGAGGTCACACCGGCCGAGGTGGCCGCGGACCTGGCCGCGCGGGCCCGGTTTCCGCACCGCGCTGTGCTGACGGACCCGGCCGGGCTGGACGCGCTGATCGGCGGAGAACCCGGAATCGTCACGGGCACTGCCTCCCCGGGTAGGTCGGCGTTTGTGTTCTCTGGTCAGGGTGGTCAGTGGGCGGGGATGGGGCGGGGTTTGTACCGGGTGTTCCCGGTGTTTGCGCGGGTGTTGGACGAGGTGTGTGGGTTGTTGGGGTTGCCGGTGGGGGTGTTGTTCGAGGACGGGGAGGGGGTGTTGGGGGAGACGCTGTTCACGCAGGGCGGGGTGTTCGCGCTGGAGGTGGCGCTGTTCCGGCTGGTGGAGTCGTTGGGTGTGCGGCCGGATTTCGTGGTGGGGCACTCGGTGGGTGAGGTGGCGGCGGCTCATGTGGCGGGGGTGTTGGGCCTGGAGGACGCGTGTGTGCTGGTGGGGGCGCGGGGTCGGTTGATGCAGGGGTTGGCCGGTGGTGGGGCGATGGTGTCGCTCCAGGCGTCGGTGGGGGAGGTGGAGGGGTCGCTGGTGCCGGGTGTTGAGGTGGCGGCGGTCAACGGGGTGGATGTGGTGGTGGTGTCGGGGGACGAGGCCGCGGTGGAAGAGGTGGGTGAGGTGTGGCGCGGGCGTGGGCGCCGGGTGCGGCGGTTGGCGGTCAGTCACGCGTTCCATTCGGCGTGGATGGATCCGGTGCTGGAGGAACTGGGCCGGGTGGCGGCGGGTTTGTCGTTCGGTGAGCCGGTGATCCCGGTGGTCTCCACGGTGGCCGGGCATCCGGTGGATATGGGGGAGCCCGGGTATTGGGTGCGGCAGGTGCGGGAGGCGGTCCGGTTCGCTGATGCCGTGGAGTGGCTGGCGGGTCAGGGTGTGAGGGGGTTCGTGGAGGTGGGTCCGCATCCGTTGCTGGTGGGGAACGGGTTGATGCGGCGTGGTGGTGATTCTCCGGAGCGGTTGTTCGCGGGGCTGGGGCGGTTGTGGGTGGATGGTTCCGTGCGCTGGACGCCGCCCGCGGCCACGACGGCGGGGACGTCGGGCGTGCGTGTGCCTTCGTACGCTTTCCAGCACCAGCACTACTGGCTCCAGCCCACCACCCCGTCGGAGGGCCTCGACACGCCCGACCACCCGCTGCTGCGGTCCCTGGTGAAGCTCCCCGACGGGCAGGGCGTGGTGCTGACCGGGAAGCTCTCCGCGTCCGTTCACCCGTGGCTGGCCGAGCACACCGTGCTCGGTTCGACGCTGCTGCCCGCGATGGCGTTCGTGGACATGGCCGTCCACGCCGGCGAGCACACGGCCAGCCCCGTACTGTCCGAGCTGGTCCTGGAGGCGCCGCTCGTGCTGTCCGAGCGCGACGGTGTGCACGTGCAGGTCACCGTCGGCGCACCCGACGACACCGGACGCCGGCTCGTCACCGTCCACTCCCGCACCTCCGCCGAGCCCGACGAGTGGACCCGCCACGCGACCGGCGTGCTCAGTCCGCCGGCGGACCGGGCGACAGGGGCCGACCGGACGGCTGTGCCCGGGGCGGACGACAGCGAGGCCGCGCCGATCGACATCGGCTCGCTCTACGACCGGCTCACCGAAGCCGGCTACGACTACGGGCCGACCTTCCAGGGGCTCACCGGCATCCGGCGGCACGGCGAGGACCTGCACGCCGAGGTGAGCTTCCCGGCGGACCCCGCGCAGCTCACCGGTTACCGCGTCCACCCCGCGCTCCTGGACGCCGCCATACAGCCGCTGACCCTGCTCGCCGGCCTCGCGGCCGAGGACGGTGGCGCCGGCGGCAGCCCGGCGCGGATGCCCTTCTCGTTCTCCGGTGTGTCGGTCACCGGGTCGGCCGCGACGGTCCGCGTGGTGCTGCACCCGACCGGGCCGGACACCTACGCGGTGCGGATCACCGACACCGCCGGGATGCCGGTCGTGAGCATCGACGAGATCGTCCTGCGGCCCGTCGAAGCGGCGGGTCACGGGTCCGGGCGCCGGCCGAACACGCTGTTCGCCGTTGACTGGACCCCGATGGCGGCACCGGACGGCCCGTACACCGAGACGGTCCTCCACGAGGTCGTCGGCGAGGGCGGACCGGTCGCGGCCGCCCACGCGGTGACCCGGGAACTACTCGGCAGGGTCCGGGAGTTCCTGGCCACCGACACGCCCGCCCGGCTCGTGGTCCTCACCGGCGACGACCTGGCCTCGGCCGCCGCCCGCGGCTTCCTGCGCAGCGCGCACAGCGAGAACCCTGGGCGGATCCTGACCGTCCGCCACGACGGCACGGCCGCCTCACGGCGGGCGATCCCCGCCGCGGTGCGCGCCGCCGTGAGCGACAGCGAGCCCGAGATCCAGTTGCGCGACGGAACCGCCCTCGTGCCGAGGCTGGTGAAGGCCGCCCCGGCCGGGCCCCTGGACGGCGTGCCCCTGGAAGGCACCGTGCTGATCACCGGCGGCACCGGCACCCTCGGCGTCCTGGTCGCCCGGCACCTGGTCGCGCGGCACGGTGCCCCGCACGTGGTGCTCGCCGGCCGCCGCGGCGTCGAGCCGCCCGGGCTCCGGCAGGAGCTGGGCGCCGCCCTCACCGTGGTCGCCTGCGACGCCGGTGACCGCGGGGCACTGAGGGATCTCGTCGCCTCGATCCCCGACCTGCGGGTCGTCGTGCACGCCGCCGGGGCCGTCGACGACGCCGTGGTGGGATCGATGACACCGGAGCAGATCGACACGGTGCTGCGCTCGAAGGCCGATGCCGCATGGCACCTGCACGAGGCCACCGAACACCTGGACCTGCGGGCGTTCGTGCTGTTCTCCTCGGCGTCCGGGGTGTTCGGCGCCCCCGGGCAGGCCAACTACGCCGCCGCGAACGCGTTCCTCGACGCGCTCGCCGAGCACCGGCACGCGCGCGGTCTGCCGGCCACCTCCCTGGCCTGGGGCCAGTGGGCCGAGTCCAGCGGAATCACCGGGAACCTGACCGAGGCCGACCACCGCCGGCTGGCGAGGACCGGGATGCTGCCGCTGGCCACCGAGCAGGCCCTCGACCTGTTCGACACCGCCCTGGCCGGCGAACGCCCGGCGCTGGTGCCGGTCCGCCTCGACCTCGCGGCGATCGACACCCCGCCCGCGCTGCTGCGCGGACTCGCCCGGCCGCGGCGCGCGCCGGCCCCGGCGGCCGGCCCCGGCGACCTGCGGGCCGGGCTCGAAGCCCTGCCCGAGCCCGAGCAGCGCGCCCTGCTGCTCGACCTGGTCGTCACGCGCAGCGCGAGCATCCTCGGGATGGCCCCCGGCGGGATCGACGACCCGCGTCAGCTGTTCCGCGACCACGGCGTCGACTCGCTGACCGCCATCGAGCTGCGCAACCAGCTCAACGCGGCCACCGGGCTCCAGCTCCCGGCGACCCTCGTCTTCGACTTCCCGACGCCCGAACAGCTCGTCAACCACCTCTACGGGCAGCTGTGCTCGCCGGAGAACCGGGTCGCCGGGCCGATGGAGCGCCTGCTGCGCAAGGCCGTCGACGTCGGCCGCGCGCAGGACGGCCTCGATCTGCTGGCCACGGTGTCCCGGCTGAGCCAGGCCACCGACGCACCCAAAACCGAGGTGGTCGCCCTCGCGACCGGCTTCCTCCAGCCGTCGCTGGTCTGCCTGCCGTCCGCGCTGGCGTCCAGCGGCATCGAGGAGTACGGGCGGTTCGCCGCGGCGCTGGAGGCCGCCCGCGATGTCACGGCGGTCACCCTGCCGGGCTTCGCCGGCGACCCGCTGCCCGCGGACTCCGACGTCCTGGTCCAGGCACTTGCCGAGGCCGCGTCGGCCGTCGCCGCGCCGGTGCTGGTCGGCCGTTCGGTGGGCGCGTGGCTGGCGCTGGCGACCGCCAGGGAACTGGAACGGCGGGGGGCCCGGCCCAGCGCCGTGGTGCTCATCGACGGCTACCCCGACGACCTGCCGGGTGTGCTCACCGGCATGCTCGACGCCGGCCACCAGGTCCAGCCGGTCGACGACGACCGGCTGGTGGCCATGGGCCGATACCTCGATCTGGCCGGCGCCCCGGAGCCCGTCACCGCGCCGGTGCTGCTGGTGGGCACCGGGGAGCGCTCGTGGCCCCGGCTGTCCAGCACCGTCCAGGAGGTGCTCACCGTCCCGGGCGACCACTTCACCGTACTGGAGGAGCACTCCGCGGCCACGGCGCTGGCCATCAGTACATGGCTCCTCGACTTCGACGGATACGGGGCGGGGCTGTCCGCACTCAGGGGAAAGGACCAAGCATGATCTGGGACAACGTCTACATCGGCGGAACGGGGCGGTACCTGCCGCCCCGCACGCCCGCGACGCAGGCAGTGCCGGACACCGAGACCATGCGGCGGCTGCTCGCGCTGTCGGACTTCGTGTCGTTCACCCGCTCCGACGACGTCACCGAGCACGCGATGGCCGTGCACGCGGCGATCGGAGCCCTGCGCGAGTCCGGCCTCAGCGGCGCCGACATCTCCATGGCCGCCTACGCCCAGATGGACCACCAGGACCACATGGCGTCCTCCTGCCACCTGCAGCGCGTGCTCGGCCTCGGCCACGCCCTCGTCTACGAGGTCGAGGCGACCAGCAACGGCGGCTCGGCCGCGCTGCAGTCCGCCGCCGCGCACCTGGTGGCCGACCCGGCCGCGACCGCGACCCTGGTCACGGCTACCGCCCGGTTCCTGCCGCCGCGGTGGGAACGGTGGCAGCCCACCGTCGGGATCTTCCTGGCCGACGGTGCGGTCGCGGCCGTGCTGAACCGCGAGGGCGGCCGGGCGCGGCTGGTCGCGACCGCCAACAGCTCCGCGACCCAGATGGAGGTCCTCGCCACCCCGACGATCCCGGACCCCGAGGGCCACCGGAACCGTACGCCGATCGAGGTCACCGGCCTGGCCCCGTATCTGACGCTGATGAGCGGGGCACTGGTCACCGCGGTCGAGCAGGCCGCCAAGGAGGGCGGCGTCAGCATCGCCGACATCACCAGGTTCGTCGTCACCGGTCTGGGCCTGGCCCAACTGGAGGTCGTCGTGCTGGAGCCGCTCGGCATCGACCTCGGCCGCACCACCTGGCCGATGCTGCGCGAGCTCGGCCACGTCGGGCCGTGCGACCAACTGCTCGGCATGGACCACCTGCTGCACGACGAGACCCTCAAGCCCGGCGACACCATCATGTCGATCGGCCTCGGCATGGGTTCGCGGTTCACCGCGACCCTGCTGGAGGTCACCGAGCCGCCCAAGCCCCGTACGACCACCATCCTCACCGAGCCGGTGCGCGCGCAGGCCCCGCCCGCCGACGCGTATGTCATCGACCCCTCGGGCGGCGACATCTTCGGCGAGGCCGCTGCCTTGCGCGAGCGCGGCCCGGCCACGCCCGTCGAACTGCCCGGTGGCGTGTCGGCCTGGGCCGTCACCGGGCACGACCTGGCGAAGAAGCTGCTGCTCGACCCGAAGGTCTCCAAGGACGCGAACAAGCACTGGCCCATGTGGCGCGACGGCGACATCCCGCCGGACTGGCCGCTGATCATGTGGGTCGCGATGCAGAACATGTTCACCGCCCACGGGGCCGACCACACCAGGCTGCGCAGCCTGGTGGCCAAGGCGTTCACCCCGCGCCGTATCGAAGCGATGCGGCCGCGCGTCGAGGAGATCACGGCCGGCCTGATCGCCGACCTGGCCGCGGTGCCGCCGGGGCAGACGGTCGACCTGCGCGCACGGTTCGCGTTCCCGCTGCCGATCCAGGTCATCACCGGATTGTTCGGGGTGACCGCGCAGACGGGCGCGGACCTGCGGCGGCTGGTGGACGCGGTGTTCAGCCTCGACGCGGACCCGGCGGGCGTGCAGGCCGCCTCTGGTGAGCTGTACATGCTGCTCAAGGAACTCGTGGCCGCCAAACGGCGCGACCCCGGCGACGACATGACCAGCGACCTGATCGCCGCGCAGGAGGCGGACGGCACACGACTGTCCGAACGGGAACTGCTGGACACCCTGCTGCTGACCATCTCCGCCGGCTTCGAGACGACAGTCAACCTGCTCGACCACGCCGTCCACGCGCTGGTCACGCACCCGTCTCAGCTCGCCCTGGTCCGGTCCGGGGCCAGCACGTGGGAGGACGTGGTGGACGAGACCCTGCGCTGGCAGGCGCCGGTGCCGAACCTGCCGCTGCGGTACGCCGTGGAGGACATCTCCGCGGACGGCGTGCAGATCCGCAAGGGCGAGGCGATCCTGCTGTCCTACGGCGCGGCCGGCCGCGACCCGGCGCAGCACGGGGCCGACGCGGAGGACTTCTCCGTCACCCGGCCGTCGCGGGCCGACCACCTCACCTTCGGGCACGGCGTGCACTACTGCCTCGGCAGCCCCCTGGCGAAGCTGGAGGCGACGACGGCGCTGTCCGCGCTGTTCTCCCGGTTCCCCCGGCTGCGGCTGGCCGTCCCGTCGTCCGAACTCGAGCCGCTGGGTTCCTTCTTCACCAACGGACACAAGACTCTGCCGGTCATCCTGGAGGAGAACTGATGGCCCATTTCGCCTTCGTGAGCGCGCCCGCGTCCGGGCATGTGAACCCGACCCTGCCGCTGGTCGAAGAGCTGGTCCGGCGCGGTCACCGGGTCAGCTACGCCACGGGACCGGCCACCATGGACGCCGCCTTTGCCGCCGGGGCGTCGCCGGTGACCCTGCCCTCGCAGCTGCCGCCCGACATGGCGGCGCGGGGCGAGTTCACGGCGGAACAGCTCGCCGTGACGATGGAGTACTACCTCGACGACGCGCGTGCCTCTTTCCCCGTCCTGGCCGAGCACTTCTCGGCCGACCCGCCGGACGCGGTGTGCTACGACTCGGTGACCTTCACCGGGAGGATGCTGGCGAACCTGCTCGAGGTGCGGGAGATCTCCCTGGTGCCGACCTTCGCGGAGAACGAGTCCTTCTCGGCGGCGCAGGTGTACTTACCGGCCGACTTCGACCACACCAACCCCCGGCTGGTGGCCGCGATTCAGGACATGGGGAAGTTCGCGCAGGGCCACACCTTCCTCGAGGACCCGAACCTGATGTTCGGCTACGTGGCCCCGACGAGCCTGGTGTTCATCCCCCGCGAGTTCCAGATGTCGGGGGATAGCTTCGACGAGCGCTTCCACTTCGTGGGGCCGTCGCTGAGCAGCCGGCAGAGCGCTGAGGAGTGGAGCCCCCGGTCGCAGGCCCCGGTACTGCTGATATCGCTGGGAACCGTCTTCAACGACCGGCCCGAGTTCTACCGGACCTGCATCGAGGCGTTCGGGGACAGCGACTGGCAGGTCGTCATGGCGGTGGGCGGGCTGGACCAGGAGTCGCTGGGCCCGATCCCGGCGAACGTCGAAGTGCACGCACACGTGCCGCAGGTGGCGGTGCTGCGACACACCGAGGTGTTCCTGAGCCACGCCGGGATGAACTCGGCGATGGAGTCTCTCTACCACGGGGTGCCCTTCGTGGCGGTGCCGCAGATTCCGGAACAGCGGGCGATCGCCCGGCGGGCGGAGGAGCTGCAGGTCGGCCGGACGCTCGCCGAGCCGACCGTGCAGGGCCTCTGCGACGCCGTCCAGGACGTCCGGTCCTGCCGCCCCAGGGCGGCGGCCCTGAGCCGGATCGTGCGCGGGGCGGGCGGCGCGTCACAGGGGGCGGACGTCTTGGAGAAGCTGCTGACGCGGTAGCGGCCGGACTCCACCGGGCAGTCCGCACCCGCACCCCGCCCGGTGGAGCCCGTTCCCGCGTGGTGATCGCCCTTGCCGACATCCAGCCCGAGATACCACATTTCGGCCGATCATCTCCCGCAGGGGCACGCCCGACATCATCGGCCTCGGCAAGCTCCGCTACGTCGTCGAGCAGGCCTTCGCCCAACTGCACCAGTTCAAGCGCCTCGCCATCCGCTGGGAACGACGCCTCAACCTCCACGACGCATTCGTCTCACTCGCCTGCGCACTCATCTGCTGGCGGCACCTCCTGAAGCGGATGGATCCGCCGTGATGACGCTCATCGGCACAGCATGCTAGACAGCGTCGTGACCTTCTTCTGTGATCTGAGTCCCTACAGCTATTTGGCCGAGGACGTCGTAGCCGCTGCCGATGGGCCTTACAGCGCTTCATTCGCCCCCTCCTACCAACGGATCAATGTGGGTTGGCTCGACGGACGGCGCGAATACACGGCGGGGCCGGTCCCGGAGGACTTCCCAGCCCGACTCTTCGACATCCTTCGCTGGCAGGACGTGAACAAGACGCGGGGCTTCCACGTCTGCGGGCTGTGCCCACCCGGCGAGAGGCAGATGGGCTTGCTGACCGTCGAGCACAAGGGCGACTTGCTCTACCTGGGGAACGGTGAGATCCGCGTCCCTGGTGCCGCCGGGGAGGTCTTCGCGGCGCCGACGCTCATAGCCCACTACGTCGCCAGCCACAGCTACCTTCCGCCGCCGTCGTTCATCAAATCCGTGCTGCTCTGCCCCGAGGGATGGATGTCCGGACCGGACGCGCCCGGCGTGCCCACCAATGCGACGAGCCGCGACTACAGGTCCCACGTGGCGTAGGCGGCAACACTCGATGACCGTGATCGTGTTACGAGTTCTTGGGCGGGGGTCCGTTTTACCCTTGGCCCGATCCTGCGCCCGGTGCGGATCGGCGCGGTTTCTTGTTGGCGGACGCGGTAGCGGGGTAAAGATCGCACAGGTCCTGCGATATGCACGTGGGCGGAGGAGACGAGGAACCGTGGTGGAAAGCCGTTTCAGTGAGACCATCGCCCAGTTGGAGGCGGAGCTTCCCGGCATCGAGGCCCGGCGGCGGCGTCTGGAGGACGAGCTGACCGCCGCCGTGGCGCGTGAGAACGCCGTACGCGGCGCCATCCAGAGCCTGCAGGCCCTGGCCGGGCTGCCGGCCTCGCAGGGCACCACTGCGGTGGGCACCATTCGGGCAGAGGCGGACGCCATCGCCGGGGTCCGGCCGCGGCAGCTCGCGGCCGAAGCCGGGGCGGCGCCGGACCGGGGCGGGGAGCCGGCTGAGAAGGCCACCGCACGCACGGGCACGGTCACGAAGACGGCGAAGAAGACTGCCGCCAAGAAGGCTGCCCCCGCGAAGAAGTCCACAGCGAAGAAGGCGGCACCCGCGAAGAAGGCCACAGCGAAGCCGGCGGCATCCGCGAAGAAAGCCGCGGCGGAGAAGACTTCCGGCAGCGCGCGGCCGCGCACCGCGGCGAAGAAGACGGCCGCGACCCGGAACACCGGGCCGGTGCGCACCGGCGCCGAGCCGGCCACCGAGAGGAGCGACACGGCTGCGCCCGCGTCCGGGCGGCGAGCGACCGGGGCCACCTCCGAGAGCGTGCTGGGCGTGCTGGCCGGTGCTCAGGGGCCGCTGCGGGCCAGGGAGGTGATCGCCCGGCTGGGGATCGAGGAGTCGGCGGACAACGTGAACGCGGTGCGCACCATGCTGGAACGCCTGGCCAAGGCCGGCCGGGCGCAGCGCCCGGGTCGTGGCCTGTACGCGAAACTGGACGGCTGACCCGCGGGCCCAACCGGCGGCCGGTTCGCGGACCTGTCCCATTTCACCGCGGGCCGGTCGAGTGACGTCGCCGGGTGCGGCACCCGGACTGTCGTGTCGTCGCCGTCCCTGTCCGAGATGCCGGAAGGCCGCCACGTGTGGGTGGCGGCCTCCTGTGCCTTCTCGGGGCCTCGGCAGCCTACCGCCGCCCCGGGACATCGCCGGGGGCGGACCCGTGACCGGCCGGGCTCAGACGGCCGGCTGCTCCTCGACGGGGTCGTCGATGTGGTGGAGCCGGCCACAGGCGATTACGCGGTCTTCACCCAGGCGTATTGCACCTGCGGTGCCGCACCGGCCTGCGCCAGACTGCCGACCCGGCTGGTCCCGCCACCCGCGCCTCGCCACCTCCCGGCCGTTGTTGTGCTGCGCGGACCCGGCGGGCCAGGACCAGGACGGCGGCCCGGACGTCCTCGATCGCCGTGCGCAGCCGCTCGGTCAGCTCCCGGGCCCGCGCACATTCCGCGGACGGCCCGACTTCGACCGGGCGGTGAACCGGGCGCGGGCGGACGCGTTCGCCCGGCACCTGGCTGAGGTGACCGACGCCTACCTCGCGGCCGGCCCCCCAAGTGGTGCCCGGGATCGGGTGCACAGTGATAGGACCGGAGGCGGGATCGTGGGCAGCCAGGGCCGTCTTGATACAGGCAGCGTCGTCACCCGGGTCGAGAGCAGCGCGGCACCGGACGGCGCCTGTCAACCGCCCTGCGGTTCACGGGTGCGCAGCAGCCACCAGGTGGACGGCCCGACAATTCCGTCCGCCGTGATCCCGCCCTGCTGCTGGAGCGAACTGATGGCCTGCTGGGTGTAGCTGCCGTACCAGCCGTCGATCTCCCGCGCCCCGAGGGGGAAGCCCAGGCGCTGGAGCAGGCACTGTGCCTCGGCGACATCGTCCGCGCCGGTCGCCCCGGGCGCCAGCACGGCGGTCACGGTTCGGCTGATTCCGGCGTACCACAGGCCGTTCTCCTGCTGGAACACGCAGGTGTACGGCGTCAGGTGTCCGACTTCAAAGGTCGCCCAGCCTGTGCGCCGGTGGGTCGCTTCGTCGGTGACCCGGGCCCGGTACGTGCCCGTGGCGTCAGTGCTCGCGCAGGGCCAGCTCCAGTGCAGTGAGCCGTCTTTCGCCACGGTGCCGCTCTCACCGGACGCCGCGAGCGGAAGAACCTGCCCGTCGGGCGCGAGGATCTCGTTGGTGTAGCGGCCACCGGGCGTGAAACCGGCCGAGTCGTTGCCCAGTTGCTGACCGACGTGGCTGCACGTGCCGAGGACCCGGAAGCGCAACGGCGGCTGTTCGGTGAGCCGGGTCGCACCGAGCCAGACCGTCAGGACGACGGCAAGCGTCCCGGCACTCGTCCCGAGGACCAGCCGCCGGTCGCGCCACCAGGGCGCCGCCGGCCGCAGCATGGTCGCTACCCCGGCTCGTCGCAGCGCCTCACGGCCGGCCTCGTCGGCCGCCGTCGCCCACCCGTCGGCGCGACTGACGGTCAGCGTGCCGAGGCCTTCCCCGCGGCGGTGCATGGTGACCACCCCGACGATCCGGCCGTGCGCCCACACCGCCGCTCCCGACATGCCCTCCCAAGGCGAGCGGAGCGGGTCCGGGTCCCGCTCGGGTTCCTGGACCCGCAGTTCCAGGGTCTGCTCCCGGCGGTCGGCCAGCGGCGCGATCTCGCCGCGGGCGTGGCAGGAGTCCCGGTAGCGCGTTGCGCCGCCGGGGTCCTCGCGCAGCTTGAACAGGGGGAAGCCCAGTGCGCTGCGAAGTTCTACCCCGTCTGGAAGCGCCTAGTGTGATCCGCTTCCGGCTCAGGGGGCTTGTACGGGGGTTTCTGGGCCGGGGTGTGCGGGGGTGGGCTGGCTACTGGCCGAATTCGTTGGAGGCGGCCTGGAGGTCGCCGGCCAGGGATCGGAGGTCGGGTGCTTAGTCGGGGTGCTGACACCTGGGGCACAGCTCGTGGCGGCCCTCGGGTGTGATCACGGTGCCCCAGCTGCGGCATTCGTCGCAGTCGCGGGCCCGGTCGATGTTCGCGCGGATGGTAGGAGCGTGGGGGTGGGCTCCATGAGTCATGGGTGATTTTCCTCTGTAGAGCGCTATCACTTACGCCCAGTTTGCCATGGTTCGCATAGATATGCGACATGGGGCGCTGGCGCTCGTGATCTGCCGCTGCGCCGCTGACGTCGGGCACGAAGCCGCCGATCACCTGCTGGTGACCGGCGCCGTCACACGTCGGGCGGCGCCTGGCGCGCTACGCCCCCGTCTTGGCCGGTTCGTCGTCGACCTGCTTGAGCTCGCTGTGGCGGCGGCCCCCGGCCCTCCGCGGGCAAGCTCGCCCAGCAAGGGGTGGCCCATCTGGCGTGCGAGGCCGCCGCTCGACTTCCTCCAGCCGACCAACGCCGCGAGCTGCTCCTCGCTTGGCGCCGCCCCCGGGACGGCACGGTGAAGCGGTGGGCCGTCATCTCGTTGCCCGGGCTGCTGTGCAGCTCGTTCGCGTGATTCCTGGCGGCTGGCCGCATGGGGACTGGTGCGGTTGGACCGCCCCTTCGCGAGGGGCGTGTGCGGACGGTCGGCGTGCCGGCGAGGGGTGCGGCATCGCGAGGTACCGGGGCAGCGCCGGTCCGGTCCCAGCACTGTGGGTCTGCCGGTCAAGACTCGTCGAAGGGATCCGTTCATGGGCAGCATGCGTGTCCGTACGAGGCTCGCCGGCATGGCCGTGGCTTTGGTGGCGGCGTTCGGGGGTGTTTCGCCGGCCCAGGCCGCCCCGGGCGCCGGCGCGGACGTCGCGCAGGTCCGGGACAAGATCGTGTGCATCTACCCCGACAGGCAGTTCGTCCCGGGCCCGGCCGGGCCTGGCTCGCCCACCTGGGAAGCGTCGGCGCGGCCGTATGTGCGCCAGGAGTACGAGCGGTGGGCTCAGCTGACCGACGGCGGCCGAGACGCCTGGGAGAAGGAACCGCGCGGCAACTGACCCCTCCGGGCCCCGCCGCCGGCCGGCCCACCGGTCCCGCCCGACGCGCCGGCCCGCCGCCCGGCTGCGCCTCGCCCCCGTCCCGGCTCCGCTTGGCCCTGGCTGCCCGCCTGCTGTTCGGCCGGTGCGGGCGCCGTCAGGGCTTCATCGGCCGAGCCAGCGATCGCTGTCCGGTGGGCGCCGGGTCCGGGCGGCCGTTCGCCGCATGCCCGCGCCGGTCTGGACCGGCGTGGCAGCCGGAAAACACTTGCCTTGGTGGAGAACATCGCGGAGCACGTCCTCACCGCTGCCGTGCCCGGTCACGGCGAGCCGTGGGGCGAGGGCCAGCGAACGCGGTGCCGCCGGTCGGTTCAGCGTCCCCTCGGGGCGAGCACCGCGGCGATCAGTTCCCGGCGGCTGCTCACACCGAACCGGGCGAACACCGCCGTCAGGTGCTCCTGCACGGTGTACCCGGAGACGTGCAGCCGGGCCACGATCTCCCGGGTGGAGCACCCTTGCAGTACCAGGGCGGTGACCCGGCTCTGGGCCGGGGTGAGGCCGTGGGCAGCCAGCAGTAGGGAGCCGAGTTCGGCGGCGGGCGCCGGCTCGACCACCACCCCGATCTGCTCCCCCGCCCGCCCCCGCAGACGGGTGGCATGCAGGGTCAGCCACTGCCCGTCGGCGGTGCGCAGCCTGACCGAGCCAGGCCGATGCGCGGCCTCCGGCGACGCGTCGGGCGCCCGGGCCAGTTGGACGGCCACCGAGTAGATCGGCATCGGCAGGCCTTGGATCTCGGGCCCCTCAAGCCGGGCGAGCCACTGTTCGGCGTCCGGGCTGATCGAGACCAGCGAGAGCCCCTGATCGAGCACGATCACGCCGGGGCCGCCCGCAGTTCCGGCCCCGTCGCCGCTCAGCGCCTGGTGCACGACGTCACGGCGAAGGCCTTCGGCCAAGTGCGGGGCGAGCCTGCGCACGACGTCCAGGTCGGTGCCGGAAAAGCCGGCTTCCGCGTCCGCCCGGTGCAGGCAGAGCACGCCCCAGCACTCGTGCCCAACGACCAGGGCGGCCCGGAGCTCGTCGCCGAGCCCCAGGCCGGCCATGATCTCGCGGTAGCGGGCGCTGACGGAGCGCTCGCCCCGGGTCGCCCGGTCCAGCGACATCACCGGCTCCGGGCCCCGGGCCAGCGCGGCGAACTTGTTGACGTCCGCGCGGCCGAACTCGTTGTCCAGGAAGAGCGGGGTGGCACCGGGCAGCGGATCCTGGGCGACAGCCGAGGTGAAGAGCAGGGTCGCCGGGTCCACCGAGGCGAAGAACGCGGCCTCCACCGGCAGGATGCCCGGTAGGCGGCGCAGCACCTCGGTGGTCAGGGCGGGCTTGTCCAGGTCGGCGTAGCAGCTGTCGATCAGCCGCTCGACGTGTCGCTCCCGCAAGGCGGCGACCATGGCACTCACGCTACGCCGCCGCCCGGTCCGGCACGAGCCCGAGCTGGCTCAGCAGACCCAGCTCGTCCAGCCGGCCCCAGCGTTCGGCGATCCGGCCGTCCCGCAGCCGGAAGACGTTGATGCCCTTGAGCACCAGCGTGCGGCCGTCACCGGGGACGCCCATCACCTCACCGTGCTGGGTGCCAGAAGCGGTGAAGAGTTCCACCACCACGTCGCCCTCGCCGACCAGGCGCCCAAGGTCGGAGTGCCAGTCAGGGCACGCCTGCCGGAAGATCGCCCCTGCGGCGCGCATGCCCTCCCGGTCGGTGCCGACGCCGATGGGCGGGTCGTGGTTGACGAAGTCCTCCGTGAGGTAGGCGTCGACGGCTGACAGGTCGCCCCGGGTGAACAGCGCGTCGATGAATGCGGTCACTGTCTGCTTGTTCTGTTCGATGGTGTTCATACGGCCAGCCTCGGCCTGCGGGTACAGAATCGGAACCCCACTTTTCTGGGGTCCGCTCGTCCGAGGTCCGAACCGGCGCGGCCTCCTGCTCGGCACGCGACCACGAAACCTCCTCGACCCTTCTGTCGACGGACGTGCACCTCCGGGGAGTTCACCGCGGCCGAGGTCCTGTACGCGGCGGTCGACGCGGCCATCGGTGCCGGGCTGCTGGCGCTGGCCGACGCGGGCACGGCGTCCGACCCGAGCATGATGGCCGAGCAGTGCCTGGAAGCCGTCCCGTACCTGGTGCTCGCGGTGGCCCTGGCATCCGCCGACCTGGACTGACCGACCGGGCCGGAGACCACCCTGCCGCTCCCGCCCGCCGCCTACAGCTCCGTCCATCCGCACGCCCGTCCGCGTTACCGGCGTTGAAGACGGTGCCCGCGACGCTGAACGGGACCACCAGCAGAACATCGAAATATCAAAGCACAATCGAACATCTGCATCATTCAAGCGGGACATTGGGATCGCAGATGAAGTCGAATATTTCCCAGGCCATAGTCGATTTGGCGGGCCTCACGTATTCGGCGCCATGCTCATGGTGGAGTTGAGGTGCCACATGGCCACCTCAAGTCACATCCAAGGCAGCGAAAGAGGGTTCCATGCCTCCCATCCCAGTCAAGCCCGGTATCTACAGGGTCCACGCTCACATCATCGGCCCGGGCACCCAGCTGACCGCGACCGAGCACGCAGTCAAGTACGGCGCGCCCGTCATCGCTGACCGCGCCAACCCGCTGCCGATCGAGCAGGAGTGGGCCATCGAGCCCATCGAGCCGATGCCGGGGGCGCCCTATGTGATCCACCTGGCCCTCCAGGAGAATGCCGGGATCGTGACCCCCGAGGACAAGCTCTGGGTCAACAGCGTTCCTCGCGGCGAGTGGACGAAGTTCACCTTCGAGAGCGTCCTGGGCGGAGTCAAGATCATCTCCGAGCGCGGCCTCGCCTGCGCCGCCGGCTACCGCGGTCAGCAGATCGAACTCACCGAACCCAAGCCTGAATTCCAGCAGACCTGGACTCTGGAGTACATCCGCCCGATCGACGCGGAATAGGGCCGAAGGCCGTAGAGCGGCCCGCTACGGTGGTGCCCGGCCGACGAAGGCCGGGCACCACTACTCGTCTGCCGCACCCGCGATGGCAAGCCTCCGAGCGCCCGTGGCCGCCCCTGCCTGATGCGCCGCCCCCGACCCGTCGGCCACAGCGTGGACGCGAACGTCAACCTCCGTCTGCGGTTAGCCCCCGGCCGCAGAGCGGCGCGGGCCTTCGCTACGCTGCCGCTGCCGCGGTCGGCTCGTTGTCGATGTGCTGGAGCCGGCTGCGGGCGGTGACCCGGTCCTCGCCGGACAGAGCGGCCCAGTACTCGTCAGCCCACACCGCATGGGAGGCTCGCCGCTCCGCTTCCTCCAGGCGGGCGGACTCGGCCAGCTGCTCCTCGCTCCGCCCCTGCCGGACGGCCTCCAGGTCGCCGCCCCGGGTCGAACGCGCGGCGCTCGGCCTGCACGGCCACCAGCGCCCGCTGCGCCGCGATCAGGTCATCGGTGTACTCGAAGGTCTTCTGCGCTCTGCCCACGCCAGGGAATCGCACGTGCGAGCGAATCCGGCGCCCGGCTGCGCCCCGCCGATACTTTAGGCGATGGTGGGCCCACCCCAGGATTCCAAATCCCAAGCGCGCTCATCTTATTGGAATTTGAGGATATCGGTGCGCCTCCGAACGCGGCCCGGGATGATTTGGCGGTCGGCTTTCCTCCGGAATCCCGTCACGGCTGCACCTGTCAAGGCCTCAGTGGCGTCGAGCTGTCGTTCAGGGACCACCACTGGTAGCTGCTTCTTCGGGTGCCGGTATTTCCCTCAGGACTATCGGCATAGCTCTGCGGGGTCGAGGTGGAGCCGGGGTCACTCGATCCAGCGATAGCGCCACACGTGTTGCACGGACTAGCCTCAGCGGCACAGGCGCTGAGCTGCACCATGCCGCTTGACCTAGCGGGCCGTCGACGCCTTCGAGATCGCCCTTTACCGAGGCCCGCTGGACGAGATCGTCCGCGAGGGCGCCAGGCGGATGCTGGCCGCCGCACTGGAAGCCGAGGTCAACGCCTACATCGCCGAGTTGGCCCACGAGAAGGACGAGAGCGGGCGCCGCCTGGTTGTCCGCAACGGCTACCACCAGCCGAGGAAGGTCACCACCGCCGCGGGTGTGATCGAGGTCAAGGCCCCGCGGGTGAACGACAAGCGCGTCGACGACGCCACCGGCGAGCGCAAGCGGTTCTCCTCGGCGATCCTGCCGCCCTGGTGCCGCAAGTCCCCGAAGATCGCCGAGGTGCTGCCACTGCTCTACCTGCACGGCCTCTCCTCGGGAGACTTCGTCCCGGTCTTCAAGCTCGTCGAGTCCGCCCAGGCCCGGTGGCGCTCGGTCAACGGCGCCCACTTCGTTCCACTCGTCCGTGCCGGAGCCCGCTTCGAACGTGGCCGGCTCATCGAGCGCCCCGAAGCCCTCACCGCCGCATGAACAAGATCTACCGAGCGCCTGCCCCAGCTGCAGGGTGAACTGGCCGATCCTCCAACTCGCTCTGCCGGCAACTGTATTCACGTGTGGAAGGATGAGGGCATGTGGTCACGACTGCCCTTCGGGGAGAAGCTCAGGGCTGAGCTGGGTTCGCCCCAACGGGCCCGCAGGCTGGGCAGCAGCCCGCGATCGCGGGTATGGCGGGCCGAGCTGTCGGGCACACCCGTGGTAGTCAAGCAGCTCATCGACGGCCCGGAAGCAGCAGAGAGGTATGCCCGCGAGGTCACGGCCCTGCAACTCGCGTCCAAGGTCGACCCGCCCGTGGTGCCAATGCTCCTCGCCACCGATCCGGGCGAACGGGTGCTGGTCCTGGAACATTTGGACCACCAGGAGCCGCGCGAGGACTGGATCGTGGACTACGCGTCAGCGCTGGCCCGGCTCCATGCGGCCACCCGCGCCGACGCTACGGACAGTCTTCCGACCTGGTCGGGCCCGACTCAGGATGACGCCGACTCCTTCCTCAGGCTTGCCCAGACGCTCGGCGTGGTGGTGCCGTCCGGCGCGCGAACCGAGCTGGACGGCCTGGTGAACCGCCTGACCTGGATGACGGGCCATGCCCTGCTGCACGGTGATCCCTGTCCCGGCAACGACATGCACACCGCCAGCGGCGTGAGGTTCATCGACTTCGAACAGGCCTCACTGGGCAACGGGCTCGTGGAACTCGCCTACCTACGCATCGGCTTCCCGACCTGCTGGTGTGCCACCGCTCCGCCTCGGGTACTGCTCGACGTGGCAGAGACCGCCTACCGGACGGCATGGCGCAGCGCGACCGGCAGCGAGGTCCAAGACGATCTCACAGACGCATGCGCCGGCTGGCTGCTACGGGGCGACGCATTGGTCCAGCGGGCCCAGCGCGGGACCATCGACCACCTGGGCAAAGTCCCGAATCGCGACTGGAAGTGGGGCACCGCGACCGCCCGCCAGCGGCTGGCACACCGTCTCCGGGCCGTCAGCCAGATGGCCACCGGGTGCAGCGAGCTGAAGGATTTCGGACGGCTCGCCGCGGCCATGCGCGAGAGCATGCTCACCCGCTGGCCCGAGCTTCAGCCGCTGCCCTCGCAACGGCCATAAAAGACACTCCGCCCGGCACCCCGGCCAACGGCACGAACCCCCGAACCACAGGTCTTGACAATTCCTCATATGAGCCCGGTCGAGCACCGCAGTGCCGACCGCCGTGAAGCCCACATCGAGCAGAGCAGATCCGGACTTCAGCTCTTCGCCTGACAGCGAGCGCCTGTCAGTGTCCATGCCTGACAGCTTTGCACCGCGAAGGTTCAGCTGCCCGGCGATCTCCGCCTCCACCAGCCGCACCGCGCCAGCGGCCTGAACACCCACCAATCCGGCGAACGTATGCGCTCACAGCACTAGCAACCGAGATGACTGCCGATCGCTTCGCTCTTGCCAGACATTACGGTGACCGTACTATGGTGGTGGGCATGACGAAGAAACGCTCCATGCAGGAGCCCACCTTCCTCCTGCTGACAGCCCTCGCGGACCGGCCCCGGCACGGCTACGCGCTCGGTGACGAGGTGGCCGCGATCTCCGACGGCCGGGTGCGGCTCGGAGCCGGCTCCCTCTACGGCACCCTGGACCGGCTGCTGGCGGAAGGGCTGATCCGGGTCGAACGGGAGGAGACGGTCGACGGGCGCCCCCGCCGCGTATTCGCCCTCACCTCGGCCGGCACCACGGCACTCACGGAGGAGAGCGAGCGGATGCGCGCAGCCCTGCGTGAGGCCGACCGGCGCCTGGCCGTCTCCCGGCCCCGGCTCGCGGGAGGTGCGGCATGACCACGGACCGGCCCTCGACGAACGCCCGGCTGCTCCGGTGGGCACTCGCGCTCTACCCGGCCTCCTACGGAGCCGGCGCACGGGCCGAGATCGCCGACCACGCCGAACACCACATCGCCGGGGCCGGCCGGCTCGCCGGGCTACGGGAGGTCGCCGACGTGGCCGGGCACGGCACCCGGGTACGGCTGGGCCTGCTCTCCCACCGGCCGGCGGGCCGGGCGCTGGCCACCGCCGCTCCGCTCGCCGCGATGCTCGCCGGCACGTTCGCGGCCTGGCACCTGTGGTTCCTCGTCCAGATCGCCCGCGCCTCCGGGTTCGACACGTACGCGTTCTCCGGCACCCGCGTCGGCACCGTCACCGTGCTGATGCTCGCCCCGGCCGTACTGATGGCGGCGGCGGTACTGGCCGGACACCGAACGGCGGCAAGGACCATGGCCCTGGTGACCGTCCTGGCCACGCCCCTGCTCCACGCGCTCTTTCGCCCGATCCTGTGCGACTACCAGGTCGTACTGCTCGCGTTCAACGCTCTCGTCCTGCTGGTCGCCCCACCGGACCCCGTCTCGAACCTGAGCCGCGTCATCCCGTGGACGGTTGCCCTCTCGATCACGGCCGGGGAGGTCGCCCTGCCCCTGGCCGGGAGCCATTTCGGGGCACGGGCGACCGGCATGGGGTTCTACTTCGTCGCCCCGGTGGTCACCGGCATCGCCGTCGCCTGCACGGCACGCTCCGTCGGGCACGCCGCCCTGACCACAGCCGTCCTGGCCGGCCCGCCACTGCTCTCCCCCCTGCTCCTGGACATGGGACTCAACCACCGCGCACTCATCCTGCTGCCGGTGGTGCTGTTCACCGCCGGGTACACGATCGCCTTCCCCGTGGTGCGGATCACGGCCCGGATCGCCAAACGGCCCGACCACCTGCACCACTGACCGCACGCCCCCCACGACCGGCCCCTCAACCACCCCCCTCACCAGTGGCGGCGCGCCGCTTCCGGATCCAGCGGCGGTCACGGCAGGAACGCAGGGCCTCGGGGTTGCCTGGTAGGGCTGTCCCAGCCGGGGCGGGCGTGTTGCACCGGCCTGGGCCGGTCCGCCGGCCTTGGCTGGTCTTTCGCCGGCCATTGGCAAGGAGGACAATCGGCCCATGAGCTTTCTGCAGGAGAAGGTGGAGCGGAACGATCTGATCAGGGCAGTGATCACTGGTTCGCCTGCCCCGCAGCAGTTCACCGCGATCGTCGAAGAGGTGTACTTGGCACGGGTCTTCGCGGGCAAGGTGGGATCGGAGATCCGCTTCGTTGGCAAACCGACTCACTGGGGCCAGCGGTCACTCGCCGTGGGCCAACGCGCGCTCCTCTTCATCAGCCGTGTCTCCGCAGGTGGTACGAGGACGCCTGGGAGGGCGACCTTCCCATCGAGGAGATCGACGGCTCCGAGTACGTGCTCTACCGGGTCGCTCATGAAAGAGTCCTCACCTTCGACGGCCTGTCCGACTCCCTCAGGGCCAGCTGCAGACGGCACCCCACCCTGCCGATCACCACGTGTTTCAACCTCGCCGCGTTGGAGTGCCATCTGAACGGCCTCATCACGCAAGCCCTTCCGTAGCCGAGTGGCCTGCACGCGGCTCGGCAAGTGATCGAGCTTTCGGCCGCTGCCTCCCCGCTGCGCCTTGGGTTCCTGTGCGGGTTGCCGGTCCTGGTCGGTCTGCGGGCTCTGGTTCGGGGCTGTCTGCTGCCGGGGCCGTCTGCTGCGCACGGGTGTGTCGGTGGGGGCTTCTATGGTGCAGTCGTGGGTGGGGCCGGTGTCGGAGTGTCCAGCACTGGAGACAAAACGGCAGACCTCCCGGTCTGCACGGGGGTGGTTACGGCCTAACCGGCGTCCGGGGAACAAGGGCCTGGAGGACGGCTCGTCAGCACTGCCCCACCCGCCAAGCCGGTGCCGCAGGCCCGGTGCCCGGGCCGCGGTGCCGGGCCCGGGATGGTCCGGGTCGTGTTCGGCCGGGGCCGTTTGCCGGGCGATCACCGGGTGCGCCGACCGACGGGGTCCCCGTGTCGCCGCGGTCCACCGCCCGCCCCGTCGTCGGCGTGCCGGGTCGCCGCCGTCCTAGCCGGTGTCGGCCTGAGGCCCGCCGCTCGGTCCTCGTCCTGGCCGTCGCCGGGCTGCCATCCCCGCGGCTGGGCCGCCGCCGTCCTGGCCGCCGGGCGGCCGTCCCGGCTGTCGCGCTGGGGTGTCGCGCTGGGCTGTCGCGTGGCCTGTCGTGTGGTGTGACGTGGGCGGGGACCCGGGAATCCCTGTGTGTGGCGGGGCGCGACAGGCGGGGTGTGACAGCCGTGCCCTTGTCGGCCGGCGGTCTCGGGCCGTAGGCCCGTCCCTGGTGTCCTGTGTGTCTGTGGGGCCTGTGGCATGGGGGTGCCGCTCTCCCTGATGAGGATCTCGGAAAACGGCCAGGACTACTCACGCTTCCCCACTCATTCCGGTGTTCAACTGAGTGGGGAGTCTCAGTGAGCGCCGAGGTTCTGGCCCCTGGTTCCTTCTCGATGCCGTGTCCCGCCCGGGCTGTAGTCGGCGCGGATCGCAGCGGCCCGCCGCGAGGTGGGTAGGGGCTGCTGGTGAGGGCCTCTGAGCTGGGCGGTAGGCTCCGCGCGATCATCGTCGGCCCGCGCGGGCCGGCCGAGCTGTGCGGGGGTTCTCCGATGACGTTCCGATTGCGTGCCCTCCGGGCGGTGGTGCTGCTGGTCGGCTTCCACCTGATGGGTGCGGGCCTGCTGGCGGCGATGGCCGTACTCGACTGGCTGCTGGTGACGCACCTGCTCACCGAGCGGGCGGCCTGGTTCGAGGGAACCGTGCTGGCCGTCACCGTGTTCCTGGCGGTGGCGATCATCCGGGGCACGGTCGCCTCGCTGCGCGCCGGACGGCTCGGCCCGGTGCCGGGGGCCGTGGCGGTCACGCCGCAGGAGCAGCCGGAGCTGTGGGAGGAGGTCCGCGCCGCCGCCCGGGCGGCGGGGGAACGTCCGCCGGAGGAGCTGTTCCTGATCGGAGAGGTCAACGCGGGCGTCGCCGAACAGAGCCATCTGCTGGGGCTGTTGCCCGGATGGCGCCGGATGTCCCTGGGACTGCCGCTGCTGGCCGGGCTGACCGTCCCGCAACTGCGCGCCGTCCTCGCGCACGAGTTCGGCCACTTCGGCCACGGGGACACCCGGCTCGGCGGCCTCACGATGCGCGGCCGGGCGGCGGTCGTGCACACCGTCCGGGCGTTCGAGGCCGGCGGCACCTGGCTGCACCACCCGGTGGGCCGCCTCTACGCTGCGTACGCCCGGATGTTCCTAAGGACTTCGCAGTCGGTCGCCCGTCAGCAGGAGCTCGTGGCTGACCAGGTGGCCGCCCGGCACGCCGGCCGCGAGGCGGTGGCCGCCGCGCTGCACGCCACCTGGGTGCTCGAGGCCGCATACCGCCACTACCTGGCGACGTACGCCGCCCTGGGTGAGCCGCTGGCGGCGCTTCCGCCGGTGGGCGAGGTGGGCGGCGGCTTCCGCCGGCTGCTCGCCGCCCGGACGGCAGAGCAACTCGCCCAGCTCGCCACCGGCAGCCGCCCACCGCGCCCGCACCCGTACGACTCCCACCCGCCGACCGCGGAGCGGATCGCCCTGATCGAGGCGCTGCCACCTGGCGGTGGCGACCGGCAGGACGGGCCGGACGCGCTGAGCTTGCTGCGCGAGCCGGACCATCTGTTCGCGGTGCTGGAGGCGCGCGCTCTGCCACCGGAGGCTTCGGCGATGCGGCGGATGAGCTGGGACGAACTGGTCCTGGCCCGAGCGGTCGTCGATGCCGACGGATGGTCCCGCCCCCTGCGCCTCGCGGTGGCCAGGACGCTGCGCTCCTCGGAGCCGGACGGAGAACTGCCCGGGCTGGAGGAGATACTCGACGCCTTCGACCGTGGTCTGCTGTGGCCGGAGGTCGCCGACCGGATGCCGAAGCCGCCCCAGGCGGCGCGGCTGACCGGGCGGTCGGCCCGCAACTTCGTCCGGCCCAGGGTCTTCGACGCGCTCGCGGGCCTGGTCCACCTCCGTCTGGTCGCCGTCGGGCAGGCCACGGCGGACATCGCGTGGGCGGGGCGGCCCGGGCTCGCGCTGCCCGACGCGTGGGAGGAAGGCATGGACGACGCCCTCGACGCCGCCACCGCCGACACGCCCGACACCACACCCCTGCGAGTCCTGCTCGCCTCGCACGCCCCCGTGCCCTCCGTACGACGGTGCCGGTGACTTCAGCGGATACGGCGGCCTCTCCCGAACGGCATCCGTCCGCAAGTCAACGGACCACAGGGTGGGGAATCGCGCGAGCAGGTCTGAGGAACACCCGAGCGTGAGGTGGGGAAATCCAGGGAGTCTCATCATCGGCGACGCGCCGGGACGGGAGCGCGAGGTGGCTTCGCCACCACGGGCGTTGCGCAGCTGGCGGTCGAGGACGGCTTGGACCAGGCGGGAGCGGGGGGCGGCGTCGAGGCCTTACGCATCAGACAGGGCCCGCACCTGGGCAGCCTGTACGGTGGCGGGCGGGGCATCGGGTTTGGAGGAGATGCACCAGGTCTTCTTTCTGCTGTTCAGTTCTGTCTCATGAGATCTGTGGTTCAGTTTCGCTCCGTTGTGGTGGTGGGGCGGGTGAGCTGACGGGAGCGCCCTGTCTGCCTGCAGGGAGGGACGAGAGTGGATCTTGCCTTTGTGCGGTCCGGGCTGCTGGAGCAGTTCCTGGAGGCTGACGTCATCTCAGCCGCGGAGGTCGCTGCACTACTGAAGCGGCGCGGCTTGCTTGACGGGACGCCGATGTTCCTCGACGAGGAGACGCAGATGCCGGTGCCACCGCTGTGTGAGTACGGCAAGTACCTGTCGACGGCGCTGCTCGACGAGACCACGCCAACTCGAGCTCATCAACACCCCCTCCACACCCGCCTGCCGCCGCGACCTCGCCGAACGCGAACTCGACATGACCTGCAACGTCGTCAAGATGGCCGGTGATCCCCGGTGACCCGACCCACCGACGCTCCAGAGGACACGGTCAGCCCAAGACCGCCGCGGCCCTGCGAGCCGCGATGACTCGCCTCTTCGAGGGACGGCCGCAGCGGACCGATGGTCGCCTCACCAAGGAGAATCTCTACGAAGAAGCCCAGGTCAGCCGCGCGACCATGAGCCGGGCTCGGGCCGTTCTAGCCGAGTGGGACGCCCACATTGCGGCCCATGGCAAGGCCACCCCCGGTGAGGCGAAACGCGATGCCGCCATCGCCGACCTCAAGAAGCGCCTGACCGCGAAGGCCCAGGAGTGCACGCTCCGGGAGAAGAAGCCGAAGGCCGCCCAGACGGCGATCGCCGCCCTCTTCCATGACAACGAGGCCCTACGGCAGCAACTCGCCAAAGACGCCACAACCACCGTCACGCCTTTCCGCCCTCGCGGCCCCCGCTATAAGCAACAGGTCACATGCACGGCTCGCTGAGTTCGGGCACCCCGGCCTCCACCCTCCGAGCGTGCGAGAAGAGCAGAGGATTTTTGCCTGTTCCAGTGCGACGCAGGTCAGCGGCGGGGTAGCGCGCCCAGGAGGGTTGCGGTCAGGGCCAGCTTCAAGTAGTCCTTCAGCTCCAAGTGGAAGCGGGCGAGGTCGGGCTCGGCCTGGTAGGCCGCCTGCAGGCTGGGTGGGGGTGTGCTGTACGCCGGCAGCGCGCCGGCCATGAGCATGGTTTGCAGGCTGAACAGCGTCGCGTTCTCGCCCAGCTCCGGCAGGTACTTCAGGAGCAGGGCGGTCATGGTTGTCAGGCGGTCCAGGGAGGCGCGCTTGTAGCGTGCGACGACCTCGACGGAGACGTTGTGTTCCAGGACGCTGCTCTGTGCACCGAAGAGGTCGCACAACACCACTCGGCCGGAGAGCGAGCGGCTGAGAATCTCGGCCACGGCTGCCGCTCGCTCGGCCATGGGCAGATTCTCGTCGATGCCGGCGGCCAACTCGCCTGCCAGTTCCGTCAGCCACTCCTGCAGGAAGCGGTCCAGCAGTTCCAGCAGCACCGCCTCGCGAGACTCGAAGTAGCGCAGCACGTTCGGCTTCGCCAGCCCTACCCGGCGGCTGAGCTCGTTCAGGGTGACCGCGGCCACGGGCATCTCATCGAGCATCGCCGACGCCATGTCGAGGATCGCCCGTCGGCGGATCTCCCGCTGCTCTTCGGTTCGCGCCCGCTGGAAAGTCACGATCACCAGCCTAGCTTAGGTACCTGCGGTACGTTGACAATGTACCGGGAGTACTTTATCGTCGCAGACGCAAGATACCTTCGGTACGTAACTAGGTGGGAGTCCGGCATGAGTGAGAAGTGGACGACGGCAAATATTCCGGACCAGCGCGGGCGGGTGGCCGTGGTGACCGGGGCCAATACCGGCCTGGGGTACGAGACCGCCAAGGCGCTCGCCGAGCGCGGGGCCTCCGTCGTGCTCGCCGTGCGCAACGTCGAGAAGGGCGAGCAGGCCGCGGCCCGCATGACGGCGACGTGACCGTACAAGCGCTGGACCTGACCTCGCTCGACTCCGTCCGGACCGCGGCGGCGGCGCTGCGGTCCCGGCTCGACCGGCTCGACCTGCTGATCAACAACGCCGGCGTGATGTACACCCCGAAGCAGACCACCCGGGACGGCTTCGAGATGCAGTTCGGCACCAACCACCTCGGCCACTTCGCGCTCACTGGGCTGCTGCTGGACCTGATGCTGCCGGTGCCCGGATCGCGCGTGGTGACGGTCAGCAGCACCGGCCACCGCATCCGAGCCGCGATCCACTTCGACGACCTGCAATGGGAGCGGTCGTACAGCCGGGCAGCCGCCTATGGTCAGTCCAAACTGGCCAACCTCATGTTCACCTACGAGCTGCAGCGCCGGCTCGCCACGCACGGCACCACCGTCGCGGTGGCCGCACACCCCGGCCTGTCCAGCACCGAGCTCGCCCGTAACAGCCCCGCGACCCTCCGGCTTCCGCTCACCTGGCTCGCGCCGCTGATCACCCAGACGCCGGCGATGGGCGCGCTGCCGACCCTGCGCGCCGCCACCGACCCCGCCGCGCTCGGCGGCCAGTACTACGGCCCCGGCGGACGCAACGAGGTCAAGGGTCACCCCCGACTGGTCACCTCCAGCCCGCAGTCGTACGAGGCAGTGGTCCAGCAGCGGCTGTGGGCCGTCTCCGAAGTCCTCACCGGGGTGCAGTTCCCCATCGCTGAGTCCAAGCAGAGCCCGTTTCCCTCCGGATCGGCCACCACCATGTAGCCCGCGCTGGTAGCAAGCGCCGACCCGTCGCGGCGCGAGCGGATGACGCCAAGACCGACGGGGCGCACGCACTCCGCGTCGAGGGCGACCATCCGCTCGTCGCCGTGCAGGCCGCTTGCGGCGCATACGTCCAAGTGGGCAGTACGTGGCGGCCTGGCCCTCGGGAACCTGCTCAAAGAACATCTGCATCGGATGATCGGTGAGAAGCGGCCTAACCGGCATGTCTCATGAGACATGCTGAGCGCGTAGAACACGTCCACGCCATGTAGCCGAGGCCTTCGAGGGGATCGTCAGGGGCGGCAGTGTCGAAGGATTTGCGATGCCGCAGAACCGGCGTTCCCAGAAGAAGAAGGCCCGCAGCCCGGCTTCAGGGCGGCCCGCAGCGCGGGAAGCAGCTCTGGGTAGCGGTCGGACAGCGGGTTGCCCCGCCGCGACCAGAGCTGGACATCACCGTCCCCACGCCACGCGGCCGCACGGACCCCGTCGTTCTCCAGACTGCGATATGTCTCAGAGGCACACCGACTACGCATCCGCCGTCCCGGCGAACCGCTCACCAGCAGGAGATCGAACTGTGCGAGCGCCTGGGCGCCCAGCGCGCCGAGCTGGACGCTGACGGGCGCGGAGAAGCTGGCGAGGGGTCCCTGTCGGCACCATGAAGTGCAGCTCGAACGCATCGGTTGGGCCCGCAGATGGTGTTTCCCGCGTACCCACTCCCATGCCTCGTCGTTGATCTGGACCAACGGCTGCGGATCCCACCAGATCCCCTTCCACGGCTCCTACAGGTGGATCCCGCGCGGGCAGGACGGCCGGATGCACAACGCGGCTGACGGCCGGAACCCGGTCCACACCGTGCTTCGCAGCAACCGGGACGCAGAGCAGTCCACGCCCTTCGGCTGGCAGAGCATGTACATCGTCTGCTGAGCACCTGGCACTCAGCCCGGCTCGGCGCTTGTGACGCGCGGCTTTCGTCAGGCGCTTCGCAGCTGCCGGCCCCGCTTGACGGGGGCGTGTTCGAGGGCGTCCTGGAGCTGGTCACGGGTCATCGTGGAGCGGTGCGGGATGTCGAGGTCGGCCGCGCGCTGGTACAGCTGCGCCTTGGTGAGCGCGTCCAGGTCTTCCTTCGCGGTCCGCGTCTTGCTGGCGCTCTTGCGGGCGGCCGGGGCAGTGGCGCCCTGTCGGCGGGCGGAGGTGCTCTTCGTGCCGCTGGCGGCCTTCGGCGTCCTGGGCGCGGTGGCAGCCGGGCCTCGGCTGCTCGCGGTGCTCCTGCGCTGCCGGCTCTCCGGCTTGGCGTCGGCGGGCTCGCCCGCGGGGTGGCGGGCCTGTTCCAGGCTGCGTTCGAGGATCGCCATGAGGTCGACGACGTTGGTGGCTTCGGCGGGCGGGCCTTGGCTGACCGCGATCTGGCGGCCCTCGGCCTTGGCCTGGACGAGGTCGCGGACCTTCTCGCTGTAGGTGTCGTGCCACTGGGCCGGGTCCCAGTCGATCGCCAGCATCTCGATGAGCTGCTCGGCCGTGGACAGCTCCCGCTCCGGGAGCGGGAGGTCCTCGTCGGGGAGGTTGCCGACCTCGCGGCGGGGGTCGCGGACCTCGTCGGCGAAGTGCATGGTGTGGGCGGTCAGGATTCCGCGCTCGGCCTTGATCGCGGTCAGATACTCCTTGCCGCGCATGGAGAACAGGGCGAGGCCGGCGCGGTTGGAGCGTTCGAGGGCGCGCTGGAGGAGCGCGTAGATCTTCGTTCTCTGGGGGAGAAGTGTGGCGCGAGGCCAGTCGGGCCGACTTTATGCAGCTCAGCGCAGGTGTCGATGACCTTAGCTTGTTGTTTTACCTCCGGTGATGTTCTTCTGTCGCGTTCGGATCCTCGCTTGCCTGTTCGCTACTGGTTGGTGACCAGGGCGAGTCCGATGTTGTGGTCGGGTGCTCGGTGGCGGTTGGTTTGCCCGGGTGGGGGCCCGGGTCCGGGTCGGGAGGGTCTCGCAACAGCGGCTGGGCAGGGCAGGGTCGTGCGGATGTTGCGGAACCCGCGCCGGACCCGGGCGGGGGTG